>CAZASS010000179.1:342-1506 GCA_964487835.1 uncultured Acidobacteriota bacterium | reverse complement strand
AATCCAAGACGGATAAATACAACTCTTCCAAAACGATCTGACAAAGGACCTAAGAGAAGATTGAAGAGCGCAGCTGAGAGCGCATAAAAACTAAAAAGCCAACCTAAACTCTCTACAGATGTTTCCAACTCTCGTCCCAGTGTGGGCAGTAAAGGAATTAGCATCTGATAGTCAGCAGTGACTAGGAATAAAACTCCAAAAAGAGGGGCAATGATGAGAATATTTTTTTGAATGGAGGCCATTCTATTTCAGCCTGTCTATGTTGTGATTTTTAAGATAATCGATATTAATCCGAATATTCAAAATAACTAATGACAGAAGTTTTCATAATGTATTAAGTTCAGCGTCGGAAGGGCGAATATAATTGGCTGCTAGATTTGCTGCCGTTAACGTTTGACCCTTTCTAAAATAACTATGACCAACTAAACAGAGTTGTTCAATTATTTGGTTATTTGTTGCCAATAGTTGAGCTTTAGGATGAATGGAGAGAATCATGTCTTTATAGAGTTGAACTCCGTCGCCTACGAATAAATTCTGTGAAGTTGGAATTGAAGTCAGCCATTCATTAGGAGGCAGTACCCGTTCGGGAGATTTAATATTTATTTCCGAGTGCTTTACTTGATAGACAGCTCCATAAATTTGTTTTCTACCAGCGTCTATTATCGGTGCAATGTAGGAGCTGAGATTAGAAAATCGATAAGCGAGTGCAGCTAGTGTAGATATTCCCACAACTGGAATATTGAGAGGTTGACAAAAGGCTTTGACCGTAGATAATCCAATTCTAATGCCAGTAAAAGATCCAGGACCTACCGAGGCTACTACGCAACCTATGTCATTTATTTTAAGGTCATGGTTGGTGAGGAGAAAATCAACTGCCGAAATGATTTTTTCAGAATAACATCGAGGTGTTTGGATGGTTTTTATGCCTAGTAATTCTGGTCCTCGGCTTAGAGCAACTCCCCCACTATTGGTTGCTGTATCAATGGCTAAAATGTGCATAGAATTGGCACTCTTTCTCGGTCATAAACTGATCGTAAAAAGGTAGCTCTTTATTTCATACCACCTTGTTAAAGTAAAGCCGCATGAAAGACGCTACTCCAATGATGCGACAGTACCACGAAATCAAGCGGCAACATCCGGACACGTTGTTGTTTTTTCGTCTCG
>CAZASS010000179.1:0-332 GCA_964487835.1 uncultured Acidobacteriota bacterium | reverse complement strand
ATGTGTGGGGGTCCTCATCATTCCGTCCAAACTTATCTAGGTCGTCTCATTAACAGGGGACATCGAGTGGCATTGTGTGAACAGGTGGAGAATGCAAAACCAGGAAAAGGAATTGTGCGACGTGAAGTGACTAGAATTGTTACTCCCGGTACTGTTATTGAGGAAGGTGCGCTGGATTCCAAGGAGAATAATTTTATAGCTAGTCTTTCAATAAAAGATGATTGTATAGGCGTATCTTTTTTAGATTTATCAACTGGAGAATTTTATCTGGCTGAATTTTCAGGAAATCAAGCATGGGAGCAAACTCGACAGGAGTTGATGCGTTTTCAGCC
>CAZASS010000178.1:0-1524 GCA_964487835.1 uncultured Acidobacteriota bacterium | reverse complement strand
TAAAATGAAGTCCTGCAGTAGGTGCGGCAACTGATCCCGGAACACGGGCAAAAATAGTCTGATAGCGTTTATAGTCTTCCTGCATTATAGGACGGCTAATGTAAGGTGGTAAGGGTATTTGCCCCAACCTCTTGATCCAAGCCCAGAAATTTCCAGTGTACTCTAGCCGAAGCCTACGTATTAATGGAGAAGAACTTTCAAGTATTTCTCCTTCAAATTCATCTGGTTGAAAAATTAATCGAGTGCCTGGACGAACCTTTCTTCCCGGCCGGACAAGAACCTCCCATACTCGATCTTGCACCTTGTTCAGCAATAAAACCTCCAGCTTTTTCTCTCCACCTTCGCGAAAAGCATACAAACGAGCTGGAAAAACTTTTGTGTTATTTAAAACCAGCAAATCAGTAGCAGAAACAAAACTGGAAAGATCCGTGAATTTCCGGTGTTCCACAGTTTGAGAGCGCCTGTCTACTACCATCAACCGAGAGTCTTGACGCCTTTGACTAGGATGCTGAGCAATAAGCTCACTGGGCAAGTGATATTTGTAATCAACAACTTTCACAACTATATTTTACCTCAGAACTTTCTAGTAGTTACAAGCGTGTTATACATCTATTACGCTGATCTAAGTTCCGACAACAATCTCTGCTTCGACAAAAATCCGATTCACCTTGAAACAAAGAACCTGTCTACTATTTACTGACTATATGTCATAATGACCATCTTATTTTGAGGATTGCTCTCTATAATTCAAAATGATTGATTTAACGGGAAAAACAGCAATAGTCACAGGAGGCTCCAGGGGCATTGGTAAAAGTGTCTGCCTTCTATTAGCAAAAGCAGGAGCTAATGTTGCGCTTGGGTTTCATAATAATGAATCAGCAGCCCAATCCGTTGTAGAAGAAATTCAATTGGCAGGCAAACATGCTATCGCCGTAGCCGGTGATGTGTCTCAACGGGAGACCTTCGAGCAACTCTTTGATCAAGCTCGATCCGCTTTTGGAAAAATTCATATTGTCGTTGGCAACGCTGGCGTTTGGGAAAGAGCGGCAATTGATGAGATGACTGAAAAGCAGTGGCAAAAAACAATTGATACCAATTTAAAATCCATCTACTACCTCTGCCATTTCGCGGCCCGGGAAATGAAGCCAAATCAGTCTGGGAAAATCATCCTCATTAGTTCCACTGCAGGTCAACGCGGAGAAGCTTTTTACTCCCACTATGCAGCTAGCAAAGGTGCAATAATCGCATTCACAAAATCATTAGCCTTGGAACTAGGGCCTGCAAACATTAGAGTGAACTGCGTAGCCCCAGGTTGGGTGAATACTGATATGTGTTCGGAAGAATTCGAAAATGAGGCATTCAAACAATCTGTTCTACAATCCATTCCCCTTCACAGACTCCCTACAAGTGAAGAAATTGCGAGAACTGTCCTTTTCCTAGCCTCCGAGCTAGCCACGCATGTCACTGGCGAAACTCTGAATGTTAATGGTGGTTCGGTGCTTTGTGGCTAGCTCCTCTTATTTT
>CAZASS010000177.1:389-1545 GCA_964487835.1 uncultured Acidobacteriota bacterium | reverse complement strand
CCGTATTTTTAAATGCAAGGATTCCTCATCCGGCAGTCACCTTTCTGAGTTTAACAGGAAAAGAACAACTAATATGGTAAACTGGAAATCATCACACTCTTCTCCGCAGCTCCTCTCGTGTCTCCTTTTCTATTGTCTTACGCCTCTCCGCTTCACGTTTATCATGAACCCTCTTACCTTTAGCCAGCGCTATTTCGCACTTGATTTTGCCATTCCTTAAATACATCCGCAGTGGCACAAGGGTCAAGCCGCGTTCAGTAGTTCGACCGATCAAACGCCTAATCTCCGACTTGTTCAACAGCAGTTTTCGCTTACGAAGAGGCTCGTGATTGGAAACATTGCCGAAAGAATAGCCACCAATGTGGCAATTTAACAACCAGACTTCCCCGGCTCTAACCAGTCCATATGCGTCCTTGAGGTTAACTCGACCCTCACGTGCCGATTTCACTTCCGTCCCTTTCAATACTAAGCCAGCTTCGAACCTGTCTAAGATTTCGTAATTGTGAAATGCTTGCCGGTTTCCGGCTAACAAAGAAGTATCTACTCCCATAGCGCCATTGATTTCTGTAAAGCAAAGCGAGCTAAGAATCTATTAGAGAGAAACGAAGAGATCATCACTTGGGGGGAGGCTGGGGCGCCTTTGGTTTGTTCAGGTCTAAAATCTTAGGGGAGGTATTTCCAAAAACAGTCGAACCGCTCCCTTGTCTTGAGCCTAGAGTCCCTGAACTACTGCCCGAATAAATGCCATTCGTTCCGAGTCGAGGGTTCGCCTTCAGAGGGTTTTGAACTGATGCACCCTGCTGTCTAATTGCTCGCGGATTCACAATCGGTCCGAAAGGTGTCTGAATCACAGCTGGCACAGCTGGGTTTTCAGCAACCCTGATATTATTACCCTCAGAGTTACTCCCCTGAGCTTGGAATGCATTCGGCATAACCAAGTCGTTTGCGTTCGATACACTCGGATTATCTAGACTCTGATTGAAACTCTCAGCCCGAGTTGTTAACTCTGAGATCCGTTCTGGACGATTGGAATTTATAGAAACCGCGGTCACTATGATTCTCCTACCTTCCAGCACCACGTAATCTAGGCCTGCCCCCTCAAAAATTTTTTCGACAGCTGCATCCAGCAGCAATTCGGAAAATCTGGCACTTACCG
>CAZASS010000177.1:0-340 GCA_964487835.1 uncultured Acidobacteriota bacterium | reverse complement strand
CCAACGACTCCATAAGCCAACCTAGTGGCACCATTTTTGCATCGACAGACACTCTGCTGTCGACAACTTTAATTGAAAAATATTTCCGGTCGGCAGCACCGGCAGTCATTAACAAAGTAATGGCTAGAACTGAGGCCCAGATTGGCTTCATGTCATTCACCTCTATGTTAGGAGTAAGACAATGCTACCACATTGAAGGTTCAATCACATGCTCGCCAGGTCCGCAGACATTTCTAGAGGTGCGCTTCTAATAGGCATGGTTAACGAGCACCTTTTCCAAGCAACACAACTGGAACGGTTTTGAGTAAAATTTTCAAATCCAAAAGCAAAGACCAGTTGT
>CAZASS010000176.1:0-2651 GCA_964487835.1 uncultured Acidobacteriota bacterium | reverse complement strand
CCTAATCAAATTGGATTTTAGTGTATTAGAGCTAAAGCTAGTTCACTTGCTCGGAATTTTCAGACAAATAATCACTGACAAACAGCTTGGTTAGATTGACTAAACTGTCACGCATTGTATCTTGCACAGCATCTTTATACATGTCGCTCAATGGTACAACTCCAAACACACTCGCAGTATGCCATGTTCCACTGGACACGGTACTCAAAGATTCCACCGAGCCTCTGTAATAAAATTTTCTGTAATCTTCACCAGAATTATCCAACGAATTATTCAAATGCGCTAAGTCTTTGAGCAATTTGGTGTTCTGAAAAAACCGAAGTTGCATCCAAAATGCATGTCCGAGGGTACTTTTATCTTGACTCAATCTAAAACCAGCACCAGCAATATTCACGGATAAAAAAGGCTGCCCGGGAACGTCTAACCTTTCATTCTCTGTCAACACCCTAATACCAGCTTTACGTAGTTCCAACTCTACAATGATTTGAAGTTCTTCTACCTCTAAATTGGTCTCCTCTACCAAATCATTTGCAACGATTTGTATAGATACTCCTTGAATATCTCGGAGAGATTCTCTGCCATATGTCTGGGCGGCAATAAAGACATTACCCCCTAAAAATAAAAGGAATAGGGAAATACAGTGTTTAAACATTACAGATATTGAAGTTCTACGGATTAAGTTACAGTCTTAACAACATTGGATCATTAACTATTATCTTCTTCTCCCTCCACCTCTTCTACCTCCACCTGGTGACCTTCTACTTCTAGATCTTCCTCTCGAAGATCCATTTCTTCTGCGATTCCGTCTTTGTTTTTCCTTAGAATTCTTCTTGTTTTTCTGGGTAGATTTTTTTCTTTTCTTTTTGGCAGCTTTCTTCCTATTCTTTTTATTAGCTTCCGATGAACTCTCTTGAGCTGAAGACAATCCTGAAATTCCTATGCAAACAGCGACACCTCCCAAAATTGTCTTTAATCGTCCCAGAAACCCCCTACGATCTTCACTGACTTCTGAAAGTTCACAATTCATTCTTTTCCATTTAGAATCCATACCCTGCCCCCTCACGTAATGATCTTTGCAAACAACCAATCACCTGCTAATTGTATACCTACATATACAAAAACCCCTACTAGAGGTTAGCCGACTTAATGAAATAAGTTCCTCAAAACTATTACCAAACAACCTTATTCCTTTTTCTGTAGAGCATTCAGTTCAATTACTATTTCAACACTAAAGTTTTGTCAGGTGAAACCATCTTATAAAGAATGCCACGCCACCATATTTTCCTGCTACATAGAGAGCAAAACAGCCCAACCAACGAGATTAGTGAAGCTAATGGACCCCAACACACATAGGCCACTAAACCCTTTTGGAGAACTCTACGATGATGGGGAAATAGTAAGAGAAGAGATCGCAGTCGAATCCAGCCTTTCACACAACTTAACCCATAAATCATCACAACAGTTAAAATCAACACCTCATGCCGTCCATTTATAGCCAACGTCTTATTCCATAGATGACACAAAATAAGAAAGCTGCCACCCCACAAAGCAGAACTAAACAAAACCTGTGACAGAAAGGCTTTTTTCCAAAGATTAGGATGATAAATACGAGTTAAAGACAATTGTCTCACACTCCATTCCCACAATTGTTTAAGTGTGCAATCCTCGTGAGAAAAACTCAGACATAGTGGCTGGAAGCGAATACTCAATCCATGCTGATGAATCGCCCGACTGATAACAAAATCATCACTTAATGCATTTTTCCACCGGTCTTTTATTTTACAAATCTGGAATAACTCTCTCTGAATTGCCATAGCTCCTCCCCAAGCAAAATAGCAATCAGTATCTTTCATCAAAGAAGCACTACCTGCATTCCAAACTGATCGAAGCAATGAAGCAAAATTACCACGTTGGGAGAGATACCAACGGAAACCAGTACTTATACCTACTGACTCATCTTGAAGAGGATCAATCAAATAACGCAACCACAGACTAGAAGGACGGATGTCAGAATCCCCAAAGGCAAAAACCTCGTCTTGCGTCCTAACATGCCCAACAGCACACAAAAGATTATGAACTTTCTGCCCTCTATTCTTGGCCTTGCCAGCAAAAAGAATTTGGGCACTTACATCAGGATACTTGAGCTGCATCTGACGCAGCAGGTCAACACAAAGATCATCCCTCTCACCTGTAACCAAAAGGATCTGAAAATCAGGATAATCCTGTTCAAAATACGCGCTTAGATTGGCTTCAAGGCCAGGATCAATTCCTCGACAAGGAACTATTAGAGTAGCAGGAGGGGCAAAGTCTCCAGGACATCTATTTATCCACTTGCGTAGAAGTCTAGAATACTCGATACCCCCCACAACCGAGTATAAGCTCTCCACAAGAGCAAGAAATCCAAATACGTAAATTAATGGATATGATATGGCAGCACAAACGCCTATCTGAGGTTCCATACCCTACTCTTTGAGAACCGGGCAAATTAGACCTGTCAAATTTCTATACTAAAGATCTTCTGCAGTCAGCTTGTACAGAACCATTCCCAAGAGACCACCTACAATCGGCGCCACAATAAACACCCACAAATTATCCAGTGCAGTACCGCCCTGTAAAATAGCCGGACCGATGCTTCGAGCAGGATTCAAAGA
>CAZASS010000175.1:0-2669 GCA_964487835.1 uncultured Acidobacteriota bacterium | reverse complement strand
TCTGATCAATCAAAAAGCCTACATCGTCCCCTTTCTCTAACGCTTTCAAAATCTGTCTTAAAGAACGATTTTTGGGGAAAACTTGATTACCGCAGCCAGTACGTAATTTGGTAGACCAGCTTTGCAAAAAAGGATTATCTAATGGTCTCACCACAAAACTAAGAGGGTCACCCAATAACGCATGTGCAACTGGAAGCAGTTCCCAAGCACTTATATGAGCAGTTAAAAAAAGAAGAGGCCTTCCATCCTGCTTTGCCTTATGATAATTCTCAAGACCACGGCCCTCTTCATACTCAACTCGTTGGGCTACTTGACTGGCGGTCAACCCTGACAGACGACTGAGTTCTACTAAATGATTGCCAAGTTGTTTAAAACTCCTGCGCAGTATGTCCTGCTTCCAATGCCAGTCTTTTTCCGGGAAAGCTATTCCTAAATTAATCATACCGATATGGCGGTGTTTCTTATCTAACCTAAACACTAGCATAGCCAATGTTTCGCAAAAAAAATGGGCGAGCTTAACTGGCAACAATCTTACCAATCCAAGAACTATTCGAATCAGTAAATAAACTACAATATCCACAAATGCTTTCATTGAGCACTACTCGTATGCCATTCCAGAGTAGAAAATCAAGTAAAGGGTTAAATTTTTCCTCAGCAAAAATGGGAAAAAAGCAGATTTATTGATTTCCTCTAAATCTCAAAAAATCCTATTTAGCTTGTTCTTAGTCAACCAAACAGCTAGAATAGCCTTTTAACGATTAAATCGATCTATTTAGTAGTAATTGAAACGGGAAGAATAGAGAGAGATTCCCTATGAGATATTATCCAGTCTTTCTAGATCTTTTGGAGCGTCCCTGCCTAGTAATTGGGCAAGGTCAACTAGCCGATGAAAAGGTCGCCCAATTAAAACAAGCTGGCGCTCATGTTCTCCGCAATTCTCACTTTGACAAAACACAAGCCAAACAAGCATTTCTGATTGTGGCGGCATTGGAAAATTCCACACAAGCTCAAGAAATAAAAGATTTTGGAGATCGCAACCGAATATTTGTTAACGTGGTGGACAAAACCGATTACTGCAGTTTCATCGTGCCCGCTATAGTAGATCGAGGAAATCTTCTAATAGCAATTTCTACCTCGGGTAAAAGCCCAGCAATAGCTTCCCAAATTCGGAAACAATTAGAAAAACAATTTGGTTACGAATACTCTGATTTGCTAGAAGCATTGGCAGAAATTCGTCCTCAAGTAAAAAAAACATTCCATACTTTTGAACAACGTAAAGACTTTTACCTTGAATTAATCCAAAAGAACCTGTTGAAAACTATTCAAACCGCAGGTCTAACAGCTGTCAGAGAAAAAATTCAACAGGAACTGCGCAAACAAACTGACTTGGAGGATTAGAAAAGTGAAGATTTTATCGTCTCAAACCGGAAAAGTTTACATAGTTGGAGCCGGACCAGGAGACCCTGATCTGCTAACCTTAAAGGGAGCTTCGTACTTAAAAAAAGCGGATGTGGTTATTTATGACCGCTTGGTAAATCCCCTCCTTTTGGACCTAACATCTGCCCAATCTGAGAAAATTTTTGTAGGGAAAAAAGGCAGACATTACAGCTTCCCTCAAAAAGAAATCAACCAACTACTAGTCCGTAGGGCCCAACAAGGCTATCAAGTTGTTCGACTCAAAGGGGGAGATCCATTGCTGTTTGGCCGTGGAGGAGAAGAAGCCCTTTACCTAACACAACACAAAATTCCATTCGAAGTAATTCCTGGAGTAACTTCAGCACTGGCAGTACCAGCTGCCGCGGGCATTCCGGCCACCCACCGTGATGTTTCTTCATCAGTCACCATTGTTGCTGGCCAACAAATGGCGGCTACTAATTCTTCAACGGATTGGGATCGATTGGGCCAAACTTCTGACACACTTATTGTTCTAATGCCTCTTGGAAATCTTCGCCATATTGTTTCTCAACTTATCCTACATGGCCGAGGCCTAGATACTCCCACTGCTCTAATTGAATCGGGAACAATGGAAAATCAGCGACAAATTACAGCCTCGCTTGGACAAATTGTTGCCAAATCTGAACAGACTAGTATTACCTCCCCAGCTGTCCTAGTTATCGGCGACGTAGTAAAACTGTCTAAATCTTTGACCGCAAATCACTTATTTTCAAGCATGGGGAAAATACCATCTATTAAACTACGAGCAAAAAAGAGCTCTTGATTTTTAATCAGTAAGTTACTCCTTAAAGGAGACATTGAAATGCTAACTTGGAAAGATAAACTCGCAAAACAAATAGATCCCGAATTGGCTCGGGAAATAGACATCTTCGAGCTTCAACTGGAACAGCGTAAAAATGGCGAATTAGATGAGAAAATTTTTGCTGAAATCCGTCTTAGACGTGGCATCTATGGGCAGCGATATGACAATGGACAACGCCATGATGGGATTAGCACTCAGGAACTTCACTACCCTTCTGGAGATTTAACTAAGGGCCCAGAAACAATGTGGGATGCTCCAGGAATGCAACGCATCAAAATCCCGTTTGGAGGATTAACAGCCAAACAAATGGATGTTCTAGCAGATTTATCTGAAGAATACTCAGATAGCATTCTCCACGTTACTACTCGTCAAGATTTTCAACTTCATTTTGTCCATATTAATGACACACCGT
>CAZASS010000174.1:0-2739 GCA_964487835.1 uncultured Acidobacteriota bacterium | reverse complement strand
CATATTCAACGTACTTACCTACAATCCCAATAGTCACCTCATCCATAGGATTCTGTATTGTCTTAACTAAATCCTCCCATTGAGAAAGCTCGCAACTACTCTTAGGCAACCCAAGCAGATCAACAATAATAGAATCTAGACCCTCTTCGTGTAGTGCAACAGGAACCTGATAAATATTCTCTACATCTCTTGCCGTTATAACCGCTTCAGGATCAAGATTGCAAAAAAGTGCAATCTTGTTTTTAATATCCGAATCCAATATACGATCTGCTCGTAAAAGAAGAATATCTGGCTGAATACCAATCGCACGTAGTTCTCTCACAGAATGTTGAGTTGGTTTAGTTTTTAGCTCCCCTGAGGTTTCAATAAAAGGAACTAAAGTCAGATGTATGAAGATGGCATTCTCTCTGCCAACATCATTTCTCATCTGACGAATAGCTTCAAGAAACGGTAGGCTTTCTATATCCCCTATAGTGCCACCAATCTCAACAATAACCACATCTAAATCATTAGCAAGCTTCTTAATAGTCGATTTTATTTCGTTTGTAATATGAGGATTTACTTGAACGGTTTTCCCTAAAAATTCTCCTTGGCGCTCCTTTTCGATTACAGTTTGGTAAATTTTTCCGGTAGTGGAGTTATTCTCTCGAGCCATGCGAGCAGAAGTAAATCGCTCGTAATGACCAAGATCTAGATCAGTTTCCGCACCATCATCTGTAACGTAAACTTCACCGTGCTGGAAGGGACTCATGGTTCCCGGATCCACATTAATATAAGGATCCAGTTTGAGCACACTGACCTTAAGACCACGAGCTTCTAAAAGAGCCCCTATTGCAGCTGAGGCTAAACCCTTACCTAACGAACTTAACACTCCGCCAGTTACGAAAATGAACTTAGTGCGCATCATGCCTCCAGCTCTTTTTCGCTATTCTCCAATAGGGGTGTGACACGAGAAACATCCTCTTGGGTATCCACGTGAGGACTTTCGTCAAATACCTCTATTACCCGAATCGAAATCCCATTTTCTAAAAATCTCAACTGCTCTAACCCTTCTACCTTCTCGAGCTCAGAAGGTTTCAACTCAGACAAGGATTGCAAAAAATTTCTCCGATAGGCATAGATTCCCAAATGCTTATAAAAAACGGCTTCCTTCCTATCAGCACAAGGAATTGTCGATCGAGAAAAGTAAAGAGCATATCCTTGAGAATTGACCACGACCTTAACTACGTTAGGACTATTAATCTGATTTTCATCCGTGATATTAATCCGTGCAGTAGAAACCTGCAAATTAGAATCACTTTCAAAAGGTTTGCAGACATTTTCAATAATCTGAGGAGCTATTAATGGTTGATCACCTTGAATATTTACAAAAACATCCGCCTCAATAGAATCAGCTAACTCAGCAACACGATCGGTGCCACTAGCATGATCACCACGTGTCATTACAGCTTTTCCTCCGAATTCCTGTACTGTTTTTAAAATACGAAAATCATCAGTAGCTACCACTAGATCATCCAAGCATACAGCTTTACAGGCACGGTCATAAACCCATTGAATCAAGGGTTTTCCCGCAATTTTAATCAGGGCCTTTCTAGGAAGCCTAGTAGACTTATAACGTGCTGGGATAACACCAACGAAGCGCATGATGCAGTCTACAACAAGCCAGTTAGATGTGACAACCAGAGCATAATAGTGCTAACCATATCCATTTGGAGATTTTCCAAACAAAAATTTGAGGAATTCTTATCTTATAATACCTAAGAAAACTCAGTAAAACCTTGTTTTTTCACACTTTAACTTACTACCCGAAATGGATGATCTTTGAATCCAGTACGACCCCATCGAAAACATCTCACTTCAGGCTTTGCAAGTTTTAGAGAAACAATCCAGTAACTTACTTTGTGATAGTGAAATTCGGAAATATCTCGTGCTGAAGGATAGGGTTTTGAATAGGGATGAGAGTGGTAAATACCCAAATGTTCTTTTCTCTTTCGACGTAGTTCCCTAAAAAAATCAAACAGGTCTCTAATCGGGATAAAAAACTCTCGAACACTTTCTTTCTGATTTACAGTAGGACAAATTTCATCAATTAAAACATCCCTACCAGAAAGCAATCCACAACACTCTTGGGGATATTCAGAACGTGCATGATCGATCATTTGTTGTAAAACTTTGAAACTAATCTGGATTCTAGACATTCTGTCATTAGAGCAGGTTAAGAGGATCAATATCAATGGAAAGACCCTGCAAATTCATGCTCTCCTGTTCCAAATCTTTAAGTGTACAATCAAGCACTCTATGTAATTCCTGTCGATCGGTTGTCTTAATGATAATTTGAAACCGATAACGTCCTTTCAATTTCTCAAGAGCTGCAGGAGCTGGCCCCAGAATACGCATTCGTTTTTCCGATGACAAACGAGTTCGATGGAGCAAAAGAAAATCCGCTACTCTATACACTAACTGTTTAACTTTTTGTCTCTCTTTATTTTGAACAACCACATTGGCAAGCGCTGTAAATGGTGGGTATCCAAAACGACGACGATAACGAATTTCCTCATCAAAAAAACTTTTATAGTCTTGGGAACGAGCATGCCTAAGACTGTAGTGATTTGGATAATAGGTCTGTATTATTACCTTTCCCGGTTTTTCCCCTCGGCCAGCACGACCAGCTACTTGAGTGAGAATCTGAAAGGTCTTTTCAGCAGACAGAAAGTCAGGCTTTCGTAAAGATTGATCAGC
>CAZASS010000173.1:0-2767 GCA_964487835.1 uncultured Acidobacteriota bacterium | reverse complement strand
GCCTATCAAGAGGCAAAAAAGAAGGGATTAGGTCAAAAAATACCCACAGAATGGCTGTTGGAAAAACACCATCCTTGAGTGTCTAGTTAAATTCCAGCTAAACAGGGTTGAAAATAATCTCAGTCGATTTGTTGGAGGTTTTAGATTGTTTTGTTCCGATTGCGAAAAGGACCTTATGTGAGTAATCGCCCTGTATTTTTAGTTTTATTGAGCGCAGTGATTTTTCTGATTACTACGTGCCAGGTAGTGGATACTTCTCTAGAACAGGTTATTTCTTTAGAGGAAATTGCACTTTATCAGGGTCGGGATCGGGAAGAGCGGATTTTATCTGGTGCAAAGGTGGAAAAAGAGGTGAACTGGGATACATCTTTGCCATTAGATGATTTGGCACCTGTCATTAAAGGTTTTGAAGATAAATATGACGGTGAAATTAGAGTTAATGTTTGGAGAGCCCAATCTAAAAATATTAGTCAACGGATTATTGCTGAATCGCAAGCGGAGCGTTTTTATTTTGATGTAGTAGAAACTAATGGGCTCGATTTGGAAGTGCTTCGCTTGGAGAAGTTATTACAGCGGGTACAATCGCCGTATCAAAAAGATTTAATAACTAGTGCTATGCCTGTTCACCAAGAGTGGGCAGGGACTCGTTTGAATATTTTTGTCCAAGCCTATAACACCGATCAGGTTGACAAGAAAGATCTTCCAAAGACGTATTACGATCTACTCGATCCTCAATGGCGAGGTCGTTTAGGTATTGAATCAGGAGATCCAGAATGGTTTGCCACAATTGTAGAGGAGTTGGGAGAACAGAAGGGAGTAGAGTTGTTTAAGAATCTTGTGTCTTCCAATGGGCTGTCTGTTCGCACAGGTCATACTTTGCTGATTAATTTAGTAGTTTCTGGGGAAATTCCACTCATTTTAACCGCATATCAATCGACTGTTGAAAAGTCTAAAGACAAAGGTGCTCCTATTGAGTGGTTTGTTATTCCTCCTCCTGTGGTGAGACCCAATGGAGTCGCAATATCTCGGAAGGCTCCACATCCACATGCAGCTTTGCTACTTTACGATTTTATGTTGACTGAGGCACAAGATATTTTGAGGCAAAGGAGCCGTATTCCTGTTCGTAGGGAAATGAATACGAGCTTGAGTGAGCACCTGTTAAAATTTGTTGATATGTCTCAGTTTTTAGACCAAAGTCAGAAATGGGTAGATCTTTACGAAGAAATTATTGTTTATCAATAATTGTACATCTCCTAGGACTGATTTGGATGTATACTGCCGAACGTTCTTTTCCTTGCCAGCTGGAATGAGCTTTAGCTTTTAAAAACTTTTCTTTAATGTTGAGTCTTAGGTCTAGATGTTCGCCTAAGAACAGTATGTTTTCTATTGTAGCTTTCCAGAAATTGTCTCCATCCGGTTTCTGGATGGAAAGGTGAATGTCTTGGGGTCTGATTGAGATCAGGACTTGTTTTCCAATTTGGCAGGAGTTTGTAGTGAGAGCCATAATCGAGCCAAAGACAGTTTGAATTTGGTAGCAATATTCTTTCTTGTCGGAAATTTCCTGGTTACATTTGGAGTTAACAGTTCCTTCTATTAGGTTAGTTTCACCAACAAAATCTGCAACAAAACGATTAGAAGGATATTCGTAAATATCTCTAGGGGATCCTATCTGTACTATGCGCCCCTCATTGATGATTCCTATTTGATGGGATAAAGCTAGAGCCTCGTTTTGATCGTGGGTTACGTAAACAGTAGTAACACCTAATTGTTGTTGGAGACGCTTTAATTCGACTTGCATACGTTCTCTTAATTGGGCATCTAGATTACTTAAAGGTTCATCTAGAAGAAGTAAGCGAGGCTCAGTTACTAGAGCACGTGCTAAAGCTAATCGTTGTTGCTGGCCACCACTTAGTTTAGTTGCTTCTCGGGTTTCAAATCCGCTTAAATCCACAGTTTGAAGAGCAGCTTCGACTTTATTCTTGATTTGAATTTTTGAAAATTTCACGGAGCTTGTTTGTAAAGGGAAAGCTGTGTTTTCAAATACGTTCATATGAGGCCAGATAGCGTAAGATTGAAATACCATTCCGAAGTGCCGAAGATTAGGAGGTACAGAGATATTTTTTTCGGATGAATATACAATATGATCTTCAATAGTGATTTTTCCTGAATCAGGTTTTTCGAGGCCAGCAATAGAGCGTAAGATAGTGGTTTTACCGCAGCCGCTTGGGCCAAGAAGAGTAAATAATTTACCCTTGGGGACTTCAAAGGTAATATTTTGAGCTGCTTCAACTATTTGCTGGTCAGAATCAGTATATTTTTTAAAGAGAGATTTTACTTGTAACATTTTAAAATCTTGTTCAATAGTTTCAAATATCACTTCCTGAAAGTATGAAAACTTTGACTAGGCTGTTTTTAGACCTGATCTTCCGGCCAGTATTTGGGCAAGTATTACTAGAAAGAACAGGCCTATAATAAGAAGTACTCCCAAAGCGCTTAACTGAACGTATTGACCTCCTTCCCACAACTCCCATATAACTACTGAAATTACTTCTGTTCCTGCACTGTACAGGAGGATAGAAGCAGATAATTCTCTAATAGACACGATAACAATATATATCCAACCTGCAATGAACCCAGGTTTTATTAGTGGCAAAATAATTTTTTTAAAAATAGTACTCCAAGAGGCCCCACTAATAGCTGCTGATTCTTCCAACTCCTTATGAATTTGTAGCATGGAAGCTGTGTTGTATCTCATGCCGTAAGGTAA
>CAZASS010000172.1:2201-2829 GCA_964487835.1 uncultured Acidobacteriota bacterium | reverse complement strand
TGTACTTAAAGTAGATTCTATTAGGGCTGTTTTAGGCTCTAATCTTCGGTGGGTAGGAAGAGAAGAAGGTTCTGGTGCGCGTGATTGTTTAGATCAAGTTTTGGGTGAACATCGCAAACCAGAAGGCTATCAATACCAAGCTCTTGACCACCATGGTGTGGCAGAGATTATACGTACCGGTTGGGCCCAAGCAGGAGTCTGCATACGACTGTCTGCTGAGAAAGAGGTCTACGGTTTTTGAAGGTGAGAGAGGAAAATTATGATCTCTGTTTTTCCTCTTCAGAAGAGTCGGATCCCCGAATTCAGACATTGTTGTCAGTAGTTTCTTCCGCTTCTTACAGAGAAGATCTTGAACAATTTCCCGGTTATCATACGGGTAGTACGGGTAATTTGCAGTAGTGAATATTTTATTCAAAAAAATCATTATATTTGGGATGGCTTTTTTATTTTTAAATAGTTTAGTTGCCTGTTCTTTTGAAGAAAGAGATTCTGATTCGTTACTACTTTTTGCAGCTGCCAGTACAGCTGATGTAGTTCAAGAAATAACAGATAGATTTGAAGTGGAAACCCAGATACCTGTAGATATAAATCTTGCTGCCTCATCTACTTTGGCTCAGCAAATTTTGGC
>CAZASS010000172.1:0-2191 GCA_964487835.1 uncultured Acidobacteriota bacterium | reverse complement strand
GTGCCAGAGCTGACCTTTTTTTGTCTGCTAATACCAGATGGACAAGCGAATTAAAGAGTAGAGAATTGGTGGAAAAAAGTAGTGAAATTTTGGAAAACCGTTTGGTCGTTATAGTTCCAGAAAAATATGACGGTTCTATTCGAAAAATACAGGATTTAATGAAAAGTAAAATTAATCATATTGGGATTGGTGATCCAGAAGGAGTTCCAGCGGGAATTTATGCTAAACAGGCTTTGTTAAATCTTGGACTCTGGAATTTGTTGGAGCCGAAAATGGTATTAGGCCTTGATGTTCGTCAGGTACTGTTTTTTGTAGAACAAGGAGAAGTTCAAGCCGGAATTGTATACAAAACTGATGCGACTATCTCGAAGGGAATAACTCCTGTTTTGGAGCTAAATGCTAATTTGAGTGAGCCCATCTGTTATTCGTTAGCTCTAATGAAATTTTCGAAGAAGAAAGCCAAACAATTTTTTGAATACATTGTTTCTTTAGATTCTCTGCATACCTTTGACAAGTATGGTTTTTTGGTAAGTGAAAATAATATTTCTTGTATGGTTGAAAACGGAGAATCTAAGTAATTATGTTAACTACTCAGGAATGGGAAGCGGTCTTGTTGAGTGTGAAAGTAGCGAGTGTTGCAGTATTAGTTAATCTTCCTCTAGCAATTATTCTCGGATATTTTTTGACGCAATGGAAATCTTCTAGTAAATGGATTCTCGAGACGCTAATCAACATACCTTTGGTATTGCCTCCGGTTGTTACAGGATATCTGCTGTTGCTTTTTTTAGGAAGTAATGGCCCCTTGGGAAATATTTTGGAAAATACCCTAGGTTTCAGAATTATCTTCACTTGGCATGGGGCAGCTTTAGCAGGAGCTATTGTTAGTTTTCCTCTTATGGTACGAGCTATTCGTCTTTCTTTTCAAGGAGTTGATTCTAAGCTAGAAGAAGCCGCTCGTAGTCTTGGTAGAGGTCCAATTGCTACTTTTGGATATGTTAGCCTGCCTCTGGCATTTCGAGGAGTTCTAGCTGGTTCAGTACTGGGTTTTGCCCGCGCTTTAGGAGAGTTTGGTGCCACAATTATGGTAGCTGGAAATATTCCTGGAGTTACTCAGACTATTCCTTTAGCTATTTTTTCGTTAGTGCAGAGTCCAAGTGGTGTCAATCGTAGTACTCGGTTGGTATTAGTATCTTTAATATTAGCTGGTGTGATGTTGGCAGTTAGCGAAGCTTTAGAGAGAAGAGAAGAACGCCGTGAATTATCTTAGCTTTAAGGCTTTTCATAGATATTCTACTGGATTTCAATTAGATCTTTTTTTTGAATCTGACAAACTAGTGACGGCTTTATGTGGGCCTTCGGGAAGCGGAAAAACTACAATTTTAGAAATGATTGCTGGATTGAAACAACCTCAATCTGGACAGATTAAGGTGATTGAAAAAACGTTACTAGATACTAAGCAAGGAATTCAGGTGTCAGCAGAATCTCGCAGAATTGGTTTTGTTTTTCAAGACCGGCGGTTATTTCCTCATTTGAACGTTCTCGGAAATTTGAGGTTTGGCAGGAGAAGAAGAGAAGAACAAAAGGATGTGATTAGTCTCGATCACTTGATTGAGATTTTAGATTTGACACATCTATTAAAACGATATCCAGAAAATCTTTCAGGAGGAGAACAACAGAGAGTTGCTTTAGGGAGAGCATTACTCACTCATCCAGAATTGCTACTTTTAGATGAACCTATGGTGGCATTAGATGAATCTCTCGGCAATCAAATTAGTGAATACATTACATGCGTTATAGAAGAATGGAAAATTCCTGCTTTGATTGTTAGCCATACTAGTAATCTTCTAACACAGTTGGCTAGTCGTACTATCTTGATTCAGAACGGCCAAGTAAGTTCATCTTAAACTTCTATTACTCGGGGGTTGAATCTTTAAAAATTAGATTCGATATGACGTGCCAAAGCCGTTCCTATGCACTGATGTCCCAATTCGTTTGGGTGGTATACGTCTCCGGCAATAGGGGTTCCATCTGAACTGCAGTTTTGCATGGAGTTGAGTAGATCAAATAAATGTATATTTTTTGCTGAGCAGATGTTTTAGTTAGGGGGATTTTGTTTTTTATGTGAAATATGTTCTATATTTATCAAAAAATCTTATGATGACATGTAATAGCAAAGGTATGTTTGTTTTTT
>CAZASS010000171.1:0-2891 GCA_964487835.1 uncultured Acidobacteriota bacterium | reverse complement strand
CTGCTATTTTGCCAGTCAATCGAGCCCCGCCTAAAATGGGAATAACCTCACCATTTGTTCCAATGCCAATTCTGCGGCTAAAGAAAAGTTGTGCTTCTTCCGGTTCTCCTACTGCAAATAAACCGGCGTTTTCCAAGAAAAATGGGCGTTTCTCTGGGAAAAAAGGATTGAAGCGGTCTAGGTTTATTTGTAACTCATCCACTTCAACTTGTGCAAAATCAGTGTTATAGGTCAGATCTAGAGTTAAACTGGGAGTTACACTGTATTTCCCGTCAATACCAATTTCGCCAGTCCTTGTTAAGTGTTCATTCCCTTTTTTACGAGCTTGACCTAGAAAATAGGGCATAATTTGGAGGTTTTTCTGGCTAGGAATTTTAAGTCCTTCTAGTGTTCCTGCCTGAGAAAGGCGGGTCAAGGTAAATTGCCTGGGAAGAGGCGCCCAGAAAGCAATCTCATTTTTGCGACGGATATTGCGTTGAAAATTGATGCCCCAAACCTGCAATGGACGATTGGGATAGCGAAGTGTTGTAAAGGGAATGGCAAATTCAGTAGACCACCCAATGTTACTGATTTGTGTGCTAACTTTCCAAGGGGCGTCCCAGTTTATATTTAATCCACCTCCCGATCGCATCGACCCCCCCTGGCCTTCACTAGATACTTGAGCATCATATTCAATGCCGACCGGGTTAGTCCCGAAGATAAATCCGTTCTGTCGATCTTGGTAGGTGTCTAATATGATCTGAAAACTATCAGTCTCATCAAGTGGAGAATCGCGAAGACTACCGGAAGCGATAATGTTTTCTGGATTCCTATCATAGCAAATAACGGCAAAATAAAGAGTGTCCTGAGTATAGGCAATTCTCACTTCGGTACGCTCAGAAGCCTGCTTACCCTCAAAGGGTCGAGTCTGCCAAAAACCTTCAGTTTTCGGAACCCCATCCCAGGCTCTATCATTGATAACTTCTCCGTCAATAACAGGATCTTGTTTCACTTCAACAGCCACTGAAACTCGAGGCATAGGAAATGGAGAATTGCTCTGTGGGGAGGGATTTGTTCCACTATCAGTATCAGGTAATTGCCCAAGTAATGGAGTTACTAGATGTGCTATCAGAAAAAATGCAATTAATTTATTTGCACAAACAAGGAACATCTAGAAAACCCCTTTGATTTCAGAAACGCAGTCCCCAAGCTAATTGCTGAGTTTCAGACTAGAACCATAATGAAGACGTTCGGAGAGGTTCCCTATCTGCATTGTTTATATTAACGAAGATTGATTCACAAACGAAGATTCATTCACACGTATCCCTGTATCTAGCCCAAAATGCCCCTCAAAAAATGGCGAAAACGATGGTAGTCGATAATTCAGTGAAAACCCAATCTTTGTAAGTCATTGAAAAGATTGGTGGAGGTAATCGGATTCGAACCGACGACCCCCTGCTTGCAAAGCAGTTTAGGGTAGTAATGCTCTAGACTGCTCCCTGCAAGGGTTTCAGAGCATAAGCCCTTCCCTACCAATACCTTCTACGGTTACATTAATTACATTGTTTATATTGTTGTCGGTCATTATTAGTCAAGTATGGTGACCCAACGATGGTGATTACGATGGTAGTAGGTGAATTGTCTTTCCAATGGGACTTGTTTGATCTTGCCTTTAGTCTTAATTCTTTTTAGTTAAAAATATCGACAATACGATTGAGTTTAATCATTAAGCGACGATCTGGGAGATTTGTCTGCAAGTGACCTAAATCGCGTATTGTGTTGTAAACAATGAACAGTCCAGTATTGGCAGTTTGGAGTAAGCTAAGTCTCAAATTACTTGCCCAAATGTTGTCACGATCGTTGTATTGAAGCAAAGCTTGTATTGAGATTTTTGGAGTAAATGAGTAGGAAATTCGCAAGCGACCTAAATTAGCCACAAAGTCACCTGTTGAAAGGTTGATTTTACTGCGCACCCAGCTTAGTTCAGTGTTAAAGGTCTCGCCATAACGCATTTTTAAAGTGGGGGATAGCTGAACTTGATCTCCCCCATAATAACCTCCAGCCCGAGCGGAAAATTTAGCACTTAACCAAGATCCTTGATTGGACCAAAACGTTAAAAGAGCTTCTTTGTCATTATAGATTCCTGGAGGAACCTCCACTCCAGGAAAAATTTCGAAGCTCTTTTTCACTCCTTCATGTAGAAAATTGATTCCAGTATGAAGTTCATAACCATTCCGCCACTCCCAATGATTGTCAACGTGAAGTTTGCCAGATTCAAAAAAACCATCAGGACTATAAAACCCTCTCCACATTATATGGGGTCTCAACTCGTGAATTCCTATGAAATTATCGGGACGGTAACGACGGCTCGCATAAAATTCTGGTCTTCGATACCCTCCCTCACGAGCTAGAAAACCTACTTCAGGATTGAAATTTTCCCCTAGGTGAGTGTAGGCAGAGGTGAGCAACCATTTTTGAGAGTCATAGCGTCCTATGACGTTGAAGCCATATTCGTCTCCTGCTAGCTGAGGTGTAGAGGTGGCAGCCAGCCAGCCAGTAATTTCGCCATATTTTCCAATTCCCCACGTGCCATCCACAGCATAGCTGCGATTGTAGTTTTTTACCTCTGTTAGCTTGCCAGTTCCCTGTCGGTTGATAAAGATTCCGCCTATAGAAGAACGATTGGGCAATTCGCGACTAATCCTACCTACGGTAAAGTTGTTTGCCGAAGCCACACCTTTTAGTGATTCAGTCTGCATATTCAAAAACCCAAGGCGGTACTTTTTCTGCACCTACAACAAATAGCAATGGACTTTTAGACTTCTTAATATCACCTAAATTTTCGTCTATAGGAAGACCAAACATTGTCAGATGTATAATTGTTCCTTTCCAATTCTTAACAATTCCCTTAG
>CAZASS010000170.1:335-2939 GCA_964487835.1 uncultured Acidobacteriota bacterium | reverse complement strand
TATGTTAATTCGACAGGAGATCCTACTCTAAATAGGTATAACAGCTCGTTCGTTCTTTTTCCCCCTTTTACATTTCCTACTCAGAAGATGTCGATGTTGGGAGGTGAGGATATGACAAGTCTTTCCTCAAACCCATCTAATGAAAGGTGAAATAAATAGAGCGAAAAAGAAAACTAATGAGATACGAAAGGAGCTCAATTATGAGCTTAAATAAAAAGACGAGATGGTTGTCAGCAGTTTTGGTAATAGGACTATTCGGTGGCTTTTTCTTTTTCAGTCATTATGTTAGAGAAGTTCAGGATACTCAAAGAATGCTCGAAGAAGAAAACCACGTATTAATAAAAGAACTTGAAGAATTGAATTACATCAAGGCCTTAGCCGTAAATTTTTCTGAATAACCGGCACATGCAATTATTGGAACGCAATATTCTCATGAATATCTTAAGCGTCTAAGCTATATAAATGACTTGGCACTTGAATTTTCTGTAGAACCTATGATTGTTACCTTGATAGACCAGTATTCTCGAGAGTATTTAAAAAAAGATGGACAAGAATGGAGATTATTGAAAACTCCTGAATTTTTGACTCATATTATGCTTTCTCTTATTCACGCTGAATCGGGTGGAAATCCTACTGCAATTGGAGATGATGGACGTGCACGTGGTTTAACGCAAATATGGGTATCTACCGCCGAAAGATATGGTGAGGTAACAGCTGAACAACTCCTTGATCCGAAAGTTAACATTTCATTTTCTTTTCAGCATTTTCATTATCTACTCAAGAAATACAGAGGAAATCTAGCTTTAGCTTTATACGCTTGGAATCGTGGGGATGGCAAAGTTGATCGTTTGCTATTTTACGGACAATCACCTCAGAATGACTATGGTAGAAAAGTTTACCAAGCTACTCTTTTAAACAATAACTAAAGTTAGTATCGTCCTAGCTGGATTTTTTATTTGTTATTGAACAGATAAGACCTAAATGTCCTATTTGCGCGATAAAATAAAACTGCAATTTATGATTGAACAGGCAGCTATGCAAAACCATGCAACATTCACAAAAGTGGACGGGTAGGCTCCGTAGTGAATAGTGTTAATGATCAAAAAAGTACTACCTACTAAATTGAGAATTTGATAAGGAATACTATCGCCAGAAACCCTTTTAGATGAGACTAGAGCATACGCAATTAAAACGGCAAAAGCTCCCAACCAACCTAAAATATCAACCCATAAGTTGTTGTTGATCAAAATATATCTCCTGTATGTTTGTAGTATCGCAACAATTAATTAAGAGCCTTTTCTCCTTGTCCATAGACAAATTTCTCCAGAGTTCCATGAATACGTTCAAGAGTTTCAGGATGAGGTGGCCGGCTAAATTTTGAAACTATCAAAGTTACTATTAGATTGGCTCCCAAGGCCCATATTCCACCATGCAGTGTTAATGGATGAGGATCAAAATAGGGGTTACTTCCTTCAATAGCGGTTAAATACAGAACCGATAAACCCACACCTATTCCTGACAGTACTCCCGTTTTAGTTAGAGTGAAGCGAGTAGGAAAACAAACTCCACATACAGCTGGCATTA
Organism: uncultured Acidobacteriota bacterium; assembly: GCA_964487835.1. Taxonomy (GTDB): domain Bacteria; phylum Acidobacteriota; class UBA6911; order RPQK01; family JADFOI01; genus JAUXKG01. The sequence continues at coordinate 1,355 of CAZASS010000170.1, read as the reverse complement.
GTTGGAGTGCTCCAGCACCTGAAAGGGCTACTAGTAATACCAGAAAATCAAAAGTGTAGATGGAAAGCAGATAAGCCACAACAACCAGTCCCAAGGCAATGGTTCGACCAACCCATACATAATGAGCTTGACTGGCTTGTGGCCGAATATAGCGTTGGTAAATATCTCTTGTGAGTACTGTCATGTTAGCGTGCAGGATGGAGTCTAATGTTGACATGGCAGCACTAACAGCTCCTGCTAACACAATACCTGTAAACCAGGGTGACGTGTACTGAAACAATAGGACTGGAAAGATGCGATCAGGAGTTTCCATCTCTGGTATTGTCAGAGCCCCTCCTAGTCCGATTAGAGCAGCAGGTATGTATAGCGTCATGAAATAAATGGGAATAGTTGCTCCCAACCACTTGATGGTACGGGCTGAAGCAGCTGTATAGTATCGAATCATCATCTGTGGTTGAATAACCACGCCCATAGAAAGCACAATTGTCATACCAAACCACATTCCTGGAGTAAAAAATCCTTGTGGACCGGGAAGCGGTAGTAAATCTGGGCGTTCTGCAGCAACCTGACGCCATAGCTGTAATGGACCACCAAATAGCTTGTAAGTAAGTAGTAGAGCTCCTATCCAGATGGTTATATACATCCAAACTCCCTGCAGCACATCGGTCCAATAGACAGCTCTTAATCCACCAATAATCAGATACAGTACTGCTACCGTCAGCAGGATAGCTGTTCCTAGTTGAAATGGAATATGGCCCCCTGAAGCAATCGAGAGAATATAGCCCAGACCCAATGCTTGGACCTGAATATAGAGAATGGTAAAAAGCACTGATACCAAGGCAACGACAACTCGAACAATTTCGCTTTCGTAAAAATCAGCTAGCATATCTGCCGGCGTGATATATCCAAAACGTTTCCCTAGTGCCCAAACTCGGCTACCTAAAACATATGTGGTAATACCGGTCGTTGCAGTCCACGTGCCGGCTGCCCAGAAACCCACACCATGGGTGTAAAAAAATC
>CAZASS010000170.1:0-325 GCA_964487835.1 uncultured Acidobacteriota bacterium | reverse complement strand
ATAGCAAAAGCGGAAAAGTAAGTCGATACTAGTGTCAAATATAGAACAACAAACCCAGCCTGGCGACCGTAGAGAAGAAAATCCTCCATGTCTATCTCCAGCTTTCGATTGGCTATCAATCCTAAAATTAAGGTGAAGATCAAGTAGGCAAAAATCAGACTTGTAGCTATTACCCATGGCTCCATATTTATTTAGTCCAGATCACAAATGGTTTTTGCAAAACAACCAAGACATACCTGTCAGATAATGATTTATACAAAAAGCAGACTACAGTTTTCGCCAGCTAATCCAAATTAAGACGGCGATTAAAAAAGAGTAAATAATA
>CAZASS010000169.1:1600-3003 GCA_964487835.1 uncultured Acidobacteriota bacterium | reverse complement strand
GGGAAATGGTGACATCCTGTTTGGGTTCAGGACGTTTCCCTTTTGAATTAGTGCTGAGTTGACTTGGGAGACCCCCGTCACTTTCGACACGGAAAATTTCAATGGTACCACTGGTGTCAGATTGTCTCGTGAAGTAGAAATAAATACCATTTGGTGACCACGAGAAAGATTGAACGCTTCCCACACTCATCCACTCATCCAGTGAATAGCTATCGTGATTTAGTTGACTGCCTGCAGTCGATGTACTGGTTAGAGTCAAGGATAATAGGAATGAAACTAGTGTTGTAATATTTCGGTAGATCATTTAGATAGTTCTCCAGTTGCAAACGGATTGCGAAGGACGCGTCCAGGGTAGTTTCCAGTATGTTGTCCTTGGTCTAGTACCAACCGGCCATTTACTACAAGATATTCTACTCCCTGAGATAGTTGGTGAGGGTTTTCAAATGTAGCTAGATCGATAATTGTTTTTGGGTCGAAAATGGCCAAATCCGCTTTTTTGCCAGTCTCAATCAATCCTCGGTCAGTAAGACCAAGTCGAGAGGCAGGTAGACTGGTCATTTTTCTAATTGCTTCTTCAAGCGTGAGGATTTGTTGTTCTCGAACGTAGCGTCCTAAAATACGCGGAAAGCTACCATACCAGCGTGGGTGCGGATGTGAGTTGGATAGGGGACCCTCTGGTGCAATTGCTCTTCCATCACTTCCTATAGATGTCCAAGGAAGACTTAGTACATGGAGCATATCCTGTTCCCGTATTCCAAAGTAAATGGCCCGAGTAGTTCCTTCTCCCTTGTCCACTAATTCGATGAGGGTTTCAGCGGGATCCATTCCCATTTTGTTAGCAATTTGAGAGATGTACATTCCTTGGAATGAGTGGTGTAGTGGATAAGGGGTGGCACCGAAGAGAATGGTCTCAGGAGTGGCTCCTGCTATTTTTTTTGAAAACAGATCCGTTATTTCTTGACGGATCTGTTGGCGGATCTGGGGAGTACGGAGTCTTTGTAGTAATTTTTCACGACCTCCTTCATGAACCCAATTTGGAATACGGACGCCAAGACCAGTCTGACTAGCTGAGTAAGGATAGAGGTTAGCGTGAACTTGCAGCCCCTCTTTTTGGGCTTTTTCTATTAAGGTAATAGCCTCTTGAATGGAGGGAGAAGGTTCTTGGCTAAGCTTAAAAGAAGAACGTTTAAAATGAAGTATTTCTACAGGTAGCTTAGCCTCACGTCCGATTTGAATAGCCTCTCTTAGGGCAATGAGTAAACGATCATCTTCGCCACGAATGTGAGATAGATAGAGTCCACCATATTTAGCAGCTACCTTTGCTAGACCAATTAGTTCTTCGGTTGAGGCATAACGGTTGGGAGAATAGATAAGACCACTAGAGAGACCCACTGCTCCATCAC
>CAZASS010000169.1:0-1590 GCA_964487835.1 uncultured Acidobacteriota bacterium | reverse complement strand
ATTTGAAGCATTTCTTCTATTGTGGCAGGACGGTCCTCATAGCCTATTACACAAGCCCGTATTTGACCTGATCCTACAGTGGAAGCAATATTTACACTCATTCCACTTTTTTCTAGTCGTTGAAAATATTGGTCTAGACTGGCCCAATCTAGAGAGAGTCCAAGGCTGGAAAGTTCATTTTTTTGTTCAGTTATTAGAGGGCCTTCCACAGGAGCAGCTGAGGTGGCCTCTCCTAGAAGTTCTGTAGTTATGCCCTGTGTGACTTTCGAAATAGCTCGTCCATCCACCAGAAGTGTAAAGTCTGAATGGCTGTGCATGTCAATAAAGCCGGGAGAAATTACTAGGCCTTCAGCCTCTATTGTACGAATTGCTCGAAAATCACCCAAGTTGCCTACAGTGGAAATAGTATCGTCCTGAATAGCTACATCTGCTCTTCGTGAGGGACCACCGGTACCATCTACAAGATTTCCTCCCTGTATAACAAGATCATAGGTGGTGGGACCCTGACAGCTAGAAGTCGAAAATAAAATTAGAATTGTTGAAAAAATAAAATAAAACATTTCTGACTCCCAGGTGAGAAGTAGATTAGCTAACTATAAATTGAAATTAGCGAAACTCTATTGTAACTTTCAAAATACCTGTTTCCTCCGTGAAAACTCCAGTATAATCTGAGTTACATTGTACAAGTTTTCCCCAAATTCTATTTTCAAATTTGTTCTAGTCAGGAGGATGAAAATGTTTAATCAAAAAACTTTTTGTTTGGTGATTATGTTAAGTCTGATTCTATCTGGGAGTTCATTAGCTCAAAAACAGAGTGCCCCTGACATGGTCATCTTAAACGGGGAAATTGTCACTGTGGATAATAATGATTTCACTACTGATCTAGGAACTATTGCTCAGGCCATGGCTATTCGGGATGGCAAAATTGTGGCAATAGGAAGCGATAGCCAGATTCGTTCTCTGGTTGAATCAAATACTAAAAGCATAGATCTGCAAGGGAAGATGGTGCTTCCTGGTTTCATACTAGTACATGAGCACCCGTATGATTGGGCCGGTGGCAATTCCCATATTTTAAAAAAGATACTGAACGATGATGACATGATTTTTCGGCCCTTGAAGGGAAGTCCCGTTGATCAGGTTCAATCTTTACCAGGTGTGCTAGCAGATGCGGTTAGTAAAGCTAGGCCAGGACAATGGATTTATATTGTCTTTCCTTTTGGAGATCGATATCAGTATGCCACTGGAGGGAATGGTGGATATGGGCTGCCCAACATAAAGGCGTTGGATGGCAAACAATTTACTAAGGAATTACTAGACCGAATTGCTCCTCACAATCCAGTTTTATTGAGGGATGTTTTTGTAGGCTTTATGGTCAATGATAGAGCACTGGATGAAATCGACAAGGTTTTCTCGGGTAAAGACGTCAATCGGCTTAGCCGTGAGACTGGTCAAGGTGGTATTGATGGTGGAGCCAATTTTCGTTCAATTTTTCATGATGTGTTGATGAAGGATCATTATGAAAAATTAAAAAACATTCATCGTGTGGAATTAACTTTTTGGTCTGGATGCGGTATGACTACTTTCGCTTCT
>CAZASS010000168.1:0-3023 GCA_964487835.1 uncultured Acidobacteriota bacterium | reverse complement strand
TCTGTGATCAGAAAGGTTCTTCCTTCTTTGTACGGTGTCGATAAGATCTGTACGATATTTTTTATGTCTAGATGAGAGAAAATTATTTTTTGACAACCACTTAGGCGTAAACCATCAATAATGCTAGCGTGATTTTGTGCGTCAGACAAGACACGATCTTGAGGTTTTAAAAGAGTGGTTAGAAGTCCAAGATTTGCTTGATATCCAGTAGGAAAAAGGAGACTAGATTCAGTTCCTTTAAAGGAAGATAACTGTCTTTCTATGTCTTGGTGCCACAGTGTATGACCTCGTAAAAGCCTAGAGGAGGGGGAGGAGAGGTGAAAGTGGTTTTTGGTATTTAGCTTATTTAATAAAGCAGTTCGAAAGTGAGGGTCTGTGGATAGTCCAAGATAGTCGTTAGAACAGAAATCAACACCTTGAGGTGGATTTAGGGATCGGTGGAGTCCTTGGGCGTGGGTTTTTTCCAAACGAAGTTCAATTTCTTGGTGGATTGATTTCATTGTGGATCTAGGGGTGACAGACCCAATTTATTTAGCAAAATCTGATCGTGATCTCGATCTGGATTAGGTGTAGTTAGAAGTGTTTCTCCAGTGAAAAGAGAGTTGGCGCCAGCAAGAAAGCAAAGGGCTTGGGTTTCGACGGACATTTCAGTCCTTCCGGCGCTTAGTCGAACGCGACTAGAAGGCATGGTAATACGAGCGGTAGCAATCATGCGTGTCATATCAATAGGGTCTATTGGATGTTGGTTTTCTAAGGGTGTTCCCTCAACGCTAACCAAGGCATTAATAGGTACGCTTTCTGGGTGTGGTTCTAGATTAGCAAGAACTTGTAATAGAGATATACGATCGGATAGCTGTTCTCCCATTCCTACAATGCCACCACAGCAAACTGTGATGCCAGCTTCGCGAACACATTTAAGAGTTTGCAAGCGATCTTCGTAAGTGCGTGTAGTGATGATTTTCTCGTAGTACTCGGGACCGGGATCTAAAGTGTGGTTATAGGCTTTAAGGCCAGCTTCAGCTAGCTGGTTGGCCTTTTCCTGATTGTGCATTCCTAAAGTGCAGCAGACTTCCATGCCGAGGGCATTAACTCCTTGGACCATAGTAAGTACTTGTTTGAAATGTTCTCCATCAGTAATTTCTCTCCAGGCAGCTCCCATACAAAATCGAGTAGATCCATTAGCGCGAGCTTTTCGAGCAGCTTCTAAGACCTTTTCCACATTCAAAATTTTTTCAGAAACAACTTCTGTGTCGTAGTGGGCACTTTGGGGGCAATAAGCACAGTCTTCCGGGCAACCACCTGTTTTTATACTTAAGAGAGTACACAACTGTACTTTTTGAGGATCATGATATTGTCGATGGATCTGTTGGGCTTGGTAGAGTAGATCAGGTAGAGGAAGATTGTAGATTAGATCAATTTCTTCACTAGTCCAATCGTAACGGATTGGTTGTGTGTGAGTATAGACTGGCACTGTATAAGATTCGTTTTGTTCCATTTCTAGATCCTAAGTAGATAATCGATAGAGTTTGTATCCTAAATCTTCAGTCAGATAAAGGCAATTATGATCGTTGGTCTTGATTTTGAGATAGTTGATTTGATTTTGTTGATTTACCGTCGGTAGCGGAATATTTTGCAAACTGGTAAAGAAGGCAAGAAAGGTTTCTGGTAATATTTGGAGTATGGATGACTTTAAAAATATAGAAGTAGGAATGTCTGGCCAGCGTGCTGTAGTAGTGGAAGAAAAACATACTGTTTCTCACACAAAGAGTGCTATTTTGAGCACTCCCAAGATGATTGCTCTTATGGAGAATGTGTCAGCCTCTTTAGTACAACCACTGTTGCCATCTGGTTTTGTCACGGTCGGGTTTGAAGTTAATATCAGGCACAAAGCCCCATCAAAGCTAGGTTCAGAGATTACAGTGAGTTCCAAGGTGTTAGAGGTAGATGGGAGAAAATTATTGTTTGAAGTGAAGGTTCAGCAGGGTGAAATAACCATTGGTGAAGGGTTGCACCGGCGCACTATTATTTCTATTCAGAAATAGTTTTTATTTGAAACGATAGACCAGACGGCCTCTAGTTAAATCGTAAGGAGAGAGTTCTACTGTGACTTTGTCTCCCCGCAAGATACGAATATAGTGGCGGCGCATTTTGCCTGAGATGTGGGCCAAAACAACATGACCGTTCTCAAGTTCAACCTTGAATTGGGTGTTGGGTAATGCTTCCGAGACAATTCCATTGACTTCAATAGCATCAGGTTTAGCTGCTCGGGGCTCCCTAGTAGTTGTTTGAGTATTACCCTTGTTTTTCTTTTTCTTTTTGTAGTATCGACGTCGTCGTTTAATAAGTAGGCTCCTTAGTTGTTTCCCGGTGCAGGCTATACTACTAAAGCAGGTTCAGGTGTCAAGGTCTACAGAATAATTGATATTATAATGTCAATTAATGATATTATAATATCAATTATGATTATAAGCGAACTTGTTCGTTGTCGACACCGTCTAGGATGGTCACAACGGGAATTAGCCGAGCGCTCTGGATTATCCAGAACAGAGATCAGTGCTATTGAGACAAGTCGAGTAGTTCCTTCAACTGCAGCTGCTCTATCGTTGGCTCGGGTGCTTGAATGTTCTGTAGAAGAACTTTTTAGTTTAGCGGAAATGGGTCTCGAAGATGCCAAATGGGCTTGGGAGCCCAATCACCCGACTAGTCGATTTTGGCAATCGAGGATAGGAGGAAAAGTTCTCTTATTTCCAACTGAGTGGACTCCTTCGAACACACTCTGTCACCATGGATTTTACGAGAATGATCGAATCCGTTTGAATCGTCCATGTAATCCCAATCAAATTTTAGTTATAGCAGGATGTGATCCAGCTGTGGGACTTTTAGCAACTCACATAGAGTTGATAAGTGACTTTCGTGTTTTGCCCTTAATTCGTTCAAGGAGCACAGCTTTAGAACTATTGGTAAAAGGACTAGTCCATGTCGCTGGATTTCATTTTTCAGATTGATTCATCCAGGACAAAAAA
>CAZASS010000167.1:2647-3055 GCA_964487835.1 uncultured Acidobacteriota bacterium | reverse complement strand
TCAACAATACGCCCCAGCTGAACGAGCATCACCTGCGCTCGATAGACCGGTTCCTCATTGACTTCAAAAGTGACCTGTCCCTGAACAATTGCATCTGGCTGTGCCCACACTACTCCATGCAACAGTGAAAGAATTATCACTATTGGAATAGCTCTAAAATACTTTAAATCAGACCGATACACTCGCACGTTCCTTCCTAATAACTTCAATAATATGAAATACATCAAACCGCTTATCTGCTAAGTACACAGACGGAACTTCTGCAAAAATAGACGAATTGATTACTGGGAAAGCTTCTAGCTAAGCTAAAGAAAGCTTCCTTTTATAAAATTTAGCCTAGACTAAATTTTATCTCTGACATTCCAAAATATCAACATAAAATTTCAAAAATCAAAACCAGCTAATTCC
>CAZASS010000167.1:0-2637 GCA_964487835.1 uncultured Acidobacteriota bacterium | reverse complement strand
AAATCGTTAATCAAAATGCTAATTTACCTGTACCAGCTAATTCCCTTGAGAAATCGGCTGATTAATCTTAGGATTAGTGTTTACATTTGCTGGAGATATATACTGCACACACGCTAACAACATTACTTTTACACAGTGACTCATAAGGAGAGGAAAATATAGATATGATAATGAAGATGTATACTGGGATAGTCGGAATTATTTCTCTTAGCCTTCTTTTTGCTTGTAGCTCAGCACCCCAAAGCGCCGCAAATACTGAAGTGCTCTCAATTAAAAAACTTAACCAGGGTGATCAAGCTCCCAACTTCGAAGCATTAAACGACCAAAATGAAATGGTTCGTCTCGGTGACTTTAATGGACAAAAAGTAATCATTTACTTCTACACTAAAGATGACACACAGGGGTGTACAACTCAGGCTTGTGCCTTTCGCGATAACTACGTAGAAGTTCAAGAAAAAAACGCAGTGGTACTCGGTGTGAGTCCGGATGGAGCTGAATCTCATCAAAAATTCCGAAGCAAATATGAACTGCCCTTCCAACTTCTGGTCGATACAGAACACGTAGTAGCCGAACAATTTGGCGTCTGGGTCGAAAAAACAAGGGATGGGGAAACAAAAATGGGAATTTTACGTAGCCACTTTGTAATTGACGAAGAGGGCGTAATAATTGATGCCCAATACGATGTTGAAGCTGATCTTAGTGCCCAAAAAGCTCTAGCACAGCTTGATTAGAATATCTCATCTTTCGTTGGCATCCTAAAAAGACACTACGAAAAGAAGAATGATATGAAACAGAACAGCCAAGATTGTAGGTTGAGCATAATCATCCATAATAATCTCCCTATTGGTTAGCTAGATGCCACAAGAAATAAGTACTTGCGAGCAACAATAACCCCAAAAAAATAAGTATTTCCGCCATTTTCATATATCACCTCAAAGGGGAAATTGTTGTGCTCTCTATACCAAAGACGAAGAGAATTGAAATACACATGACAAATCCCTTTGAACATACATTTATTTAGGCGCAGTTTAGGCCCAAAAGGTTCACTAGACATATCAATCTGCCCAGAACCAATATCCCGATCCAACCTGTTTTTAAAATCCTCTCGCTAGACTACTGAGCAGATCAATACCGTTTGTGTAGGTAAAATGCATTGCAACCAAAATAAGAATGACTAATATTGTGTTGCTGATCCATCCATTTTTATGTTTACCCATTAAATGGCCACTATTAGTAATAAGCAATAGAGGAACCGCTAGGACTGGAATGAGAATTACGACAAGTGCATTAATGATTAATACCAGCCAAATGGGACTCATATTGGTAAAAATGATGTAAAGAGGAGAAAGAGCACAAAAGGAAATTGCCCATTGGTAAACCGGATCTTTATTGGTGGGTTGATTATTTTTATTTTTGCTCTCCGGAGACCTTTTTAAACCTGGAACAAACTTCCGACAAATATCTGTAAAGATCAACACAAAACCTATGTTGGCCCCGACAAAAGTGGAAAAAGTTGCTCCCCACAATCCTAGAGCAAAAACAATCCATCCAGTTGTTCCTAAAGTTTCTGAAAAAATTCGGACTAAATCGTCTGCATCTTCTATCTCTACTCCCATAGGATGGACTACTGCTGCTGCTGCTGTTTGCAGCAAAACTCCCATAACAAACAGACAAACAATACTGAATCCTAAGTCAAAGCGTTGCTGTTTTAGATAGGAAATATCACTCCATCCCTTTTCCCTCAAATAGTAAGAATAGGTTAGATTACCCATTGAGCCCGCTTCAGTCCCGACTAAGGCCATTAATAAAAAAAATACTCCGTACACACCTTGTGAATCTGGAATTGTTGGAACAAACATCCCCTTAGCAATTTGTGTGATATCGGGACGGGAGATTACAGCTACCAAAATCAAGGAACTCCCCATAAGTGCAATCAGTATCTTGCAAAAAATTTCAATTGTTCGATAGCCACCCCAAAACATCAGAGCAAATCCCAAAAAAGTAAAAAGCAGTGACCAAATAGACACACTCCACTCCGTGGGCAGGTGAAATAGTAAGTCGGCCGCACTACCCATCATCAGAATCTGATAAGAACTGTAAAAATGTCTAAGAACAATAATAGAAATTAAAACAATCCATACCATCCAGTTGCCCAAACGGGCATAACCGGTAAGAAGGCTTTCTTCGGTCACTAATACATATTTGGCAGAGGTATTGACCCATACAAATCGGAAAACAAGAGTTACTGCCAGAGCCCATATGAGGGTATACCCGTAGCTAGCACCCGTCGCAGCATTGGAAATAATGTCTCCCGTTCCTTGAACTTGCAGAACGTAGACAATTCCAGGGCCAAGAAGGGCCATCCGGCCCAACAACGAAGATCTTCTCGAGACAAGTCGTGACATAGATTCTTTAAAAAAATAATACACTGGCCGGACTACTTAACGCGGACTGGACTTCTGAAGACTCATGTATTGGAAAAAAGAAAATACTGTATTTCGCCAGTATCGAATGCTCTATTCACCAAAGCCATCAAAAATCGCTAATTCGGAGGTACTTCCAAATGAGGCATGGGGTCTGCACGAAACAACTTCTGCGCGGGTTTTGCTAACCTTCTCGCCCAACTCTTAGATTTTT
>CAZASS010000166.1:0-3146 GCA_964487835.1 uncultured Acidobacteriota bacterium | reverse complement strand
ATAGAAATGGTTTCATTCCACAACGAATAGAGGATCTTCCAAATATTCAAGAGAGAGGTTGCAAGGCTGGACATTGTCCTTGAAATATTTGATATCGCTATCGTGTTTTTAGGGAGACTAGTCTATTTTTGGTTTTGGAATTTCTTTTGTTACGTAGTCCATAGAGGCTACGCCTGCTGGGGGGTGGGCACCGGCTATCGAAGACATTCTCCAGCCCCAAGGATGAAGAACAGTGGAGACTCCTGCGTTGCTGCCGCCTGCCACTACTAGTAGTATATCTTCTGGAGTTTGACCTAGTTGTACGAAACCCTCTATATCTTTAGGGTTATTAACTTTTCCAGGGTTGATTGTGGGAAGTTGTTCAAAGCTATGAATTGGCCGACAGGAATTTTCGAATAAAAATTTCTTAGTATCAGCTTTTGACCAGCCGTGTCTTGCGATCAAATTGGCATGTTCAGGTCCCATGATGACGGCTGTCTGACGGTTATTCTGAACTGAACTGATTTGACACATGGTGTCGATTATTGTGAAAAGAACTCCTTCTGGATTTTCAGCTCGACGTTGTTGGACCTGTACAGCACTGCGGGCACCCCATACAGTTACTGCATCGCTTTCGGGGGGCAGGCCTTTTTCTGCGTGAAGGGGCTCCCAAGGACTTTCCTCTTCATTTTCCCCAATGCAAAGAGTGTATTTGCCTGGAAAACCTTGGGTGGACTGGTCAAAGGTTCCAGGATACATGCCAAACACGTTTAGTTGTATGAGGCGGATGGTGCGGCCGATGGTGGCATTAGGGCGGAATCCAGGACCGAATACATTTATGCCACTGTTAACACCTAATCGTTGGCAAATGGGTCCATTAATTATGAGGAGTGGGGCACAGCTACCCGTACTAGCTGTGCTGCCATGAAAATTATAACGATCATCTTCCATTGCTTCTAGAGCAGATAAAATAGTAGGGAAGTACTCAGGGAGACAGCCGGCCATAACGGCGTTAATAGCTGCTTTTTCTACACTACACTTTCGGTGGATAGGTTCCATAGTCACTACTATTTCACCAGGATCCCGTTCTACGTAATCCAAAAACTCTTGAACATGTTCTGGAGTGGGAGGAACGACTGGGAGACCGTCAGAGGCCCATCCTTTTTTGTAGCAGTAATCGATTGCAGCTCGAACGTCTTCTCCTGTTGCCATCTTTCTGACTCCTTTAGACTACGAGAACCTTACAATTTAGTAACCGATTGTTTTTGAACAAGCAACTCACATTTGATCCTTAATCTTCTTTAGGAGAACTTTGAGAGGTAAGAAGAGATATTATTTTGGGTAAAATAAATCGAGCTCGTTCTTCTACCTCAGTATCTGTCAAGCTGGCTAGAGGATGGGGAATTACGGCATAGTCGTAGTTTGGTAAACCCTGCACCTCAGCCATTGATTCAGCTACTGTGGTAAAGGCTTCGGTGCAGATAACTGCAGTGGGAATGCCTCTTTTTTCCATTTGTGTTCCGTCGTGCATACAGCACGCACTACAAGATCCTCAATCGCCAGTACCGGCTACTACCACATCACATTGGTTAGCCACTTCATCCAATATTGTGGCCGGTGTAGGTTTTCCAGATTCGGCTGCTAATTGGAAAAGCACTTCTTTGATTGGGAGCTCACGTTTCAGAAGATCGCCTATAGATTTGAGTAGTTTGTCTCCATTGTACTTTCTATTCCACAGGAGGCCGACTGTAACACCATCTAGGGTTTCTGGCCGGACGGCAACATGATTGGTTGCATCTTCTGTTGCTCCGGTAGGATCCATGAATATATTTTCCATATTATCCATTTTTCTCCTTATATTAGGCTGAAAATAACATACCTTCAGAACCAGTTACAAGATGTTGAAGGGTGTTAGACCTTTGGGGTTGTTTGTGTCTAATTATTGATTAAGCAGGTACAAAACGTGCCAGAGTTAAATCGTCGGTTACGTCATCATAGCGTACCCGAACATTCATGCCAATTTGGACATTTTCGGGCTGGCATTCTACGACGTTAGCCCACACTTTGGCTCCTTCGTCTAATTCGATAATAGATAAATTGTAAGGGACTTCTTCCTTGTAAGCTGGTCGGTAAGATTGATGCATGGTTACCCAGGCCCAGACTTTTCCGGTACCAGAGACCGGTTTCCAGGGAACTTCTTCAGTTAGGCAATTCGGACAATGAGTGCTGGGAGGAAAGAACCATTTTTTACAGGAATGACAATTTTGTATATGCATCTCATGTTGTCGGAGATATTCCCAGAAAGGCATAGCTTCAGGTTCCATTTGAGGTGTTGGCTTGGTATAAGTTTCTACAGACATTTTTTTCTCCCTGTTAAGCTTTAACGAGAATTTGAAATTATTTGTGGACCGAACTAGTGGGGTGAAGTACCTACAATTAGGGTGCTATGCATGCAGCCAACACCTCCGTGTCCACTTACAACTCCTAGTTCTGCATTGGCCACTTGGCGTTCTGATTCCACTTCACATCTCAGTTGTTTTACAGCTTCAGTTACATGAAGCATTCCTTCTACGTGGCCATGAGATAATAAACCTCCGTGGGTGTTAACTGGAAATTCTCCCCCAGGGCCGATGCGTCCACCTTCTACAAATGCCCCTCCTTCTCCCTTACTACAAAACCCATAGTCTTCCAGTGTTACCAGAGTAGTTATTGAGAAACAGTCGTAAATTTCAGCAAAGTCGATATCTTGAGGGTTTAGTTGAGCCATAGAATAGGCTCGTTTAGAAGAACGAGCACCACCTAAAGTGGTTAATTCGTCGGCTTGAGCTAGGCTGGCATGTGGGTGGTGTTGTCCCATTCCAAGAATATAAATTGGAGGTTTTTTGAAATCCTTAGCCCGTTCAGCTGAGGTGACTAAATATGCTCCCCCTCCATCAGAGACCAGTGAACAGTCAAATAATCGAAGAGGTTCGGCAATCCATCTAGAAGCCAAATGGTCTTCTATAGTTATAGGTTTTTGCATGGTGGCGGTGGGGTTTAGGACAGCGTGAGCCCGAGTTGATACTGCTACCGCTGCCAGTTGTTCATAAGTGGTTCCGTAGTTATGCATATGGCGTGAAGCAATAAACGCATGGTTGGCAACTGCTCCTAAAAATCCATACGGTTCA
>CAZASS010000165.1:351-3283 GCA_964487835.1 uncultured Acidobacteriota bacterium | reverse complement strand
CGATTGTGAATGGATACTATATAGACAACACCCCCCTCTTTTGATCTGTAGGGGGGTGCAGTTGGGTTCGTTCTGGATGGCAATAGAAATTTAATCAATTGCCAAAGAGTGATATTCCGCGGAGCAAAACTAAGGCTGTGCGGGATGGCATGGACTTGTTGTGTTTAGAGCCCGCTGTAATTGAATGATACGGTTTTTAGTCTGTTCGTTCCCAGTTCCGTTTTGGTGTTTGGACAGTGTATCTTGCGCGTTTTGCAGACCTTGACTTCTTGCTTCTTCACATTCGTATTTGGTGTCAAAGGGGAAATAAAGCTGTTGGACTGATCCTTGAAAAGAGAATTGCCAACTTCCCTGCGAATTGGTCTGAGTGTCCTGTGTTTTAGGTTCTGCCCCAAACTGAACGGCCAGATAACTGACAATAATCTTTATTTCGCTTTCTGAAATTTGTCCCTTGGGGAGATTGTGATTGTTAATGGTATTTTGCCAACCTTCTGCAGTTCTCCTGGCAGAGACCACTCGGCCAAGTGTGTGACAGGCAACACAAAGTGTGGTTGTCAATTTTCTCCCGTTGCCACCTGCTACGGCTTGCAGGGGCTCAACTTTTTTCTGCCTGCCTTTATGTCGTTCGATACTCGCAGCGAGCTGTAAGGCTTTTTGGTATGCTGCGGGAAGGTCTTGCTCGCTATAGATTTCTAAGGCTTGGAGGATATATGTTTGAGCCTTGGAGTAGTTTTTAATTTCGAAAGAACATTGAGCAGCGGCGTAAAAGAACTTAGCGTTTGAATCTACCAACTGCATAGCTTCTTCTAGTAGAGTTAGGGCTTCATCAAATTGTTTTTCTTCAATCGCCAAGTTTGCAGCTTCAAATTTGATTTGAGCCTGAATTTTGGAGGATTGAGCAAGTGAAGTGGGACCGATTGGTGAAATAACTGCGATGGCAACTAGTATGGCTAAGCAACTAGTAAAACGAGATTGCCTCATATCGGTATCCTTCCAAAGTGTACGGACTTTTCAAATACTAAATCTTTCTCTGTTCAAAGACAATCAGACAACACGTAGTTGGTTGTTCATCTATACTGTTACGGAGTGAGTAAGGAGGGATTAAGAAGAGCCATGCAGAATAATAAACATTCTGTTGTGACGACGACGTAATTGGTAAAGTCTAAAGCAGAGAGGAAGGGATATGAGCTTTATCGAAGGTGATGGAAAAAAAATTAATCGTCGAGATTTTACTCGAGAGGCCGGTCTTGGTGGGGTGGCAATGGCTGGCGTAGGCGCTGGACCGTTTCTTGAAGCCAACAACCCGAAGAGCATGTCTGAGACTCTTCCCAAAGAATGGGATCTTGAGGCGGAGGTAGTAGTGATTGGTTCCGGGGCGACAGGATTGCCTGCCGCAATTAGAGCAGCCGATCAAGGTGTTTCGGTAATAGTAGTAGATGCGAATTATGACATCGGTGGACATGGAATATTGAGTGGGGGGCACGTTGCTTTGGGTGGTGGAACTAGTGCTCAAAAAAAATATGGGATTGAGGATTCCCCTGAAATTCTCTTTCAGGATTTAACCGATTGGTCGGTAGTAGAGGCCAATGGTATGCCGGAATATCGATACAATGACCGTGGTGTTCAGCGAGCTCTTGCTGACAATGAAGCTGCAACCTACGATTTCTTAGCAAATAATGGTGTTGAGTTTGTAGATGCAATTCCAGATGTGTTGGGAGGCCATGCAATTGGCGTTTCAGCACCAAGGGAAAATCATCTCGTTTGGGATAAGGGAGTTAGTCTCGAGAGTCCTAGAGGAGCAGGCGGAACAAGTTTGATTAGGCCATTAGAGGCCAGTGCCAGGAAAAAGGGTGTTAAGTTTTTGCTTAACTATCACATGGATGTCATTTTCCGCGAAACCTCTAATTCGGGAAGAATTTTGGGCATACAAGCCAGCTACAGTCCTACGATACTGCCACAAACCTCTATTCCTCTTAAGAGTTTCAGCTCCCAAGGGAATATTGAAATGCAGGCAGAAAGAGTAACTGTCAAAGCTACTAGAGCCGTTATCATTGCCACGGGGGGGAGTACAGGGAATGTCAATTTCCGCAGGATGTTTGACCCTCGGCTGACTGAGGAGTTTCAGCTTGCCGGTGAGCCTTACTCTGCTCAGGATGCTAGCGGAGAAATGGCTGGGATGGCAATAGGAGCCTCTTTGTGGGGCACAGCTAATCAAACATTTGAAAGAAATGGTTTTCTCAGGAAACGCAATCTGATCGGATCTCAGTATGTGTACGTTGCTTGGACACCTGAGAGCCCTATATTCCCCCTGGTTCGAGCTACGGGCCTACGCGTTAAAACTTGGCAGGATGTGATTTTGGTAAATCAGGTAGGCAATAGATTTTTCAACGAAATGGCAGGAAACTGGCCTTATGGAAGTCATTTTTCCTTTTTGGATCCCTACGTTCCTGGGGACTGGCGTAATGCCAAAAGGATTGAATATGACCCACAAAACTATCTCGATGCTGCGTTGGCGATGAATGAAGGTTCGGTTCCACCGGACTATGGAGCAGGACCCGTGTGGGCAATTTTTGATGCGGATGCTGTTAAGCGAGAGGAATGGGATATAGAACCACCTGCTACTGACCCTCTTTACTTTTTTAGTGCTCAAACATTGGCAGAACTAGCTAAGAAACTAGCCCAAAATACTTATCAAAAAGCTAAGATGCCTCCCGAAAATTTGGAAGCGACGGTGGAGCGCTATAACAAAATCGTGGAGTATGGTAGTGACGTGGATTTTAATCACCCATCTCCTTTGTACAAGATGCAAAAGCCCCCATTTTACGCGGCTTGGGCCACGCCAGTGGTGCACGATTCCTATGCGGGACTGAGGATTAATATGAAATGTCAGGTAGTAGACCTAGCTGGCCAAGTCATAGAAGGCCTTTACTGT
>CAZASS010000165.1:0-306 GCA_964487835.1 uncultured Acidobacteriota bacterium | reverse complement strand
CATTGCTGGTCGACAGGCTGCTTCAGAGCCCCGATGGGACTAAAGATCTCCGTAAGAGTTGGCTTGAAATAATCCAAGTATTAGAAAATGAGATTTTTGTTTAGAAGAATTGTGTCAGTTGCAAATGATGCTATTAAGCAAATATTTGGAAAAATTGAGGTTAACATGGAGTGAATGTGTGTTCTGCAGCCGATGTTTTTGTCGACTTATACCTATTTGGAGTGGTAGGATTCTACCTAGCGGGTTGGCCCGATATGACATTGACAGTCGCTGAAGGGGGGCGATGTAGGAAATAAGTGGTGTCTT
>CAZASS010000164.1:2059-3354 GCA_964487835.1 uncultured Acidobacteriota bacterium | reverse complement strand
ATTACCGGTCTCAATCGACTTTATTGCTGTTAGCCGTTATGTTCCTAATTCAGAAACGGTTCAGGTAAAGATTGTTAAGGACCTGGATATTGATATCGAGGGAAAGGAAGTTTTGTTAATTGAAGATATTGTAGATACTGGTCTAAGTTTGAACTATTTGATCACAAATCTGAGGGATCGTAAGCCTGCTTCAATAGCAATTTGTAGTTTGCTTGATCGTTCAGATTTACGTCTTGTTAACATTCCTCTGAACTATGTTGGCTTTACTGTAACTGATGAATTTCTTATTGGTTATGGACTTGATTATCGTGAAAATTATCGAAATCTTCCTTTTGTTGCCACAATGAATTTATGACACCGCTTATTTTAGAAAATTTGGATTCTATCGCTGGAATATATATCGATATAGTTTTTCGGTGACATGTCCTGGGATATTTATCCGGGTCTAATTGGTTTTTTCACTCTAGTTTTTACAGTATTTTATTCCATTGCCGATTACACTCTAGTTGGCATTTGTGATACCCATCGGTACTATCATCAAAAGAAAGTTGCCTATGTATTGGTGTTTCTATTTGGACTTCGTGGATAGTGGTCCATTTTATAATTTTGTTGTAGTGCGAAAATGGTTTTATATTGTGCTAAAGATTTATCAATGGAGCTGAGGAATGGAGAAAATTTGAGTTTATGAGGATTTACTCTTTTGTTTGTTTTTTAAGCTTTTTTTTAACTGGTTGTACCGGAAGTTTTACTCAACTCAGCTCTCCAGAAGAGGGATTGAAAAGCATTCAAGTTAACCATGTATCAGGCCATATTCAAAGGTTGTCCTCAGATGATTTTCAAGGTCGTCTTCCCGGTTCAGATGGGGAATTGATGACTATGAAATATTTGGAGACTCAGTTTAGAGGTGTGGGATTAGTTCCAGGTAATTCTGATGGGTCATATTTTCAGAAGGTTCCTTTAGTAGGTATTACAGCCGAACATGAGACACAACTCCGTTTTTCCAATAAGAGACAAAGTTTAAAACTGGAATATGGAAAGGATTTTGTGGGCTGGAGTAGGCGTTTAGTAGAAGAATCTGTTTTGCGGGAATCGGAAGTGGTTTTTGTGGGTTATGGTGTCCAGGCTCCAGAATTTAAATGGGATGATTTTAAGGGAGAAGATTTAAAAGGAAAGACGTTGATCATGTTGGTTAATGATCCCCCTGTAGCCAATCCTTCAGAGCCTACTAAGCTTGACAGGAATATTTTTGGAGGAGAAGCAATGACCTATTATGGGCGTTGGACTTATAAATACGA
>CAZASS010000164.1:363-2049 GCA_964487835.1 uncultured Acidobacteriota bacterium | reverse complement strand
GTGCAGCTTGGTGTTTTATTATTCACGAAACAGAACCTGCTGGTTATCCTTGGGAAGTGGTTAGGGGAAGTTGGAGTGGAGAGCAGTTTGATTTGGTAGTTCCTGATCAGGGCAGATCCCGGTGTGCGGTTGAAGGATGGTTGACACGGGATGCTGCTGAGAAATTGTTGGGTCTGACTGGTCGTAGCTTAAAGGACTTAAAGGCAGCAGCAATTAGATCTGATTTTCAGCCGATTGAAGTAGATGCAAAGGCTTTTTGGTCAGTCCAAAATTCATTTCGTACTATCAACTCTAATAATGTGGTAGCTAAATTAGAAGGAAGTGATCCCCTAGTTAAGGATGAGTATGTAGTGTATGTAGCCCATTGGGACCACCTAGGAGAAGATTCTAGTTTGGAGGGAGATACTATCTACAATGGTGCTATTGACAATGCTACAGGTACAGCGGGATTACTCGAAATTGCCGCTGCCTTTGCTCAGTTAGAGGTTCCACCACGGAGATCCCTTCTGTTTCTTGCTGTTACAGCTGAAGAACAGGGTTTGCTGGGTTCTAGGTATTATGCAGAGAATCCAATTTACCCTCTGGAAAAAACACTAGCTGCACTCAATATGGATGCCATGAACATTTGGGGACCAACCCATGACGTTACTGTTGTCGGGATGGGTAATTCGACTTTAGAGGACTTGCTAGGAGAAATTGCGGCGGATGTAGGAAGAGTAGTCCGACCTGATCCTGAACCAGAAAAAGGATACTTTTATCGTTCTGACCACTTTAGTTTTGCGAAGGTGGGGGTTCCATCGCTTTATTGTGAACCAGGGGTGAATTATATCAATAGACCTAAAAGATGGGGTCTGGAAAGACGAGAAGAGTACATCAAGGACTATTATCACAAGCCTTCTGATGAATTTGATCCAAACTGGAATTTAATAGGTCTAGTGGAAGATTTACGGTTGTTATTTGGGGTGGGGTATAGGGTTGCAAATCAACAGCACTATCCGAAGTGGAAGGTGGGAACCGAATTCAAGTCAAGAAGAGAAAGCATGTTGGAGCTGATGCCCAAAAATTAAGTTTTGGTTTGGGAATATAGAATTCATAGGAAAAAATATGTCAGATATATCTAGTCCCAGTTTATTACGGGCACTGAGGTTAGGAGACTTGACTTCTTTGGGTGTTAATCAACTTATAGGGAGTGGAATTTTTGTTCTCCCAGCTACTGTGGCGGTTCTGGTAGGGCATGCTGCTAGCCCTTTAGTTTGGGTTGCAGCAGCAGCTATCAACGCGCTAATTATTCTCTGTTTTGCAGAAGCGGCTGGCCGGTTTCGTGATGCAGGTGGGCCTTATCTATATGCCAAGGAAGCCTTTGGCCCTTTCGCTGGTTTTCAGGTAGCTTGGATGATTTGGTTGACTCGTGTTTCGACGCAGGCAGCGGTTGCCAATGCTTTTGTTCTTTATCTTGGCTATTTTTGGGCAGGAGTGAATGATGAACTTGGAAGAATAGCGGTTTTAACCACAATAATCGTTTCTCTAGCAATTATTAATTTTAGGGGTATTAGATATGGTTCTTGGGTAGTGAATTTTTTTACAATAGGAAAGCTAATCCCTTTGACAGTCTTTATTTTACTTGGTTTTTCACATATCAACTGGGAAATTTTTACGGGATTTTCCGAGCTGAAATGGTCCGGTTTT
>CAZASS010000164.1:0-353 GCA_964487835.1 uncultured Acidobacteriota bacterium | reverse complement strand
AAGACGAGATGTTCCTCGTGCTCTTTTAACCACACTGACTATCGCTTTTTTTTATTATGTTACAACCCAACTGGTTACAGTAGGGACTCTTCCTGGGCTTGGTGGATCTAGTACGCCTTTGGCTGATGCTGCGGCAGGATTTCTAGGTCCTTTGGGGGGTATGTTAATTGCGGTGGGAGCACTAATCTCCATTACTGGTACTAACGCGGGTACCATGTTAGCGGGTCCTCGAGTTACATATGCTTTGGGTGAGAGGGGACAACTGCCAAGTTTATTTAGTCATATTCACTCCCGTTTTTGCACTCCTGACTTTTCTATTTTTGTGTATGCAGTTGTTTCTCTATTGCTAGCTT
>CAZASS010000163.1:0-3407 GCA_964487835.1 uncultured Acidobacteriota bacterium | reverse complement strand
GGAGTTCATCAAGTAGAGGTCTGTTTCTTCGGAGAGTTCCTGAACTAGGCTCATTGCTACATCAAAATCACCCTCCAATTGAATGGTTGTGGCTCCGTAGTCTAGGGTTTGCGCAAGCTTGCCGTAGGCAATTTGCCCTTCAGGAATAAAGACAACGGCGCGAATTCCAGCTCGAGCACAGTAAGCGGCCATTGAAGAAGATGTGTTGCCAGTAGAGGCGCAGGCCACTACTCGAGAACCCAGAGATTTAGCTTGGGAGAGCCACCCAGTCATACCGTGGTCTTTAAATGAACCAGAAGGGTTCCAGCCAAGATGTTTCACTCGTAGACGGTTCAGGCCTACATAATCAGCACTGTTTGGAGCTTCCAAAATAGGACTGTTACCTTCTCCTAAAGTGATGACGTTGGATAGATCTTTTTGGGCGAATGGTAAAAATTCACGGTAGCGCCACACCCCACTCAAATCTAGTGGGTTACTGGAGCCCCTCCGTTGGCGAAAAGTTTCTCGGATTTGGGTTTCTTCAATTTTAGGGAAATTATAGACAATATCTAAAAGATCTGAACAAGTAGGACATTGATAGAGTTTTTGAGTGATTTCGAATTCTTGTTGGCAGGATTCATTAATACAGCGGAGAAAGAAAGGCTGATTATTCATGATTGTAGGTCGTTTAACAGTTGTTGGAACCGCTCAATCATTTCTGGAGAATCCCATTGACGGGCTCCTAGCTGTCGAGTAATTAAACGTCCTTGGCTATCTATTACGAGTGTAGTGGGAATTTGCTGTACTTGAAACCTTTCTACAAAAACACTGTCAGGGTCCAACCATACATCAAAAGGATACGACTTTTTCTCAAGAAATTTCTGCATGACTTCTGAGTCTTCGTTTGAGAGAGCAACCATAGTTAATCCATCGGAGGAAAGTTGGTTGTAAAGGGAAGCCATAGAGGGCATTTCAACTAGACAAGGAGCACACCAAGTTGCCCAAAAATTCAACACAAGGATGTTGCCTGGAGGATCAGTAAAAAAAACATCCTTTTGATTTGCCGTTTTTAGTGTTCCGGATAAATCTACAAGTTGGCGTTCCTCCGGTTTTGCCCATTCTGCTTCCTGTATTTCGAGAGTTGGTGTCCCCGAACATCCCCATAGGGCCAACAGGGTTATTCCTACTATATAAGTCAAATTGTGCAAAATATGATTACCTTTCTGAGTGATTTGGAGCTGAACACACTTAAAGTTTGTCATTAACGAAATGCGAGGGCATATTTTTTGTTTAATCTCCAAAAGAAATGCCAATAGCTTTGGCAGTTTTTACTAGTTCACCACTAGGATCAACTAAGCGTTGGTGGGCAATTGCTTTTTTAATGGGAACTGATTCAACACGTCCACATTGCAAAGAAACCATGCGCCCGAAACTGTTTTGAGCGACTAATTCTACTGCTGCCATTCCGAAACGTGTTCCCAGAAGACGATCAAATGGCGTGGGGCTTCCCC
Source organism: uncultured Acidobacteriota bacterium (assembly GCA_964487835.1). Classification (GTDB taxonomy): domain Bacteria; phylum Acidobacteriota; class UBA6911; order RPQK01; family JADFOI01; genus JAUXKG01. The sequence continues at coordinate 1,917 of CAZASS010000163.1, read as the reverse complement.
CTCGTTGAAGATGCCCAAGAACAACTACTCGAGTATCGATTTGATAGTGCTGTTGAATCATATTGCTGACTGCGAAACCAATACCCCCCAGTCTTGGGTGGGCTTCTGTATTCTTTTGTTTTAGGTACACTGGGTTTTCGCCTAAGGGTGCTGCTCCTTCGGCTACCACTATAATGCTGGATAATCTGCCAGCTTTAGTACGTTGTTTTAATTTATCGCCAATTTTTTTGATATGAAAAGGAATTTCTGGAATAAGAATGATATCTACTCCTCCTGAAAGTCCCGCTTCGAGAGCGATCCAACCAGCGTTTCGGCCCATTACTTCAACTATCATGACTCGGTCGTGACTGGCAGCTGTAGTGTGGACTTTATCTATGGCTTCAGTAGCTGTTTGTACTGCCGTGTTAAAGCCGAAACTGACCTCGGTAGCCAGCAGATCATTATCAATAGTTTTGGGAACTCCTATAATGGGCAAGCCTGCTTGGAAAAAATGATGGCCAATGCTCAAAGTCCCATCCCCCCCCACCACAATGAGAGCATCTAATGCTAATTCTTTGAATCTCTTAATAACCTGCTGAGAATAATCTTGTGATTTTAATTGCCCATTCTTGTTTTTATCAGGATATTTGAAAGGGTTTCCACGGTTTGTGGTGCCCAGTATGGTTCCTCCTCTAGCGAGGATGACTCGGGATGAAGCCAGTGTTAAGGGCACCATTTTTTGGGGTTGAATAAAGCCATCGAAACTATCTTCACTTCCCCAGATTTCCCACCCATGATCTAATATGGCCGTTTTAGTGGCTGCCCGAATCACTGCGTTTAGGCCTGGGCAGTCCCCACCACCATTTAACAGGCAGATTTTTTTGTTTGCTTTACCTTTTACAAGATTCATAAATTGCTGAAATTTTACAACGTTTATAAGGCTAGACCAAGAAGGGAAAACAGGCAAAAGTCAATAATCAATATACAGGGGGCACTTCCTCTTTACTGTTCCTTCCTCATTGTCTATGGTTAGCATTTGGCTTTTGGGGTTCAAGCTAGCCAATTTCATCATGAAAGTATCCTTATTTGTTTCCTGTCTAGTGGATCAGCTGTTTCCTGTTGTTGGAGATAGCACGGTAAAGGTTTTAAAAAAACTAGGGGTGGAAGTTGAATTTGACAGACGCCAAACTTGTTGTGGCCAACCTGCCTTTAATTCTGGATATGTTCAAGAAGCTAGGCAAGTGGCCAGTGGATTGCTTGAAATTTTTAAGGATGCAGGAACAATTGTTGTGCCTTCAGGATCCTGTTGTACGATGATTAAAATATTTCTTCCTCAGCTTTTCACTAAAGGCTCAAAAGAAGAAATGTTGGCTCGGAAAATTTCTCAGAAAACCTTTGAGTTGTCAGACTTTTTAGTATCTGTACTTGGAATTACGTCTGTTGGCGCCTGTTTCCCAGAAGTTGTGACTTATCATGATTCATGTCATTTACTTCGGGAGTTAAATATTTCCAGTGCACCTCGGCAGTTAATTGGTGCAGTAGAGGGTATTAATTTTAGGGAAATGAAGGACTGTGATCGCTGTTGTGGATTTGGGGGAACATTTTCGGTGAAATTTTCCGATGTTTCAGCAGCTATTGGGGAGGATAAGATTCGTAGAATCGAACAATCTGGCGCTCAATATCTTATTGCTACCGATGTTAGTTGTTTGATGCATTTGGATGGTTTATTGCGGAGACATCAAGTGCCAGTGAAAACTATGCATTTGGCGGAGCTATTGGCTCAATGATTAAAATTAGTCCCCATACTCACACGGCTTAGTCAGATCAGCAACTCCAAAAAAATTTATTGCATGTTCTCGGAAAAACAGTAACAGATCGCAATGAAGCGGTTTCTGATGTGCCCAATTGGGAGGAACTCAGAGAGCACGCTCGTCAGGT
>CAZASS010000162.1:0-3449 GCA_964487835.1 uncultured Acidobacteriota bacterium | reverse complement strand
AACGTCCATAAAACTTCCAAAAATAATCTACTAATAGCCTAGAATTTTAGCTATTTCGGATTCTACTTATGATAATCCTTTCCAAATTCAATTCGATCCCATCCCTTCTCTAACCGATTACGATCCCAGACCATAGATTCCCGGCTGTAAGTAGCTAGTTCGAAATCCTGGGTTAATTCAACAGCATTCGTGGGACAAACTTCTTGACACAAACCACAAAAAAGGCACCGAGACGTATCAAATGTATAGTGGGTTAAAACTTTTTTGCGCGATTCTGGATCACGCTGCGACCCCACAACAATCAAATCCTCTGGACAAATCCCGGCACATAAATCACAGGCAATGCAGAGGGTCTCACCCGTCTCAGGATCGTTATTTAAACGAGGTGCGCCCTTATATCTTTCTGCCAACCTCGCCTTCTCTTTGGGGTATTGTTCAGTATATACCCGAGTATACGTATAGCGAAAAGTCAACGCCAAACCCTTGAGAATATCAATTAGAAGAATACGTTTTAAAAAATCAATCATAGATCAACTCTTATTAAAAATTATAAAAATTGGAGTAATACTCCAGCAGAAACAATAACGTTAGCTAAAGCTACGGGCAAAAAAATCTTCCAACCGTATCTCATCAACTGATCAAATCTAAAACGAGGCAAGGTTCCCCGTATCCATATAACCACGTATAGAATTATAAAAACTTTAATGAGAAACCATAGCACGGACGGAATAATATCCAGAAAACTCAACCATTCCACACTAGGAAAAGGTCTGAGCCAACCACCTAAAAACAAAGTGACTGCAATAGCTGAGACCGTGATCATGTTGGCGTACTCAGCCAAGAAAAATAGTGAAAAACGAAATCCACTATATTCGGTGTGAAATCCTCCTACTAGCTCAGTTTCCGCTTCAGGCAAATCAAAAGGAAGGCGATTAGTTTCAGCCATTCCACAAATAAAAAACAAGATAAAAGCCACTGGTTGGACAAACACATACCACAACCCCGACTCCTGCTGACTTTGGACTATTTCTACTAAGCTTAATGAACCTGCTACTAAAAGAACTCCAATAATGGAAAATCCCAACGCCACTTCGTAACTCACCATCTGAGCCGATGACCTTAATGCTCCCAGAAGAGGATATTTACTATTAGAAGCCCATCCTCCTAAAATAACACCTAAAATTCCTACTGATGAAACAGAAAGTACAAACAAAATAGCAATATTAAGATCAGTCACAAAACCACCCGAAGCAATTGCATTCTGCACCACTGCTTCCACATCGACACTCCCAGAAAACCAGCTCAGAATCCAACGTAAAGGACCTTCCAGGGTTTCTGGTGATCCAAAAGGAACAACGGCAAAAACAACAAAAGCAGGAATTAATGAAATCATCGGGGCAAGTGTAAAAATCAATGCATCAGACTTAGATGGAACTATATCTTCCTTCAGTATAAATTTTAGTCCATCGGCAATAGGCTGCAGTAATCCGTGCCAACCTACTCTCATAGGACCTAAACGAACTTGTATATGAGCAATTACTTTTCTTTCAAGAAGAGTTAAATAGGCAATAGCTCCCGACAAAATCAGAACAATAACCGCAATTTTTACAAGCGGGATAAAAACATATATCAACAACGTCTCAATGGTCATCTATCAATCTCACCTAAAACAATATCGAGAGTACCAATAATAGCTATAACATCGGCCATCAAATGCCCTTTTACTAATGTGCGTAGAGCCTGCAAACTAATGAATGTTGGCGGACGAATACGCACTCGAAAGGGCTGAACTGATCCATCACTAACAATGTAGTATCCCAACTCACCTCGAGGTCCCTCTATAGAAGAAAAATACTCTCCAACGGCTGGTTTTAAAGTCCGAGGAGCCTTACCTCGTACAGGCCCATCGGGCAAACCATCTATTACCTGTTGAATAATTCGACAGCTTTGACGCATCTCCTCAATTCGGATTACATAACGATCATAAGTGTCTCCATTTTTCCCAAGAGGAACATCAAATTCAAACTCTTCGTAACCTCCGTACGGACGTGCCCTACGAACATCATAGTCCACTCCAGAACCTCGAAGCACAGGACCACTAAGCCCCCAATTAATAGCTTCTTCTCCTGAAATCACTCCAATTCCCTGGGTTCGATCCATCCAAATCCTGTTGTTCGTCAACAACTGCTCATATTCATCTACACGATGAGGAAATTCATCTATAAAATCGCGTACAGCCTGTTCAAAGCCAGCAGGCAAATCTTTCCACAAACCTGCTACTCGAAAAGCGTGTGTAGTTAATCGGGCACCAAACAAGGACTCAAACAGCTTTAAGATCTCCTCCCGCTCCCGAAAACAATACAAAAAAACTGTCATGGCCCCAATATCTATCGCATGCGTAGCTAACCAGAGGAGATGGCTGGCAATTCTGTTGAATTCAGTCATCATTATTCGGATATGGCGAGCCCGTTCTGGAACCTCTATCCCCATCATCTTTTCAACACCCAACAAGTAGCCATATACGTTTGAAACGGCAGCAATATAGTCAGTTCGATCGTAATAGGGGACACCATTGATATAGGATCGGTTCTCACTAATCTTTTCTACTCCCCTGAGTAGATACCCAATGACGCAATCAGCATCCACCACCTTCTCTCCATCCAGTTTAAGCTTTACACGAAGCACGCCATGCGTGGAGGGATGCTGAGGTCCCATGTTCACTTCTAAAACTTTAGTATCCAGAACTGTAGCTTGTTCCATACTTTTTACACCGGAGTCTTTCTGATCTTTAAATGACTACTAATCCAAGCCTGATCCTGTAATTTAATATCGTAATCTTTACGCAGGGGATAGCCATGCCAGTCATCTGGCAACAAAATTCTTCTCAGATCAGGATGTCCTGAAAACTCAATCCCAAATAAATCGTACACTTCACGCTCCAACCAATCGGCAGTTTTCCAAATTGAACTTACAGAAGGTACAACCTCACCCTCGGCAACACGTGCTTTTATTCGAATCAAACGACCGAGTTTGTATGAATAAAGTTGATAAACCAAACAAAAACGCTGTTCATCACCCAAGTAATCAAGAGCTGTCATATCAACCAAGTAGTTAAAATCTAGATCTGCATTGTCCCGCAGATCAACCATCACCTCATACAACCCATCCAAAGAAACCGTACAAATAGACTGGTCTAAGAACTTTTGAACTGACAAAACGGATACTGCAACCTTCTCATTCAGCTTTTGGAATACAGGATCACCATCAACATCCTCGTAAGAAGGAATTTTCTTTTTAGCCTTGGGTTTAGGCGCTGGCTTATCCTTGACTGGAGGCTTTTTGGCACCTTCCTCTGCCTTGACTGGAGGCTTTTTCGCACCTTCCTCTGCCTTGGCAGGAGACTTATAGGAACCTTCCTATGCCTTGGCTGCATCCTTCTCGGAAACTTC
>CAZASS010000161.1:3111-3585 GCA_964487835.1 uncultured Acidobacteriota bacterium | reverse complement strand
CAAATAAAACTTCCTCAACTACTTCCGAAGCATCTTTATAATCACTGGTAATAACTGGCTGACCCATTAGATTATTCCAAACTTAAAAAGTAGTCTTCGGTAGTCTCGACCGTAAAAAATTTTGAGATTGAGTTCTGGATATAATCTCCACATTTTTTTAACTTTTCGATTTTTTCGAGTAACCAACCTCTGCTTCATAGTTGTTAACTCAATATAGAGATCAAACTGAGGAAGGTAAAAATCTGGAGTAAAACTACCGATAACACGTCCTTGCCCATCTCTATCTAATGCAAAACATGCGGATTCGTAGCGCCACTCCACTCGATAAAAATTGAGAAAACGAACGAACTCTAATTCGCTACTGTGAGCAAATTTAGGAATTAATTGGGTATTCTGTCCAACTCTATTCACCTCCGAGCCTTGTATCAGAACCCACTGACAGAGCTACACCTGCTTTTGCTTAGTAAAGATGAG
>CAZASS010000161.1:2057-3101 GCA_964487835.1 uncultured Acidobacteriota bacterium | reverse complement strand
GGTGTTCTTTAATAAGATCCATCTTTAAAACCAATCTCTTTCTCAACCAAGAAAGTACTAGAATATGACAAATTAATACTGAAATATCTATTTCTTGTCTTCTAAGAGAGCCGAAGGATCAGGAGACGAATGAAAATGTATCAACTTCCAATCGCCACCTTCTTTATGTTGACGATAAATTTCAGTCCAACGACCATTTTGACGGAGCAGGTCCCCATTACGATGATAGGCCATTAAATACTGAGACGTCACACAAGCCACTTCACCGTGCACTTCAATTTGAATATTTGAGGTTAGAATAGAAACTTCTCTTATCTGACTAAAGTACTGCTGAAGATTATTTTCAAAAGTCTTGAAATCAGGAAACCGCGCTGGAGGAGCTGTGTTAAAAACAACAGCCTCTTCCATATAAAGACTGCGAAGATCTTCTAGATTTTTCTGCTCCCAAGCCTTGACATGTTGCCGATGTACACTGAGTAGGAATTCTCTAGGATTATTTCTCATCACGGGGAAAGAGGCATTGTAACAGAAATAAGCATCTGTAACAATATTGATCCCGTAAAAGCTAAGAACAGATCAAAAAATCCAACTCTAATCCATCACATTAGATTAATTTATTTAAATTATTTCAAATAAACAAAATTTAACAATTAATTATAGCTATAATAGCCAGAAAAACTAAGATTAATCAGTAAGAGCTTCCAACACCTTATCCACCATATCTTGAGTACCAAGTATCTGGCCCCCTTTAGTGGCAATATCGGGAGTCCTGTATCCTCTTTCTAAAGTAGTTTCAATAGCTCCCTCAATCTCTTTACCTATATCATCGCGTCCTAGCGAATAGCGAAATAGAAGCGCCACTCAAGCGATAGTAGCCAAAGGATTCGCTTTTCCCTGTCCTGCAATATCAGGAGCAGTTCCATGAACAGGCTCATACATGCCAATTCTTCCCTGAGGACCCAATTCACCAAGACTAGCCGATGGAAGCATCCCAATAGAACCAGTTAGCATAGCTGCTTCATCACTTAGGATATCTCCAAACAA
>CAZASS010000161.1:0-2047 GCA_964487835.1 uncultured Acidobacteriota bacterium | reverse complement strand
TAGTAGATAAAAGCACATCAAAGTCTTTAGGCCTAGCAATTAACTGCATAGCACAGTTATCCACTAGCATATGTTCAAGTTGAACTTTCGGGAAATCTTGTGAAAGTTCAGTAACCACCGTACGCCACAATTGAGAACTCTCCAAAACATTAAATTTGTCAACACTAGTAACATGCTGGTTCCGCTTTTCACTAGCTTCAAAAGCTACCCGGGCTATTCGTTCCACCTCGTAATCAAAATAAACTTCCGAATTAATACCTACTCGCCCTTCCTTTCTAACCTCTATTCCTCTTGGCTCACCAAAATAAATTCCCCCGGTTAACTCTCGAACAATTAAAACATCGACTCCGTCAACAAGACTAGCTTTAAGAGGAGAAGAATCCAATAATGCAGCATTAGGTTTAACTGGTCGAAGATTTGCAAAAAGTCCAAGTTCTTTTCGCAAACCCAACAATGCCTTCTCTGGCCTTAAATGAGGTGGATTGTTGTCATACTTTTCATCTCCTACTGCCCCAAGAAGTACTACCCTAGATGCCTTGCAGGCCTCTAATACAAAATCAGGTAAAGGCTCCCCATATTCCTCCAAGGCTTGTCCTCCAATTTTGTATTCTTCAACTTGAACATCCATCTGATGTTTAGAAATACACTCCTGAAAAACCTTCAGGCTTGCAGACACAACCTCTCTACCTACCCCGTCTCCGGGAAGCGCCACTACGGTCAATCCCATCTAATCCTCCCAAAAAATAAAATCTTCACAATCCTGCTAACCTAATATTTACAGTAAACAAAATTTCTCCTGCTTAATCTTTCTAACTCTTATTGATTAAGGATTACACTCCCTATTGGTCAGGATGATGCTTATAATAACACACCGACTCAAAGAGGATAGGCTATGCCTACATGCTGATAGCGATAATAATTTTCCAACTATTTTTTCTCTTATTTTTTCTAAAAATTTTATCTTTTCAGTATTTCAGAGAAGTGTTGGTAAAAGTTTAAATTAATCAATCTAAGAGTTATCATAGTTAGACAATGGAACACCTAGAAGCAACTCCCTTTAGGATAAGTAAATCGATGGAAGATTACCTTAAAACAATCTATCGACTTACTACCGAAAATAATACAGTCTCCACTTCTGTATTAGCAAAACAGATGGAATGTTCTGCGGCGAGCATCACCAACATGTTACAAAAACTCTCCAACCTGAAACTTGTAAATTATGAAAGATATCAAGGGGTAACCCTTACCGAAGCTGGAGATAAAATAGCCCTAGAAACTATTCGACATCACCGATTAATCGAACTCTATCTAACAGAAATTTTAGGATACAGTTGGGATAGAGTCCATGACGAAGCAGAAGAGCTTGAACACGTTATTTCCGAAGAATTTGAAGAACGAATAGATAAAGCTCTTGGCTATCCAACCTTAGATCCCCATGGAGATCCCATTCCCACAAAGGAGGGGAAAATTGGCCACCAATCCTTCCATTCCCTGTGGGATACAAACTCTGGAGAAAACGTACATGTGGCACACGTCAGTGACGGAAGCCCAGAAGTGTTACGTTACTTGGGCTCTATTGGAATATTTCCTAAAGTAAAAATACATGTAATTCAAAAAGATTCTCCTGAAGGACCAGTTCGCATAAAAATTAAAGACTCCCAACATCTTTTAGGTGAGGAGTTGGCTCGTCAAATTTTTGTCCTCCCAACATGAATATTCCCCTTACACATATTCGTTTTCTCGAACGTGCACGTACCCAGTTTGGTAAGAAAACAGGAATTATAGAAGGCAATTCTTCCTGGACTTATTGTGAATATGCTGAAAGATGCTACAGGCTAGCAAACCTCTTAATTTCTTGGAATTTAAAATCTTCTTCACGCGTTGCCTTCCTTTCCTATAACAGCCACCATCTGATGGAAGCTTACTATGGCGTGGCAATGGCTGGAGGAATTCTCTTGCCGCTTAACATTCGATTGACTGCCAATGACTTTCTTTTCATTCTCAACGACTGCCAAGCTGAATACCTTTTTTTTCACTCTGATTTTGC
>CAZASS010000160.1:2425-3721 GCA_964487835.1 uncultured Acidobacteriota bacterium | reverse complement strand
AAAATTCCACCTATTACCTCTGTTAAAGACAGTAAAGTTAATTCAGCAGCAGGGGTGCTATCGGTTGTCATCCTTTTGACAATCAGTATTTCTGGCTGTTCTAGTAGTTCATCTCCGTCAACTCCACATCGTGATTCCACAGGTGCACTAGTTCCTAATATCCCAATTAGGATTGGTCACCCCGCTTCCCCTTCCTTCAAGGGAATTCCAGTAGAAATTGCAAATCAGAAACTTCGCCAGAGAGGATGGGATATCGATTCAGTATTCTTTACCCAGACTGATCTAGCAGCAGCAGCTTTAGCTCAAGGGGCTACTCAGTTCACATTGATGCAACCTCTCGATCCTCTTAGGGTAATTGATAGAGGAATGGATGTGCGTTGGATACTTGAAAACAATCCGGGGGATTTCGTACTAATTTCACCTACAGGGACTCAGACGTGTACAGATCTAAACGGACTTAAAGTAGCCCTTTCCAGCAAGACCTCGACCAACTCTATGGCAACTGCCAGCTTTTTGGCACAGGACTGCGGTTTAGATCCCGAAATAATATATATTCTGGAAGGAGAAGCCCGGGTAGCCGCACTGTTAACCAATCAAATAGATTCAACGTTCATGCAATTAGCCGACTTCGTAGTTTTGGAACGAGAAGCACCAGGACGTTTTTCCATCTTTCCTACTGGCAACACTTACACTACCGGTGGCTCGGGACTTTGGATTAGCGGTAAATGGGCCGATCAAAATCGAGAAATCGTCAAAACCTACACCATTGAATTACTCAAAGCTTATAGAATGGCTGAGTATAATCCCCAAGAATTCGAAAAAGCTGTCCAGAAACATCTACCCGAACTCGATCCTGCAACCGCCTCTCAAACAATCGCTGTCCATCGCGACTTAGGAGGGTTCCCGGTCAATGGAGGAGATGTTTCAATAGTAGAAAATGCCATTACTTTCTTCGAACCCCTAGGAGAAATCAGTAACTTGAATGCTGAAAAAATATTCGATGCATCCTTTCTAGAAGACGCTCTCGACACAATTGGACGGATTGAAGAGAAACGGTAGTATTGTGTTGAAAAAATGAAAAGGGTACCCCAAGATAACAACGCTATGAAAAAAATGAAGACTTGGATTCTTCGAATAGCTGTTCTTATTGTGGCTGGATGCCTATGGGAAACCTTCGCTCACCTAAAAAATAGCATTTTAATTCCCAGTTTCTTGGATATCCTAAAAGCCCTTGCCGATTTATCTTTGGGAAGTAAAACTCTCTGGTATCCCCTTCTCATCAGCAATCAAGCGATG
>CAZASS010000160.1:0-2415 GCA_964487835.1 uncultured Acidobacteriota bacterium | reverse complement strand
CGGTTTAGCCATGGCTCGAATTGAGCTGCTAGATGGGGCTGTCAAACCTTACATAGCAATTTGGGTGTCTGTTCCATTAGCTCCCCTGATTCCACTAATAGTTATCGCCCTAGGATTGACCTTAGCAGCTAGAGTCTTCATTGTTGTCTTCTTTTCACTAGTATTCGTCACTGTAAATGCCCGAGCTGGCATACGCTCCATCGATCAGCGTCTAGTTGAAATGGCTTGGTCCTTCGGAGCTAGCGAGGCTCAAATCTGGAAAAGAATATTACTTCCCGGAGCTGTTCCCGGAATATTTGCGGGTTTGAGAATTGGCCTAGCGCGGGCTATCACTGGAATGATCGTAGTGGAACTTTTACTGGTAGCACCTGGTATTGGAGCACTTATCCTGGAGCACAAAGGACGATTTGAGCCCGATTATGTATTTGCAATTGTTGGAGCCGTGGTAGTTGAAGCAATTTTACTGGTTTCTATCATGCAGATGATAGAACGACGAGCTTACGCCTGGTCTGGGGAAGTTGAATGAAAGTAAAACACGAAACCAGTCAATCCAAAAAAGAAAGTCCACTATTACTCTCAGGCATGTCAACTCGGGTAGAAGTAGTTTCACTGCTAGCCGGTATTATTCTCTGGGAGATTGCAGCAAGAGTAATGGAGTTACTATGGCTACCACCGGCATCCCAAGTCGCCAAAGCCGTTGTCCGCATGATTTATAGTGGAGAAATTTTAGAAAACTTGCTCGCTAGTCTTGGATCTCTTGCGCTTGGCCTTTCTATTGCGCTAGGAGTTGGACTAACAATAGGACTACTCATGGGACTGTTTAAAATTGTCAATGAAGCCCTCGATCCATATGTTAACGCTCTTCTAATTTCACCTTCCTTAGCCTTCGCTCCCGTCTTTTTTGCTCTGTTTGGATTAGCGAGAAATACTCAAGTTGCCGTCATCGTTATGTACTCAATGTTTGTTATCATCGTCAACACTACAACTGGTGTTAAGTTGGCTGATCAACGTCTGGCTGAAATGGCACACTCTTTTGGAGCTTCACGAATACAGATAATCACCCGCGTAATACTTCCAGCTGCTTTACCAATGATTTTTGCTGGATTGAGACTAGCTGTAGGTCGAGCTGTTAAGGGCATGATTAATGGTGAAATGTTTTTAGCTTTTGTAGGCATTGGTGCCCTCGCTCAGAGATATGGGGGACAAATGAAAACAGCTGAAGTAGCAGGGATAGCAGTCGTTATAACAGCAGTGGCTCTTGTGCTAAACTGGCTCGTCCAAAATGTAGAATATAAGTCTACTCGTTGGGCAGATTAAATAACAGAACTATTCGGCCTCGACAGCTTAAAACCATGCTTTGAATTGAACTGAGGGAAATTCAATGGAAAAACAGGAAAATACCAATAAAGTAGCTAGCTCGGAAAACGAAGATGTACTAATTGTAGAACGCCATGAGGCAGTAGCAATAATCACTTTGAACCGTCCGCAAGTTCTAAATGCCAGAAACCAAGCCATGCGCCAAGCACTAGTAGAAACTTGTCAGAAACTGGAAAAGGACGCTACTGTCCAAGCCATTATCCTGACAGGAGGTGGGACGCGAGCCTTCTCGCCCGGACTTGATCTTGCCGAGTTGGCAAAAAATTCTGCTAAGCAGAATCCTGGAATGATTGTAGGAGAATGGAACGATATCTCCCAAGTAGCGAACTTTTCCAAACCGACTATTGCGGCAATCAACGGTCTAGCTGTGGGAGGAGGATTGGAGCTTTGTCTGGCTTGTGATATTCGAATCGCCGCTGAAGGAGCCCGCCTTGGATTGGTAGAGTTACGTCGTGGGACTATTCCCGGAAATGGAGGAACCCAGCGCCTCAGCCGCCTAATTGGGGTTCCTAGAACTTTGGAGTTACTACTTACTGCCGAACTAATCTCGGCATCAAAAGCTGAAAATTTTGGACTTGTTAATACAGTAGTTCCTGATAAACAGTTAAAAAATACCGCTCTTGAGTGGGCCAATACTATTTCCAAACAAGCACCTCTAGCATTGATCGCCGCCAAAAAAGTAGTCTGGGAGGGTTCTAATATCGATATTGAAGCAGCTCTAGATCTTGAAAAATCAATAGCTTCCAAACTAAGAAATAGTGAAGACTTTAAGGAAGGAGTAAATGCTTTCCGAGAAAAACGGAACCCTGCTTGGAAAGGTATTTGACGATATTAAGCATCAATTCAAAAAATAATTAGCAAGGAGAATATGTTATGCCACAAGGAATTTCAGGCAAATATGCCATTGTGGGAATTGGAGAAACAGACGTAGGAAAATTACATGGAAGAAGTACCATGTCACTTCATCTGGAAGCCATAGCCAAGGCCTTGGATGATGCAGGTCTATCAGCCCAAGAAGTCGACGGCCTCCTGACAAAC
>CAZASS010000159.1:0-3787 GCA_964487835.1 uncultured Acidobacteriota bacterium | reverse complement strand
CATATACATTCATGGACACTCCACTGGGGGGCCTTTTTGTTTCATGTTTACCCAGCGGATTCCAAATATTGTGGGAGTTTTGGGCATGGAAACGACTCCTTTTGGATATATTGGTCGTGTTCAAGCACGACCTTCTGGAGATCCTACAGGTAAAACCTACGGAGATATGCCCTTTAATTCTCTAGTGATTCGTACTTGGCGTGACAAAGCTCGCTATATGGGGCCAGAAGCACTAATGGGAGAGGGGCCAGAAGCATTAATGCGTATGCCTATGCTAATGGAGGAGGTTCACGAAAGCTGGGAGAGAACTAAGCATTTGCCAAATTTTAAAGGGGAAGGCCCAGTCAGTTTTGGTAGTATTCAGAGCTTAACAGAGGCGGCACAAGCTACTGCCAAACGGTTGAAATTAAATTTAAAAGAAACTCAATCTTTGGTTAACCAATATATAGGCTATTCTCGTGAACTTAGAGGTCTGAATGTTAAACCAGTACCTCCTGTGATTTTTGGTATTGTTCTGGCGAGTGCCGATCACACCCCTCACAATTATAGAAAAATTACTCTTCCCATGCTTGCTTCTATGGCTCCCCGACCTAAAGTTAGGTTAGTTGAATTCGAAGCTGGGATTCACGGTTACTCTCGAGCCGAGCCGGATCTACCTATGGGGCCCTTTCCGGCAGCAGCAAAACTATGGCAGGAAGCTATAACACAGGGCTATTATTTAAATTAAGCAAAAAAGTGGGGAGGAATTAGTCCCTGAAATCACTAGTACTAGCACTAATTATTTTGTTGTTAATACTCACTAAATTTCAGCAGGGTCAAGATCTTAAGGGCTCGGTGAAGTTGAACTGTACAGTGATTAAAAATTCAAAATTAGATGTTCCACTTGTAAATAGTTTAGCCGTACGTTATGCATTAATTTTGGATATTGATCGTAAGGCAGTAACTATGGTGTTGCCAACTAATGGGGAAACACAGCAACCTGATGAAGTGGTAGTTTTTAATAAGAAATATGTTCTGTGGATTAACCACAGTTTAGATGGAGATCAGGGGGCTTTTACAGACAATCTTCTAAACAGAAAAACTGGTGTATTGACTATTTCTTCTGTCAGTGAAAGTCCAAAGATCCATTCGCTTAAAGTTCAGTATCAGTGTGTTAATTCTTTTTGAACTATGTCTTTATGAAAAAACCTATTCGATCCAAAGAGGACTTAAATCTTAAGCATGTTGTCGACACTCAGTTTGAAGAGGCAGCCACTTTATTGAAAGAGCCGCGTGGCTTACTAGAGCAAATCAAACAGTGCGACAGCATTCTTCAAGTCAACTTTCCAGTGAAGTTTGGCAACGGTATTTCCTATTTCTCTGGTTGGCGAGCTGAACACTCCCACCACCGCAAGCCTCTTAAGGGAGGAATTCGCTTTAACCCTCATGTGACCCAAGACGAGGTTGTTGCACTAGCAGCTCTGATGACCTACAAATGTGCCATAGTGGATGTGCCTTTCGGCGGATCCAAAGGCGGGGTGGTAATCGATGTGCGACAATACAAGGAAGTCGATTTACAAAGAATTACACGGCGCTATACATCCGAACTTATTAGCAAAAACTTTCTGGGTCCCGGGGTCAATGTTCCTGCTCCCGACATGGGAACGGGAGAAAGAGAAATGGCTTGGATTTTCGATACCTACGATACCTTTTTCCCCGGAGAAATTGATAATCTGGCCTGTGTGACCGGAAAGCCAGTGAGCCAAGGAGGTATTCGGGGACGTAAGGAGGCTACCGGGCGCGGTGTTTATTTTGGAATCCGCCAAGCTTTCCGACATACTAGAGATATTCAAGCACTGGGACTCGATCCGGGATTGGCCGGCAAAACAGTTTCTATTCAAGGTTTTGGCAATGTCGGTTTTCACTGCTCCCGTTTTCTCTGGGAGGAGGGTTGTAAAATTGTTGCCATAGGTGAGCATGATGGTACGATCTATAATCCCGACGGGTTCAACGTTGTCAAACTTGCTAAATATCGAAAGTCCCGTGGCACCATCCTTGGTTTTCCTGGAGCAAAAACTCTACTCGATCCGCAAGCGGCTCTGACAAGAAAGTGTGACATTTTGATCCCAGCTGCTCTAGAGAATCAGATCACTTTGGCAAATGTGGACCGGGTAAGGGCCAAGATAGTTGCCGAAGCGGCCAATGGTCCAGTCACTCCGGCAGCAGAAAAAAAACTCCTTCGTCGAGGCGTTTACGTTATTCCTGATATTTTTCTTAATGCGGGAGGAGTCACAGTCTCCTACTTTGAATGGAGCAAAAATCTAGCTCACATTCGCTATGGCCGGATGGAACGCCAGCTGGAGTCAGTTAGAGGAGATCGTTTGGTTAATTACCTGGAAAGTGCTCGAGGAAGAGCGATACCTGAAAAGGATCGGGAGATGCTTATTCATGGCGCAGACGAAGAGGACTTGGTCAACTCTGGACTGGAAGAAACTATGGTCAACGCCTATGAGGAAATCAGGTCAACCTTTAAACGAAGAAAAAAGGTTTCCAGTTTGCGCTGTGCCGCTTATATCACGGCTATTCAGAAGATCTGTGCTTCCTATCGGGCATTAGGAATCTTTCCTTAGCTATTCTATAGAGGAAAAAACCAAATTAATGAAAACACCAATACTTACACTAATTTTAGTAACGCTATCCGCACCTGTCGGTTTGGGTGAGTGGACTTCTGTGGCGACAAGTGAGGAGGAACACACCCACTATGTAGATTTTGACAGAATTACAGTTGCGGCTGCTCTCGGAATGGCTAGAGACCATGATGAGTATGTTTATTGGTGGGAGTTATCAGACTACTTTGAAGCACTACCAAGTGGGGCTTTATCTGCCAAAGCTTACTTTCAAGGGGACTGTAATAGTCTTCGTTTTATAATGTTAAGTTGGAGTTCTTACAAACAACCAATGGGAAAGGGATCCATACATACCTCAACTAATGAACTTGATAAAAATTGGACTTATCCTACACCTGACTCTATTGCAGAAGTCACATTAAAACGAGTCTGTGACTATGTGGAAAGTAAGTAGGCTTTTACTTTTTTCTAGCGACGACAATTGATTCACAGATAGCTCTGTATCTAGCTCAAAATGTCCCTCAACCTGTGGCAAAAGTGGTAGCACTCAGTTGATTGTCTTTCCAATGAGGTGGGAGTAGGATATTAGGTAAGTTTTCACCGTGGATTTAGGGGTTAGTTATGAAGTGTCCTAATTGTGGATTAATCAATCCTGAATCTGCCTTGCATTGTGATTGTGGTTACAACTTTGAATCCAGCAGAATAGATGAAGAAGCTAAACTCCCTGTATCTAAGACAGATCGGCCCAACAAGCTTTTTGGAATAAGATGGGGGGATATACAAAAACCCAAAATATTCAGCATGATAGGGGTTGTGTGGCTTTTGGGGATATACATTTTCATCGAATACCTATTGCCACTTTTACGAGAATTAATTAAAGAATGAAACACAAGTGGACAGAAGTGGCGAAGAGTGCCAATGGTGAAACTTGCTATATAGATTTTGAGAGCATCGAAGAACGTGATGGGTATGTTTATTTTTGGACATTACAGGACTACGTTACAAGACAGTCAGCGGGGGAAATGTCCTCTAAATCGTACAACCAAGTGGATTGTGATTCGTTGCGTTGGAAAATGATAAATTTTCTTTCTTTCAGCGAACCAATGGGAGAGGGAGGAGTAGATAGTAGTGATAATATCCCCTCTGAAAATTGGACTTATCCTCCTCCTGACTCCATAGCA
>CAZASS010000158.1:0-3809 GCA_964487835.1 uncultured Acidobacteriota bacterium | reverse complement strand
AACGGCCTGTGTCATCAAAAAAAACACAAGTGGAGAAACGGCTAGATTGGTCAATGATTCTGACGCACCAGCAGCAATACCACTGAAGGCAATTACTTGGCTAAAGAGTTTTGCTCCCATTACAATCGTGTACAACATGACACTAATGTGCAGAGCTTCGGAAACTGCACTCTGGAAAATCTTCCAGTTCATCCGACCATAAACAAGGGATAACAAGAAGGCACTAACAGTACCAAAGGCTGCTGCTTGGCTTGGTGAAGCAACTCCTAAAAATAAAAGTCCAATAACTGAAAATATAATGAGCCCAAAAGGAATAATAGAAATAGCCAATTGCCATCTCTCTTTCCATTTGATGTATACAAAATCATCATCGGTAGGTGCCAATGAAGGAGAAATATAAGCTGCCATAGTGCTGAATAGACAATAGCCTCCAGCCAAAATCAGTCCAGGAACAATACCACCAATTAGCAACTTGCCAATAGAAATTCCAGTAACAGCTCCGAGAATAATAATCACTCCAGAAGGAGGTACAATCAAAGCTAATCCACCTGCTGCAAAAGAAGGACCAATTGCCAAAAGTGGGGAATATTTGCGTTCTAGCATCTTAGGAACAAGCATCTTGGAAAGTAGTGTGGCACTGGCTATGGAGGACCCAGTTAAACTAGCCAAAGCAGCTCCTGTCAAGCTGGCAACCACGCTCAGACGTGCAGGAATATTAGGAGTCCACACCTCGATAGCCCTCAAAGCAATATCAACCGCCCCACTATGAAACAGTAAAGAACCTAAAAGTACAAAAAACATCACTGGGGCCAAACTGAAGGTACTTAACGAAGTAAAAGGAGACAGAGCCACCCAAAAAAGTTGGTCAGGACGCCCCAATACAAAAGCTAAGTAAAAACTACTCACAGCATAAAATCCAAAAGCAACAGGAACACCAGTGAGAATAATGACAAATAGAAGGGAAAATAATCCAATTGCATGAATGACCCAATCTGGCGTCATTGCAATGACCCAATCTGCTTGTCATCCTCAAGCAGTTCGGATGAAACTTGAGAAGTGCGACCAAAGTTCTGCATGCTATCCATTGCGAGACAGCAAAACTCAACTAGATAAAGAAAAGATCCAACAGGAATAAATACGTACATCCAAAAGGCAGGTATTGCAAAGTGGCCGTACAGTATTGTGCCATCCCACAAGCTTTGTAGAACAAGTCGAACGCCTTCCCAAGCCATAAGCCCTGAAGTGGCTGCTCCTATAGCAAAGCCAGAAATCTCGATAACTTTTTTTGTCCTGCCTGAAGTAATTGTCAACAAAGTTTCCAGACGAACGTGTCTGCGTTGTCTAAGTAGCCAGGGACCAGCCATAAATGTGATGATAAAGATGCAGTACTGACCAATCTCGACAGTGCCTGGAACAACTACTGAAAAGAGCTTTCTAGCTGTTGCATCCAAGGCAATTGCGGGGGCCAAAAAGATAATTGGAACAGCCGAGACTACAAAACCAACCCAGACCAAACGCCGAACTAAATTTAGTATTATCAAAAAAATCTCTGTCCCCTATCCTGAAACAAAGTACATCCCTGAATCTACCGTTGGCGAAGCAAGGTTTCAAACTGAGGTCCCCACTCTGGGGAATTCTCTTTCAGCACTTTCCAAGCAGCCTGTTCAGCCAAAGATTTATACTTCAATGCCTCCTCTGGAGAAAGAACAATAGACTCCATTGTTCCCTCAGCTTTGAATCCGTTAATTACTGCTATCTGATGCCCCATAGTGCTAAAGAAAAAATCGTCCTCGAGTTGACTAATGGTATCGATCATTATTTTTTGGAAATCAGAGGGGAGCGACTGCCAAACAGATTCACGGATTAATAACACGTAACTGGGCCCCTCTAAATAGGGTGGAAGAATAATATACTTAGTCACCTCATTTAATTTCCAAGTGGCAATAGGCACTATTGGCCACCTTCCTCCATCTACTACTCCTCGTTCTAATGCTGTATAAAACTCTGTAGCCGGAATAGTAACGGTTGTCGCACCCAAGGCTTTGGCAATCTCAGAGGAAGTTCCTGGAGTCACCCTCATCCTTAATCCTTCAAAACTGGCCTTCTGGATTTTCTTGTTCGAGATAAAAACCCGACTACTTCCCTGTAGAGAGCCTAAATTACGAACACCATGCTTCTCACTCAAAAGCTTATTCAAAAGTTTCAGAGCTCCACTTTTACGAAAATGACTGGGAGATCTTGATAAAAACACACTATCAAACTCTGGAACTGATTTGGCTAAATAACCAGCTACAAGGTATCCAATGTCCATGGTTCCCCGTTTCAGGTACTCCAGAGCTTGGAAAGAAGGCACTAACTCGGGACCTCCTATAACCTCAATCTTGATTCTCCCGTTGGAGCGTGCTTCTATAAGCTCAGAAAGCAGAGGAATGACCCGATTATCAAACTGTGCCTTTGGCTGAGATGTAACCAAAGCGAGTTGAAAAATCTCACCCTCTCCCACTTCGTCAGTTGATGTAGTTGCAACATTGCACGCAGGCACACCTAATAGCACCATCAGAAGAATTACTGTAAAAAGAACATGTGTCTTCAACATTTTCATAAACGAATCTAAGGTACTTATTCTATCCTATCTAATCTCTTATGACATCGCTCTCTAAATACCATTCTAGCTAATAAAATTCTATAGATTCAGTCAGATTATACAGGCATGTTTGCCATTGCTCAGAATATCACTTGTCCCAATTTTCCAAAATAGCTTTCTAGAACTTCTAGACAAATCTAAAAGTTGCCCTATATTCTTGATGTTAGAGAGTACTATGCAAAGTCCAAAAGTGAAGTTTGGCCTTAGCCTTTCCAATCGATCAATCCAGTTTGGTTGGACTACTTTGGAAGACTTATTAAATACCGCAAAACTTGCTGAAGATTCTGGGGAATTTCACAGTGTATGGATTGGAGATAATCTCTTGTCGAAACCTCGTCCAGAATCAATAGTGGTACTCTCAGCATTAGCAACCCAAACCAAGAAGATGAAGCTAGGAACCATCTGCTTTGCCAGTTTGCCACTTCGAGATCCCATCCTTTTGGCCATCCAGTGGGCTAGCTTGGATGTGCTCTCCGGTGGACGTACTATCCTGGGAGCTTGTATTGGACCCTCTGCCCAAGATGGAGAGCGCTTCGCTCACGAGCTTAAAGTAATGGGAATTGACTCGAACGAACGTGTAGGTCGCTTGATCGAAAGTATTACTCTTCTTCGCCGTTTCTGGAACGAAAAACAAGTAACTCACGAAGGAAAATATTATTGTTTTCAAAACGTGGAATTACTTCCTAAACCATCACAACAGTCCGTACCCATCTACATCGCTTCTAACCCAAAAGAGGAACGGGTAGGATCTTCCGGTGTTGAACGAGTACTTCGTCGAATTGCCAAGTATAGTGACGGGTGGCAAACCACCGGCACATCAGCTCATACTTTCTCCGAACGTACTAGCCGTATCCGAGAATATGCAATTCAGGAAGGTCGTAATCCCTCTAAACTAGAGTTTTCCATGCACTTGTCAGTAAACATTAACAACGATCCCGAAAAGGCCTTCAAAGAAGCTACAGAATATCTGGGACAATATTTTCCATCCCAATATCGGGCACGCCAAAACAAGGATTCCTGGATTGTGTATGGTTCTCCTGAGAACGTAATCGAAACAATACAATCCTATACAAAAGCAGGGTGTACTTTACCCCTTATTAGGTTTGTTTCGAAAAACACACAAGAGCAACTGGGACGTTTTTTCCAAGACGTTCTTCCGGCCTTG
>CAZASS010000157.1:0-3826 GCA_964487835.1 uncultured Acidobacteriota bacterium | reverse complement strand
AGAGCAATTTGCTCAAGCTTTGCAGGAAGATTCTATTTCGGGCCTAATTGCCTCATTTCCTGATTTGTTGGCTGCTAAGAAGTTGCAATTTTTGGCTAATCGCATTAAGAAAGCTCGCGACAAGGGTCGAGCTATCATCTGGGGATTTGGCGGTCATGTCATCAAAGTGGGGCTAAGCCCCATTTTAGTTGACCTAATGGAAAGAAATTTCATAACTGCTCTGGCCACTAATGGGAGTTCGATAATACATGATTTTGAAATTGCGTTTTGTGGTCATACTTCCGAAGAGGTAGGCGAACAGCTAGATAGTGGTGCTTTCGGTATGGCTCGAGAAACAGCAGAATTTTTGAATCAGGCTATTTCCCAAGGTGCCTCTGGGGGAAAAGGAATTGGCGAATCGGTAGGCCACTTTCTAAAGGATAGCAGCTTAGAATATCCTCAGCTTTCTCTTCTGTTACAAGCCTATGAGAGGGATATCCCCTGTTCAGTGCATGTTGCGATTGGTACAGACATCATTCACAATCATCCAACTACCTCTGGTGAAGCTCTGGGCAAGGGATCCTTGATCGATTTCCGAGTATTTGCAAATCAAGTATCTCTTCTTCACGATGGTGGGGTTTATCTGAACTTGGGTTCAGCCGTGATTCTTCCTGAAGTATTTTTGAAGGCTGTCTCAATTATTCGTAACACAGGTTCCGAGTTGGAGGGTTTTACCACAGCTAATCTAGACTTTATCCAACACTATCGGCCGAGTAGGAATGTTCTTGAACGTCCTGTTTCAGAGACAGGTGTCGGGATTGGCTTGACCGGTCACCATGAAATAATGGTGCCTCTTTTAGCTGCATTGCTAATCCACGGATAGAGAGCCAATCAGAAGGGAACAGCCCTGAGACAACAACAAGTCTGTTATATGGTTTCCTTTATTTTCTTATGATGCCTGACTAAATCAATGAAGATAATTTGTACCTGCTCTTGCAGTTCTGAAAGTTGACCTGAGTTTTCCATAACGTATTGGGCGTGCTTAATTTTTTCCTCGGAGGGCAGTTGTGAACTAATTCTTTGCAGCGCCTCTTTTTTAGACAATCCATCCCGCAACATAAGTCTTTCGATTTGGATTTCAGGGCGACAGTTTACAACGATAATTGAGTCGTATCTCTGGTAAGAACCGGTTTCAATCATTAGGGCTGCCTCAACGACGATAACAGGTGATCTAGGATTTTTTTGAATCTTCAACTCCGATATGTGACGCTCTTCCTCTTCTAAGATGAAGGGGTGTGCTATCTGGTTTAGCGTTTTGCGGGATTCTTTGTTTGAAAAGACTAATTTCCCTAACTTTTTACGATCAATACTTTTATCGGATTTCAGAATATTAGGTCCAAATGTGGAAACGATTTGGTGATAGGCAGGTTGTCCAGGGGTAATTACTTGATGGGCAATATCATCAGCGTCAATTGTATAGGCGCCTAATTTCTTTAGTTCGGAAAGAGCTTCACTCTTTCCACAGACAATCCCACCGGTCAATCCAACTGTTAGCATAAGAAAATATTAGCATGAACTTGAGTGGACTGGACGGGGACCGTCTTATTACTACCTGAACTAATTGAGTTGGGAAAGATGCATTAGGATTTGTTGAGAATATTGAAGCATTCAATGAACCTCTTCTGTGCTTTTCCTCAATTGCTTGCAACTGAACAGGTGTAGACGCTATCCTAAGAGCGGTTTGGGGGCGATTGGCTTCGACGGAAGTAGTTGAGGCAATGGATGCATGTCGAGGTGCCACAACCTCGTAAATCAGTGGCAAAAACAAATAACTGCCAACGAACAGTTAGCACTCGCTGCATAATTTAGATGTGGCCGTCTTACTTACTTGGCCCGCCGGGTAAAATGAGGCGTGGATTTTGCGGGATATTCAGCGTACTCGTTTTCTTTGGGGGTCGTTGAGAAACATACCGGAGGACGTTTGATGGGTTTGATTTTCCGGTTCCCATCGCCTATCGAACGTTAAATACAAACCGGATAAACATGTAGAGGCTGTTGCTGAAGGCTTTCGGACGTGGGTTCGATTCCCACCGCCTCCACCAGCTTTCCCCTTGTGAAATAATGATTCTATGTCTAGAGAGGTTTGCCTGTATGAATCCATTAAGGGAAAAGAGAGAGCATGCTTTGTGCTTAAATCGTCTTGAATTTTTAGCTCCAAATAACTATAATAAAGCGGTCCGCACAAGATAAATTCTTCTAAGAAAATACCAAATGAGCAAACAGGAAAAGTTTACTATCAGTGTATCTCGCGGGATTAATGATTCTGTTTCCCGGTATAGGGTTTCTCGGACCTTTTTTCTCATTACTAGCATTGTTTTGGTAGCCTTTTTCTCTTTTTCCACTTTGGCAATGCTTCACTACTACCATATGTGGAAAGATTTTGATGATTACGCCCTTTTAAAGAACAAATTCACTCAACTTAGTAAAGAAAATGAAGCCTTTCGACTGGTTGCTAGACAGCTAAATGAAAAGGTTTCCTCCCTGGAAGTGAGTTCCAAAAAATTAGAGATGATTTCTGGTCTAACTGGAGAGGGCCTAGGGGGTGTTGGTGGACCTTCTCCGTTTGTACCTTCTGAACTTGATAGCCAAAGTTTGAGTAAGCATTTCAGATCTTTGGAAAGAAGAAGTATTAATTTGGGGGCGAGTTTGAGACAACTCCAAGATATGTATAATACTCGTATTATTCTTTTGACGTCTACGCCAGCTATTATGCCAGTGCGGGGTTATCCTTCGGGGAATTTTGGTTATCGAAAGGATCCTTTCAGTGGAGAACGAGAGTTTCATCCGGGAATTGATATTTCTTCTCCTCGTGGAAACAAGGTAATGGCTACGGCTGATGGAGTGGTTACCTTTGCTGGGCAAAAAATAGGATATGGCAAGCTAATTAAAATTAAGCACAGGTTTGGCATATCTACTCTATACGGTCACTTAGGAAGTATCACAGTGGAGTTAGGTCAGAGCATTAGAAAGGTCGATCTCATTGGCTATGTCGGTTCAACGGGACGCACTACTGGACCGCATCTTCATTATGAGGTTCGGTTAAATTCACAACCTCTTAATCCTCTTCGATTTTTCCGTGATTCGGGTTCCTGAGCTAGGCTCTGTTGGCGGGATATTGGATCACCGTTTTTTGCAGTAAATTCAGCTGGCTATTTCGCTCTAAGCTTTTGCAACTAACTCATTATTGCGATGATGATCGATTATGCTTTCAACGGTTCTATCGAGATCCATTGTGGGTTGATAGCGAATGAGTTTCTTAATGCGAGAGAGGTCGGGAACTCGGCGGGGCATATCTTCAAAACCTGCCTGATAGGCTTGGTTGTAGGGGATCAGTTGAATTTCTGAAGAACTATTAGTCATGTTTTTAACTTTTTGAGCTAAATCGTGAATGCTAATTTCCTCATTAGTTCCGATATTGAAAACTTGTCCTATGGCCTCTTCTGTTTGTGAAAGTTGGGAAAGAGCTTTTACTACATCAGAGACGTGTGCAAAACAGCGAGATTGAGTGCCGTCGCCGAAAACGGTAATAGGTTGATCTGACAAGGCTTGCTGTACGAATGTGGGCAGAACCATCCCATAGCGTCCGGTTTGACGTGGTCCTACTGTATTGAAAAGCCGGGCTATTACGACTGGAAGTTTTTTCTCGTGCCAGTAGTCAAGAGCAAGAAACTCATCAATTGCTTTACTACAAGCGTAACTCCAACGACCTTTAACCGTAGAACCCCTAACCAAGTCACCCTCTTCTGAAAACGGGATAGCCCCTGATATCCCGTAAACATCGGAAGTG
>CAZASS010000156.1:618-3892 GCA_964487835.1 uncultured Acidobacteriota bacterium | reverse complement strand
GAACTGGTATAGATATGAAAGGGGGCAACATTATTGTTGGAGGCAGAACTGGTAGTTTGTAGACCAGAAATTTCAAGAAAAGGAATATGGCATGCACACTACGAAATTACTGATCTTGTCTCTGTTCTCTTCGATGTTTTTTATAGTCTCCGAACACCAAAATCTCCACGCGGGACATCTTTCAGGCAATGCATCTCTTTCAACTCCTGGGATTCCGAATCAAAGACTAAAATCCCATTCCATTGCACATCCAAATTGGGTTAATATTTCAAATATTGAATCCTAGGGGGGAACCTACTTTGACTGCGGACAGATCAACTACTCAACCAAAGCTTACCTCAAATGTCTCCGAACTAATTGGGAATACTCCGCTGATCCAACTGAACAAAATGTCCCCAATTGACGGAGCATCAATCTTAGCTAAGTTAGAATTTTTAAATCCAGGAGGCAGTGTCAAAGATCGAATTGCCCTAGCAATGCTTGTCTCTGCAGAACAAGAAGGAGCACTCCAAGATGGGGTAACTGTAGTCGAAGCAACTAGTGGTAATACTGGGATCGCCTTGGCGATGCTGTGTGCTGAGCGTGATTACAAACTAATTCTGACCATGCCCGAAACAATGAGTTTTGAGCGACGTTCTCTCGTCGCTCGCTACGGTGCTGAAGTCATTTTAACCCCCGGCTCCGAAGACATTGCTGGAGCCGTTCAACGCGCCCAAAAAATTATCCAACAGAATCCCCGATGCATCGGACTGCGGCAATGGGACAATCCAGCCAATCCAGAATTCCATCGTCAGACTACAGCACAAGAGATCTTGAATGCAGTTGAAGGTCCTATTTCTGCTTTTGTTGCTGGCGTGGGAACCGGAGGTACTATCACTGGTGTGGGAGAGGTTCTGAAATCAAAATTTCCTGATATAAAAATAGTAGCGGTAGAACCCGATTCTTCAGCAGTGTTGAGTGGTAAAAAACCAGGAAGACATTCTATCGAAGGTATTGGGCCAGGATTTATCCCTTCTATTCTAAATAGGGACATAATTGACGAGATAATTACGATTAGTGACCAAAGTGCATTCGAAACTTCTAAAGATTTGGCTTCCGAGGAAGCCTTGCTAGTAGGGATATCTTCAGGAGCAGCAGTGCATGCAGCCCAACAAGTAGCCAAACATTTTTCTCCTGAAGAAGTAGTAGTTACCGTTATTCCAGATACCGGAACACGCTATTTTAGCGTCGAAAAATACCTAGAACGATAACTTCCAAATGCAGGAGGTATTCTTCTCTGAATAGATATTTAAACTTAATTCTTTCGCATTCTTTAATTTTGTGTCCATAAATTTTTAACAGGCTAATGTGAGTCTTCAAAAGTCATCTGATCATTTAAGCTTGAGTCGCAAAGAAGAAGCCTTTGAACGGCAGTTTCTCAAACGACTTGAATCTTGGAATAAACAAAACTTCTGGCCAGGGGTCATACTGTGTATAGTTTTAACTTGGCTAGCGTGGGGAGTAAGCCGACTTCCATTCTATCCATTCACAGTAGCAGACGGACATCACCCAATTAGCATCGCAGCTCTAGCCCTAGTTTTTGGGATTATCACGGGCAACTTCCTTCCTTCCACAATTGATTTCAAAAGTGGCACTAACATTGTTATTAGCCGCGTTCTTCCAATTGGCATTATTCTTTTGGGAGCCCGTTTGGATTTTTA
Organism: uncultured Acidobacteriota bacterium; assembly: GCA_964487835.1. Classification (GTDB taxonomy): domain Bacteria; phylum Acidobacteriota; class UBA6911; order RPQK01; family JADFOI01; genus JAUXKG01. Next base: position 2,192 of record CAZASS010000156.1, on the reverse strand, counting down.
CAATCTAATCAGAGTGGGTCTAAGTGCCTTAATGGCTGCCTTATTAACAATTGGGCTAGTGATTGTAATAACTCACTTGATAGCACGTTTTATGGGGGTTGATGACAAACTTGGGTTACTCATTGGCACTGGAACCGCCATCTGCGGCACATCAGCAATACTAGTTACTGCTCCTATCATCGAAGCAGAAAAAGAAGATGTTTCATGTTCGACAACTTACATCAATTTATTTGGTGTAGCCACGATGGTTGCATTCCCTATTTTAGCCGCCCTATTCGAAATGGAAAGTCAGATTTTTGGAGTCTGGTGCGGACTATCCATACATGCAACTCCTCAAGTTATCGCTGCCGGATTTGCTCACTATTCAGATGGCCAATCCGCTGGAGAAATTGCCACCATTGTAAAACTCACACGAGTCTCCCTGTTAGGACCTTCTGTTTTTATCTTGGGGGCTCTCTATGCAATTCAGCGACGCAAACATGAAGTTTTTGTCAAACACCAGAAACTAAACTACCTGAAACTAATACCCACTTTTGTTCTATTTTTCATGGGCATGGCTTTACTGCGAACATTGGGATTTTTCCCGGAAATCACCCTGCACATGTCAGACCAATTCATACTAGGACAACACAACTACACCATAGACCTGGCTGGAATGATCGGGGAAATATCACAGTGGCTCATTGCCGGTGCCCTAGCAGCAGTTGGTTTGAACACTGAATTGAGAACACTCAGAGCATTGGGGCTAAAACCATTCCTCCTGGGTCTTACATCTACAATTCTAATAGGTGTAATTGGTCTTTTATTAGCCAAGCTAGCAATTACAACAATTTAGTAATAAAAAAATTTATGCAAGAACATAGTCGTAAAAACCGTTGGCTTACTGCTGCACTTGTCCTGCATTTACTTGGCACTATATCTTGTTCGTCTACTCAAAAAAATAGTTTAACTGTACACGAAGGGACTTCTATGGCTGTTGCACTTTCTCCCAACGGAAAAAGTTTAGCAATTGACCTGCTTGGCAGCCTTTGGATTCTATCTTCTGAAGGTGGCATCGCCCGTCAAATCACCGATCAATCAAATGACATTCGTCAACCCACTTGGTTTCCTGACGGAAAAACTCTAGCGTTCCAATCCTACAAGCACGGTTTTTGGGACATCGTCACGTTGTCTGTCGACGGTACTAACTGGAGACAGTTAACCCATGGACCATTTGACGATCGCGAACCGCAAGTTTCTCCCGATGGAAAGTATGTCGCCTTCTCTTCAGATCGAGGAGGTAGCTATGATATTTGGACAATCAACCCTAACTCCGGTGAATTAAAACAGTGGACAGACAATCCTGACAACGAATTCATGCCAAATTGGTCAGCTGATGGCAGATTAGCTTTTGTTTCCGACCGCTCTCCTAAAAACGTTATGAGAAGCGTATCAGATCGGGGACGAGCACTTCCTGCACCCAGCATTTGGAGTGTCACCGCAGAAGGGAAGCAAAAACTTCTATTACAGGGGAATCCTTCAGTTGATGCTCCATTTTCTGTCCCAAGCTCTTTAAATGCTCCTTCTTGGAATCC
>CAZASS010000156.1:0-608 GCA_964487835.1 uncultured Acidobacteriota bacterium | reverse complement strand
ACAACTTAGTAGACAATCAGGGCAGCAGATTATTCTTATCAGATACCCCATTAACTTTCGACGAAGACGTTTTCCCCTTCCCCATTCAGTGGAGTTCTCCTCACACATTCTTCTATACAGCAGACGGACATATTAAAAAAAGATCTTTAAAGACCAATGAAGTCCAGACGATTGAGCTAGAAGCTCATATTTCCTTGCCTAGAAATACCTATCAACGGAAAAAACGCAATTTTGCTTTGGATGTTAAAAGACCAGTACGGGGAATCATGAAACCCGTTATCTCCCCGGTCGCTAATCAAATTGCTTTTGTTGCTCTGGGTGACCTTTGGTTGACCCCCATCAATGGCAAACCTCAAAGAATAACCCATGACAAATTTGTCGAGATGGATCCTGCATGGTCTCCAAATGGTGAGCATCTCGTCTTCTCCTCCGATCGGGCAGGCAGTATGGATTTATGGCTACATAACCTAAAAACAGGTCGACAACAACGCCTCACTAGCCTACCTTCATCTGAGCGGGCAGCAGCCTGGTCACCCGATGGCACTCGAATTGCTTTTTAAATACCCCAAACCAACAAATAAAACTACATAATGCCAACCAAAATAAAA
>CAZASS010000155.1:0-3968 GCA_964487835.1 uncultured Acidobacteriota bacterium | reverse complement strand
TCAGGCAGGTCTAATGACCACTGTTCATAGCTATACCAATGATCAGAAGATTCTTGATCTTCCTCACTCAGACTTGCGAAGGGCTCGAGCAGCAGCCCTTTCCATGATTCCCACTACTACTGGAGCAGCTGTGGCAGTAACACTGGTGCTTCCCGAGTTAAAGGGAAAGCTGGACGGCATGGCTATTCGGGTTCCTACTGCTACTGTATCTTTAGTGGATTTGACAGCCAATCTTGAGAAAAAGGTTTCAGATGAAGATGTAAGAAATGCTTTAAAAGAGGCTGCACAAGGAAAACTCAAGGGAATTCTCCATTATTCCGAAGAGCCATTGGTTTCTATAGATTTCAGCAGAAATCCTCATTCTTCAATTGTGGATGGTCCTTTTGTGAAGACGCTTTCAGGCAATTTGGTCAAGGTTTTGGCTTGGTATGATAACGAATGGGGTTATTCCAATCGAGTAGTGGAATTGGCTGATCTGTTAGGGAAAAAACTTAATAGTTAACTAAAATTAATCTATGTCTGAATTTTGCCATAGACTCATATTTTGAATAGTGATGAAGAATGCTTCTAGGATCTCCGTTCGTGACCTTAGTTTAGAAGGTCGGTATCTTTTTTTACGGGTAGATTTCAATGTGCCGTTGAAGGGTGGACGAGTGATGGATGATACTCGAATTCAAGGAGTTCTTCCCACCATCGATTTAGCTCTTCAAAAAAAAGCAAAGATTGTTTTAGCGTCTCACTTAGGAAGACCCGGTGGTAAACGACGAGAGGAGTTTTCCTTGCGTCCAGTGGCTCACCATCTGTCCTCTTTAATGAAGCAAGATGTGGATATTACTGAGGACTGTATTGGAATCCAAGTGGAGCAGAAAATCCAAAATTTGGAACCTGGACAAATTATTCTCTTGGAGAATCTTAGGTTTCACGAGGGGGAAATTTCTAACGATCCAAATTTTTCTTATCAACTTGGCAAGTGGGCACAAGAATATGTCAATGATGCATTTGGGACTGCCCACAGGGCCCATGCGTCTACCTTGGGGGTTCCTCAATTGTTGGGTAAAGGAGCTACAGGACTTCTTATGGAACGGGAATTGGACGTGCTTTCGAAGGTTATGTCTGATTCAGAACCTCCTATAGTAGCTATCTTGGGAGGTGCTAAAGTTTCTGACAAAATAGAGGTGATTGACAATTTTCTTGGTTTTGCCGATACCATCTTGTTGGGAGGAGGAATGGCTTATACTTTCCTTCGAGCTTTAGGAAAAGATGTTGGTAAATCTATTGTAGAACGGGACAAAATAGGGGTGGCTAGAGATTTAATTGAAAGTGCTAAATCACGGCAGGTTACTTTGAAATTTCCAATCGACCACGTGATTGCAGAAAAATGTGAATTGGGGGTTAACACTCAAGTATCAGAGGACACTATTCCTGCCAATTGGATGGGGTTAGATATTGGTCCACGTACTATTCAGGAATTTGGAGAAGAAATTAGGCAGGCTAAAACTGTAATTTGGAATGGTCCTTTAGGGGTTTTTGAGATTGAAGAATTTTCATCGGGAACACTGGAAATAGCACGTTTGATTGCCAATAGGGATGTTTTTTCCGTGGTGGGAGGTGGAGATTCTGTTGCTGCTGTGAGAAAGTCAAATCTCCATAGCCAGATAACTCATCTTTGTACCGGTGGAGGAGCCTCCCTAGAATTTTTAGCCGGAAAAAAGTTGTCTGGAGTTGAAGTCTTAACGAGGAGAGGAGCTTGACTGTGAGTCGAAAAACTTTAATTGCCGGTAATTGGAAAATGTATAAGACACCATCTGAATCTAGAAAGATGGTGCAAGAACTTACCTCTCTTATTGAAAAAACATCTGAGGTAGAAGTTTTAGTATGTCCACCTTTTACTGGGTTAATGGTAGTAGGGGAGTTAGTCTTGGACACGTCAGTTCAGCTAGGAGCTCAAAATGTCCACTGGGAAGATCAGGGAGCTTTTACTGGCGAAATATCCGCTGGGATGCTTTTGGAATGTGGTTGCCAATATGTAATTATTGGGCATTCAGAACGACGTCAATATTTTGAGGAATCTGATGAGACAATTAATCAAAAGCTTAGGCAAGTAGTAGGCACTGAACTTACTCCTATTCTCTGTGTGGGTGAATCATTAGAACAGAGAGAAGCAGGAAGAGCTCAGGAGGTGATTGTGGGGCAATTAAAGCGAGGATTAGTTGGTTTGTCAGAAGAACAAATTTCCAGTTTGGTCCTAGCTTATGAACCGGTGTGGGCAATTGGAACAGGCCAAACTGCTACTCCTGAGATTGCTGAACAGGTTCATGCTAGTATTCGGGATTGGATTGCCAATCATTATTCAAAAGAATTAGCTAGTTGTACTAGGATTCTTTATGGGGGTAGTGTTAAGCCGGAAAACACAGCTGAATTAATGACTCAGGAAAATTTAGATGGAGCTTTGGTGGGAGGGGCGAGCCTAGAAGCACAATCCTTTGCTAGAATAGTTGCTGAGGCAGATGCTGTTAGTTAGTTTATAAGGAGGGGAGTTGGCAATAGAATGTTTGCATTACTCACTGTAGTTCATGTCGTTGTTTCTTTAGTACTGATTTTAGTAGTTCTTCTGCAGTCGGGTAAGGCGGGAGATTTAGCTTCTGCCTTTGGAGGTGCTGGAAGTCAAACAGCTTTTGGTGCGCGTGGCTCAGCTACTGTTTTGACCAAAGCTACTACTGTTTGCGCCATTTTGTTCATGGTGACTTCGCTAGGATTGGCAATTATGTACAATCGCAGCAGGACTGGGACAGTTATGGATAGCCTTCCTTTATCAGAGGAAGTTCCTGTTTCTGATGCCCCTGCGACAGTACCCGACCAAGCGGTTCCTGAGCAGCCGCCAGCTGAGGAGAGCCCAACAGAAGGCTCGTGATTTATTCTACTTTAGAGAAAAGATAGAGGCGTTCCCTGTGCCGGAGTGGTGGAACTTGGCAGACACACCATCTTGAGGGGGTGGCGCTCGCGAGGGCGTGCGGGTTCAAATCCCGCCTCCGGCACCATTTCTTTTTTATAGGAAAAACCTGAGGAGGTGAGAATGCAGCAAAAATTATATTGGAGCCTGTTTTTATTTTTGGGAGCGATATTATTTTTAGGTTGTGATGCAACTGTTGAGCCTAATGAGGTGTCTTCAAGTGAGAGTCTGAAATCTCAGAGTGATTCTACCTTGGAAGTTCCTTCTGATATTGATCCGGCATCAGGTTCACGTTTACCTGTCAGAAAGCGTGAGGATATGAAACCAGAGGATCAAGAAATTTATGATCGTTTTCTGGGCGATGATGCGACATCTTTAGCAGGGATAAGAGGTCCCAAGAATCTCCGTCTTTACAGCCCACAAGCGGGTTTCCATCTAAGTCGTTCCAATCGCATTCTGCGTTTTGAAAGTGGTTTAGATCCGGCAGTTCGGGAATTGGTTATTTTGATAGTAGCCCGAGAAATGGATAGCCAATTTGAGTGGACTATGCATGAAAATGTGGCTTTAGAAGAGGGGTTATCTCCGGAAACTATCGAAGTCATAAAATACAACAAAAATGTTGAGGGTCTCCAAGCAAGGGATGCTCTGCTCATTCGTTTTGGACGTGAGTTAATGCGGGAGACTAAATTGAGTTCTCGTACTTTTCAAGAGGTTCTCCAGGTTTTTGGAGCAGAAGATCTTGTTACTATGACCCAACTTATGGGTGGATATGCTTCCACAGCTTTTCTTTTGCGACTTGTCGATCAACAAATATCCGCTGATCGAGAGCCACTTTTGCCAATTGGTCAATGAGTGATAAAAATCCACTCTATTGCTTGTAGGGTACATTTTACCCACATTTCTATACTTTTTATGCAGGCCTTTGGTTTAAGATATTTAGCGGAGTTGTAATGGTAACAATTTAGTGAAGAGTTTCTTCGACTGTTACCTGTTAACGTGTTATTATTTTTTGCAACGG
>CAZASS010000154.1:3525-3999 GCA_964487835.1 uncultured Acidobacteriota bacterium | reverse complement strand
TCATAGACTGAGGATCTAAAACTTTTTCTAACTCCTGTTCTTCCATTACTTGGCTATCTCGGGCTACCTCACGAACGGTACGTCCTGTCTGATAGGCTTCCTTGGCAATTTGAGCCGCCTTGTCGTATCCCACCTTAGGAGCTAATGAAGTAACCATAGCCAAGGACTGCTCTACCATTACCTGACAACGCTCACAGTCTACCTTTAGCCCATCTACACATTTTTCTGTCAGTACTAGACAACCATTACTAATAAGATCAATAGACTGGAGTAAGTTATAGGCAATAACAGGCTTCATCACATTGATCTCAAAATTGCCTGATTGCCCCCCTACCGATATGGTGATGTCATTCCCAATCACCTGAGCTGCAATCATAGTAATTGCTTCAGGAATAACAGGATTCACTTTGCCTGGCATAATAGAACTACCTGGTTGGGTCGAAGGAAGAATAATCTCTCCAATTCCACAACGTG
>CAZASS010000154.1:0-3509 GCA_964487835.1 uncultured Acidobacteriota bacterium | reverse complement strand
CATTAGCTATTTTCATCAGACTGCATGCTACCGTCTTGAGCATTCCACTGACTTCGACTGCAGCATCCCTAGAAGCAATTGCTTCAAACTTATCAGAAGCTTCTCGAAATTCGATACTGGTCCATTTTGAAATTTTAGAAACCATGTTGGAAGAAAATTCGGGAGGACAGTTTAGTCCCGTACCTACGGCTGTACCCCCAATGGCCAACTCAGAAATGTGAGGAAACACCAACTTCATACGCGTCATAGCATGTTCAATCATGGAAGCATATGCAGCAAATTCTTGTCCAAGCCGAATAGGCACTGCATCCTGAAGATGAGTTCGTCCAATTTTGATCACTGCATCAAAATCCTGAGCTTTTGCTTGCAAAGAATCGTGTAATTTTTGAAGAGACGGTATCAATCTATCCTCTATTTCCTGTAAAGCAGAGATATGGATGGCTGTGGGAATAACGTCATTGCTGGACTGGCTCATATTCACATGATCATTAGGATGTACGTCACGACTACCAATCTCTCCCCCTTGGACTTCAATAGCGCGATTAGCAATAACCTCATTAGTATTCATATTGGTGGATGTCCCCGAACCTGTTTGGAAAATATCTACAACGAACTGATCATCCAACTTACCTTCAATCACTTCATCAGCAGCCTTAACGATAGAATCAGCAATCCCTTTATCTAGCAGTCCTAGTTCAGAATTGACTTCAGCTGCTGCTTTTTTAATCAAACCCATAGCCCGAATAAATGAACGTGGAAAACGCAAAGAGCTAATTGGAAAATTCAAAACAGCACGTTGTGTCTGTGCTCCATAGTAACTTTCGGAAGGAACCTGCATAGTTCCCATAGAGTCACTTTCAGTTCTATATTCACTCATTTCTTCCTCCTCTGATTCGAAGAACACGATTACAAAAAAGCAGATACCAAAGGCAATCAAAATAAAAGGTATCGATGTAATTACTAGTGTGGGGAAAGTAATAGACAAATTCATAACACTAACCACAACCACAATAGGAATAACAATTGTAAGCAATATTGCAAAAGTCCCTGCAATAAGACCAACCAAAACTCTGGACTGCAGTGTAAGAGTCCAGAAACTAATATCAAGAAAACCTAGAAGCGTTTTCGAGGCAACAGCTGCTACAAGGATCGTTCCCACAATAAGGACAGTCAAACAGGTTAATGTTTCCAAAAAACTAATTCTCCCCAAATTTTATCTCTTAAATCACTCTGGACAACTCTCCTATTTACTTTCGGATTACTCAACCGCCCTAGAACCTAGGTCCCTATCCATTAAATACAAGGCTGTCGCATCCCTGCCTATTGCCTTAATTCTCCCAACAATATCTCCGGCCGTTTTTTCCTCTTCCACCTGCTCAGAGACAAACCACTGTAGCTCTACTGCAGTCGGATAATCCTTGTCCCTCTGTGCCAAGCTGTAGAGATTATGAATTGACTTAGTAACAGATTGCTCATGTTTTAGGGCCTGTTGAAACATATCGAGTGCCGATCTGAAGGTTGTAGGAGGCTTCTTAATAGCTTGGAGAATCACTTTTCCCCCTCGATCGTTTAAATAACCAAACAGCCTCATAGCGTGCTCGGTCTCTTCTTGACTCTGATGTCGCATCCAGTGAGCAGCACCCGGAAAATTAATGGACTCACAGTAAGCAGACATCGACAAGTAAAGATAGGATGCATAAAACTCGTTTTGAATTTGGTCGTTAATAGCCTTCTCAATTTTTTTGCTTATCATTCCATTTTCTCCTTTGCCAATTGGCAGCTAACAAAAATTCGCATCCCAATCTTATGCATAATACTGCAGGCCATTTCAACCTAGATGCACTTTGTCTCAAAAGTTCATATTAGATCAGGACAGACTGATCCAACAACTCAGGACTAATACCATTAAACTTCACTAGTAATCCTGAAATAATTCCACTAAAAAACCGGATGCTCTCAGACATATAACCACCAAAACTCAAAGGTAACCGGTCTTCCGGGAAAAGTACGTTTTAGAGCTTCGGTATAAATTTTCTGCTGCTGGATATAGGATGCAGGAAGGGGGTCTTTCGCTTCTGTAGCTTTGTAGTCAATAGCTTGTATGCTGTCTTCACGTTCCATAACCAGATCAATAACTCCATTCCAAATCTTACCGTTCTCTGCTAAATAAACAGGGATTTCCCGTCCCAAAATCTGTGAGGACCTAAGACGTTCTCGATAAGGAATTCCCGCGTTATCAACCAATTGCCCAGTATAAAATTTATACAATAAGCTAATAGCTTCCTCGACCGCATCCTGACGGTCTTGGGATCCCGGAATATCAGAAGCCAATTGGGACAACAGTTGAGGACTACACTGATCCTCTAGAAGATATTGCTCCAGGTAGTCATGCACCAAACGACCAGTTAACAAACGAACCTCAGTCCCCACATCGGGTAGATAGTGATGATCTTCAAAGGTATCCTCTAGTTGCTTACTCTCAGGATCAGACGGCCTCTCGAGTAACAAAGTGGGATTATCTAACCACTCAGCCTTACGTTCCTTCCAAAACTTTTCGTATTCAGGGTCCAGATTCGGCAAATCAGGTGTCTTGGAAGTAATCTTAACTTTTGACGGAGTACGGTGGAAAAATCGCAAGGTATTTCCACAAGTTTTGTGTCCAGCACTAGTCTGACTAATAGAACTCTCTTTGGCATTATTGATAAATTTTTTAATCTCCGGAGAAAAACTTCTTTCCTTTGTTTTGGTAACGGCACAGACTAAAACCAGTCGATCACAGGCCCGAGTGGTAGCAACATAGGCTACACGTTTTTCCTCATCCTTGAGACTCTGCTCTTTGCACCTAAAGACCTCAGGGTAATCTGCCGAAGGAACCTTCAAAAGCCCCCAATCCAATAAAAACCCCTGCAAAAGCCGCACTTTTTCATCAGTCAAACGATAAATTCTAGTTGCTTTTTTGGGAAATTTTGGCTTTTCCAACAGCGATAAAACCTCAGCCCATCCACACACAATAACCAACCGTCCTTGCAGTCCTTTAGCCTGATGAATGGTCATCACCCGAACAGCATTTACGCTCTCATCGACAACATTAATATCTTCTCCAAAATCCGAATCCCACTTACTTTCAGCGCGCTGGCGCTGTTTCAATAACCAAACCAACGGTGCCATCAACCCTACTTCCATTTCTCGTTGGAAACTTCCCAAAAGACGATCGATTCGAATAATAGGACGACCTTCCGGATCCCTAGAATCACTATAGGAAACCAGAGGAATAAAATTTCGGACCTGTTGTAGCCATTCAGTCAGTGTTAATTCTTTATACTTGTCCACCAGTTGACGAATTTTCTTGATCTGGATCTCTACCTGCTGGGGCAAAAACTCAGGTAATTGGCTCTGGCTGTGAAATAAACGGTTTGGAGAAATTTCTTTCAATAGCGCATAAATATCTGGATCTGATAAATAAATAAAAGGACTCCGCAAACCAGCAGCAACAGCCAGACTGTCATCGG
>CAZASS010000153.1:1725-4023 GCA_964487835.1 uncultured Acidobacteriota bacterium | reverse complement strand
TGAACTTTTTTGACGGTATTCTGGTATTTTTGATTCCATATATTCCTAAATCTACGTGAAGGTAAAAGTTCATAATTGCGAGTCCCAATACTAATCCAGGAAAAACTAGAGGAAGTGATGCCAGATTGTCTAAAAACCAACGACCAGTAATATTAGTTTTTATAACTATCCAGGTTATGACAGCAGTTATAAGCATGATAAAAGTTGCACTTCCTATGGCCAGCAGCAGGCTGTTTCCTGCAGAAGTAATAATGTTGGGATAATTCCAGACAAATACGTAGGCATCTAAAGTTAGATCTTTTAAAGCTGATAGTGATGGAACACGATAAAATTTCTGAAGAGAGGACCAGAGTAGGACTAGAAAAGGAAGAATTACAATAGAGCAAATGTAGAGAGCAAAAACAATTCCGGCTACAGGACGCCATTTCCCCAGGTCGATGGGGTGGGGACGATATCCTTTACCTGTCATAGTTGAGTATCGATGTCTTTGGTTACTTAATTTTGTTTGAAAGTAGATACCGCCAGTCGTAATTAACAATAGTGTTGTTGCATAAGTTGAGGCTAAGCCTATCTGACTGGGATAACGGTGAATTGCTTGATATATGGAAGAGGTAAATACTTGAATGCCTGCCGGAAGACCTAGTAGTGCCGGAACCTCAAAAGATCCAATGGCTCTGATAAAGAGGATTAGCATAGTGCCAAATAGTGCTGGCCAGGTAAGTTTTAAGGTTATGTGGTAAAGGGTTTGCCAAGTATTTGCCCAACTCATTATTGCTGACTCTTCCAAGGAAGGATCCATATATCGAAAGGCAGCTGACATTAGAAGGAACGCTATAGGAGAGTAATGTAATCCAGCTACCCAAATCATGCCGCCGATTGAATAGATATTTAGAAAGACATAGTCAGTGTTGAAAATATATTGGAGTAGTAAGTTTAAAAGTCCTATTTGAGGGCTACTGAGTAAAATCCAGGCTACAGTAAATAAAATTCCTGGAACGACCAGAGGAATAACGGAGAGCCCGAAGAAGATTTTTTTAAAAGGTGTATTGGTGCGTTCATTCAACCATGCTAACGAAGTGCCTATTAATAGAGAGACAAGGGATGCTCCTATTGAAAATTTAACGGAATTCCAAAACAAGGTGACTGTTTGGGAACTACCGTAGACGGTCAAATAGTTGTCTAAAGTTAAACGGGCTGCTTGGTCTACTGTTCGTGGACTAAAAAAGGTTTCTTTCAGGAGAAAACATAATGGGATGAGAGCAAAATAGCTGATTAGGAAAATGGATCCTCCAACTATAACCCATTTGAGATCGAACCTAGTTTCCTTCTGCCTATTTTGATACTGCAAAGTAGTATTTGTGGAGAGTATTTTGGATATTGAGCATGACTTTTTTAGTTGAATTTCTAGGAAGTATTGCCGATATGTTTTTGATTATTCTATTAGCTGCCTTTTGGAGAGAATGCGTAGACTGCATATTTTTTACCCGCAATAGCATTTTTACGTTTCCATCCCGCAGGGGATCCAATGCTGGTGTAGAGATGGCCATTAGCAATGGACATACCGCCTCGAAGAATATCAGGGAATTTATATTTCCATAGTTGTTCTCCACTAATTGCATCGATAGCCTCCATGACACCATCAGTTAATCCTTGATAAAAGACATGGTTGGCTATTGCAACAGGGGCTCCAATAGGTGCTGAGTTTGCCACCCACCACATAACATCTCCTGTGTAGGCATGAAGAGCTGCTGTAACTGATCTAGCACTGCGGCCACGAATTCCAGTTGCATTTGAGACCATAAAAACACGGTTATAAGCTGTTGCTGTGCTGTTAAGTCGAGGGCCGCCTGCATTGGTGGGGTGGGTTAGCATAGCTTTCCATAGTTTTTCTCCAGTATATCTGTTGAAGCAAAAAAAACCTGCTTTGTTTCCGGCTCCAACACATGATCTGATCTCATGGGTTCTGGAGGGATGTGTGGCATCAAAAACCATTGGATGACAACTATAATCCATGTCAAATGGATCTGCTGGGAGAGCTTGAGAATACCAGAGTATTTCTCCAGTATCAGCGTCGCAGGCAATTAGGCTTTCGGCAAACAGCATGGGGTCTGCTGGAGTAAAACTCTTCACACTTCCAGTAGAAAAGTAGACAATGTTAGCTGCTTCATCAACAGACGCGGAGGTCCAAATGGATCCTCCAGCATTTCGTGTGTGATCTGGGACTACATAAAATCTCCATCTGACAGCACCTGTTTCAGCATCTAAGCAAATTGCCTCAGCTTGGCCTGATGAAGTTCC
>CAZASS010000153.1:0-1698 GCA_964487835.1 uncultured Acidobacteriota bacterium | reverse complement strand
GAGCGAATGCCTTGCGTGGGAGCTCCAGGATGGTCACTGTATCCTATGAAATGTTTCCACTTTTGGGTTCCTGTGGTTGCATCTAGTGCGTATTGGTAGCCCGACAGAGTTCCAAAATAAAGCGTATTTCCAATAACTGTTGGAGTAGTTTGGATAGGCGCATCTGTTTCGAATTTCCATTTCACATCCAATTGGCCTACATTTTCTTTTCCCAGTTGGTCTTCTTTTGAATTAAATCGACTATTTTTCAGATCACAACCAAATCTTGGCCAATCAGATGATCCAGATGTAACTAGTTCTGTTTCAGTGAGGCTAAACGGGGAAGTATGCGCTAAATGTGTTGATCCAACTAGCATACCGGTAGTAGTTAAATTTTTAAGGAATCTTCTTCGAGTGACTGAAGAAAATAGACTGGTTTTTATCACAGGCATCCTCCTTAGCTAATGTTAGTGCGTACTGTGGGATAAATCTAGAGAAGTCTTGCATTTTTAGGTGTGACTTTTTGGATTGGTGGTTTATGTGTTTGATAAATAAATAGTTGCTCTGGTTTTTGATTATGACTTCTGAAAGTTAAGTTTTAAATCCAAAACGAAAGGGAGTTATTTAGAATAAGTGGGATTTAGTAATAGATAAGCCTCAGTACAATGCGGTTACTTTTCTCTCAATGTGCTATTGTTCGGGGTCTATCTTAGATGAAAATATTTTCTAGTTTCTTATTAGTTTTGTTGGGAATGTTTGGGCTTAGTGAGGCTCAGAATGCTCTCGAAGTGCGAGCTGTACGAATAGAAGAGGGTCCTAAGTTAGATGGTTTGGTAGATGAAAAATTCTGGCTTGATGTTCCTGCTGCTAAAGATTTTATCCAACAAAACCCCGATTTTGGTGATGTGGCAAATCAGAAAACAGAAGTTCGATTTGCATTTAATGGGGAAACTCTTTTTATAGGTGTTATTTGTTTTGATGAACAACCTGAAGAAATTATTGTATCTCAGACTCGTCGGGATGGAAGTCTAGGAGAAGATGACTCCATTCAGATTGTTTTGGACACCTTTAAGGACCAGCAAAATGGATATATTTTCGGTACAAATCCTAGCGGGGTCCAATACGATGGACAAGTGACCAAGGAGGGCCGTAGTGGTGGTTTTTCCAGTCCCGTTTCAGGTGGCGGTGGCTTTGGAAAAAATCTTCCGATTGGAGGAGCAATTGGGGGCTTTAATCTTAATTGGAATGGTGTTTGGGAAGTTCGCAGTCAAATTACTCCTCGAGGTTGGGAAGCAGAAATAGCTATTCCTTTTTCAACTCTGCGTTTTGGGAAACAAGAGGTGTGGGGTTTAAATATTTTTCGAATTGTCCGCAGACAGAATGAGTATAGTTTTTGGTCTGCTATTCCACGGTCTTTTAACATTTACAAGGTATCCTTGGCTGGAAATCTAAAGGGAATGGATGTTCCTCGGCAGAGTTCTTTAGATTTAATACCCTATCTTTTGGCTGGTGCTAGCAAAACTGCTGGTTCTAATGGACGGAGAATTACGGAAGTGGGCTTAGATGCCAAATATGCTATCACTCCTAGTCTAAGTCTAGATATGACCTACAATACTGATTTTGCCAAGGTTGAAGAAGAAGATGTGCAATTCAATCTAATTCGATTTGAAAATATCTTTCCAGAGAAAAGACCATTTTTTCTTGAAATACACGGGTTTT
>CAZASS010000152.1:868-4056 GCA_964487835.1 uncultured Acidobacteriota bacterium | reverse complement strand
AATAGCTGCCTCAATGAAACCACCCCAACAAGATGCTTTCGATCATCGACAACATAAAGATAAAACACCATTTCTAATTCTTGAGTGGTTTGAATAGTGTTAATCGCTTCATTAACCAAAAGTTTTTCGTGAAGACAAAAAACGTTAGGCGTCATAATTCGGCCAGCAGTTTCCTCTTCATATTGGAGTAATCCCTGAACTTCAGCTGATTCCTCCCGGCGCATACCATCTAGTACCTGCTCTGCAATTTCGTCTGGCAATGCTGAAATAAAGACAGCAGCTGAATCGCTTTCTAATTCCTGAAGCACCTTAGTAATGTCTTCAGTTGACAAATCAGCCAACAAATCTAATCCACGTTCAGGACCAAAAGCTTTTAAGGTTTCAGCTGCCAGAGACCGATCATGTTGTCTCAACAACGAAAATACTGAATTTTGATGTCGATCACTCAAATCCAGCATTATGCTACACACATCAGCAGGACGGAGTTTTACTAAAAGATTCGTTACATGACTGTGCGCATTTCTCCTCAACAACCTTCTAATCGATCCCGTCATGACTCGAATTTTCTGAACATGCATTGCTAAATTTTGTCTCCTAAAACCTCACCAAAATTCACACCTACTTTAACAAATGGCATAAATTTTTCCCAACATTTCAGCCTATAGAGAAGAAAGAAATATTTGTTTAGGAAAGGATTATAAACGCGCTGCCAAACACTTAAAACTACTGTTAACTACAACTGTAATTTTATTTTTCGGATAGAAAAACCTTCACATTTTTACACGCAATACTTAGGTATTGATAGCCTCTGGCAAGCAAACCACTACAAAGATAAATGGCCGCAATACTCATCAAGACCTCTTCCGAATACCAAACAATTCCAGCAACCAAAAGTGCAATCATTAAAACGTTCAGGTGTGGCTTTCCACGACTTAGGCTTAGTTTCTTAAAAGAAGGGTAAGAAATAGTACTAATCATTAAAAAAGAAAGTAAGTAAGTGATGCCTATTAGATAAAACTTAAATGGTGTTTCTTGAGGGAGTTGCCCAAAAAGATGTACAGTCGCAGCTATAAAACCAGCACCAGCAGGAATCGGCAGTCCTATAAAATGATCCCCTTTATTTTGAATATTGAATCGAGCCAAGCGAATAGCCCCACAGATCAGGAAAACAAATGCGGATAGACCTGCAAATTCACCAAATTCCACCAATCCCCATGAATACACCAAAATTGCTGGAGCAATACCGAACGTAATAACGTCAGCTAAAGAATCAAGCTGTACACCAAAATCACTTGTTGCATTTGTCATCCTTGCTACTCGACCATCGAGACCATCTAGTACAACCGCTATCCCTATAGCTATAGCAGCACTATCGTACCAACCATTTAGAGTTGATATAATTGCAAAAAAACCTGCGAACATATTACCCGCAGTCAATGCACTTGGAAGCAAATACATACCCCGTCGGAGTTTTGTTGGTTGATTCCAACAATCCTCAACTTCACTGACTACCTGCTCGTGTTTTTCATATTTCATACGACCTACTCCCAACGAGCAATAACGCTGGAACCTGCCACCACACGATCACCAATTTTGACAGCACATTGACAATGTAACGGCAACATAACATCCACTCGGCTACCAAATCGAATTAACCCTATTCTATCACCTTTACTGACTTTTTGACCCTTCTCTTTCCAAAATCGAATCCGTCGAGCTACAATTCCAGCAATGAGCGAGAAAGTTAATTCATGTTCGCCAGCAATAGTAATTACCAACTGCTCATTTTCTACCGAAGCCCGTTCATCATAAGCAACTCTAAATCGGCCTGCCTGATACTCTCCTTTCGTAATAACACCTTCAATAGGAGCTCGGATAACATGGACATCTAAAACAGAAAGAAAAATACTTAAAAAAATGTGATTATCTTTTTGTTCCAAGCGAATAATTTTTCCATCAGCAGGACTTACAACAGCCTGATGATCATCGGGTATAGTTCTTTCCGGATCTCTAAAGAAAAACATCACCCCCACCCCTAACACCAAGGGAACAAAGGCTATTTCAGAAAAACCTCCCCACCAAAAAATAAGGGCCAAAATGACCAAGGGAGTCAAAAAATAATATCCGTCTTTTGCCATGTTTATTTAATTTTAAAAACAAAAAGTCCTGCTCATAGACTCTCTACATAGAATTCTACCAACAGACTTAGGGATGGATTTAAGCAGACTCAAGTAGACTGCTGATCATGATAACAATTTATACGATGTTGCATCTGATCTTTCAGAGCTAATTTCTTTTTCTTGATAACGTTTTCTTCAACCCGATCTTGTGCATTTAAATAAGGCTTGCCAACCAATTCCTCTAATTGCTGCTCATAACTCCGGTGTTGCTCCACTAGCTCCCGAAATTCATGGTCATTTTTGATCAGGTAATCTTTCACGCCAATCTCATCCATACCTATTATCTCCTTATTAAAAGCATTGTAAAAAAACTAAAAATTCTTAATAGTTGGTCCTAACCTGATTTGTTAAGCTCAGCTCCTCTCCAAAAATTTAGCAAATCCCGTATAACCAATCAAGCATCAACCTAATTATCAACAAGACTAATATTCCTCAATTAAAAAACGCTGTTTGAGATGATAATTCTCTAAGCCTAGCTGAATAAGTTTATCAAGCAGAATGCTGTAAGAAATTCCTGATGCTTCCCATAATCTTGGATACATACTTATCCTAGTAAAACCTGGAATAGTATTAACTTCGTTAATCCATATTTCTTCTGTACTCTTATTAAGTAAAAAATCAATTCGTGCCATACCTCCCAACCTGAGAGTTTTGAATACAGCCAATGCTAAATGCTGTAACTTTTGAACTTGATCATGTGACAACAAGGCTGGAATTAATAATTCACTCTCCTGATCAATATACTTAGCTTCGTAATTATAAAATTCCCTTGACGGAATAATTTCTCCAGGAACTGATACTTCAGGATTATCATTTCCAACCACTGCAAGTTCAATTTCTCGAGCCTCAATACCTTGTTCACACAAAACATGGTCATCATACTGAAAAGCAGCTTCAATATGTGAAGATAACTCCTTCGTATGTACACTCTTACTAATACCTATAGAAGATCCAAGATTTGCAGGTTTAACAAAAATAGGATAATCCGCTCTGCTCTCAATCTTTTCC
>CAZASS010000152.1:0-858 GCA_964487835.1 uncultured Acidobacteriota bacterium | reverse complement strand
ATATCCCATATCTTTTGAGCAGGGGCTGGGATGGAAGGATCTAACCCAGCAATTTCATCACATTCTTCTAACTTTTATCCATCTTGATATGTTAATATATCATCAGTCAAACATGCATCTTGAAGAACCCCAGCGAAAAATTCCATGCGAACATTATTAATCTTTTCCAATAAACTTCTATTATCATCCTTCCATTGAGATCTAGAAAAAGACGTCCAAGGAAGCGTTGGTAATCCTGACCAGTGCAAAATTTCCTTACTAAAGACTTTATTCATTCCCACAGCTGAGCCCCAAACATCTGACCCCACATAAGCAATGTTTAGCACTTCCAGCACTCCCTGTACTTTTCCATCCTCTCCAAATGGACCATGCAAAACAGGAAAAACGATATCTGCTGGCAAATCTAAATTAGCTATCAGACTTATCCAGTTTTGACCAAAGGAAAACTGTACGTCCTCAACAGATCGCAACTTAAGCTTGTCTGAAATTTGATCAGAAGAATATGTGGACCCATCCTTCTGAATACCTACAACTGTAATGTGATATTTAGACTTATCGAGATGATCTACAACAGATGACGCTGATAAAAGCGAAATGTCATGCTCAGCAGACCTTCCCCCACAAAGCACTACAACATGCTTCATCTTTATAAATTTTCTCCTTCCACACTACTTTTGCTTACTATCGTCCCACCTAACAACTCATTTTTGAGCTTTACTGTAAGCTTGAATCACTAGTTTGACAATTCGATGACGCACCGAATCTTTTTCATTAAAATTACAGAATGAAATTTCTTTCATATTAGAAAGAATTTCTCTAGCCTCTACAAGTCCTGATTTCTGACCAGAAGGAAGATCT
>CAZASS010000151.1:0-4195 GCA_964487835.1 uncultured Acidobacteriota bacterium | reverse complement strand
CCTTCATAGACGGCCACCCCCCTATTGATAACGTCACAGCAAGCCTTATAAGCATAAGAACGGGGAACATCGGGATCCCATTTCCAAATTTCCTATCCAGTGCGAGCATCAATGGCAAAAACCACATTCCAAGAGGCTGTAGTGTAAAGTACTCCATTAATCATAATGGGAGTAGCTTCTAATCCCCGATAGGTCTGGGTTTCAAAGCTCCAGACAAGCCCCATACGATCGACATTTTTATCATTGATTTGATTTAAAGGACTAAATCTCTGTTCATGATCATCAAAACCATGTTTAGCCCAATTTTGCCCAAGGTTTGAGTTAGCTTCTGGTGCACAACCAATTACAAGGAGAACTGTCAGTAAAAATACTATAGACCAATACTTCATAATTGAAACCCTCCCACTATAAAAGTTGTGGGTCAACTTTTATTTTTTTTGAGGTAATACGTTTTTTTGTTCGAGTAATTTCCACAGCAACATCAGTTAGTTGATTACGTAACGATTCTGGAAATTTTCTAACGGTGACTTGAACGGATTCAACATTGTTTTTCTTAAGTACGGTTTGGCAAATTTCGGTAGCTAATGTTTCGAGGAGGTGAAAATGATTATCTTCGACGCTTTTTTGAACTTGGGTGACAATCTGCCGGTAATCCACGGAGAACTGTACTTTGTCTAATTTAGCGGCGGTATCAATGTTTAGACAAAGAACTAGATCAACTAAAATATTCTGTTTTGCTTTTCTTTCCTCAGGTGAAAGGCCAAGATGTGCTGTGCAGGAAATTCCGTTGAGAAGAATTTTGTCCATAAGTAACTTCCTTGACCCAATTTGAAAATTTAAGATTTTTCTAGGGCCATTTCTAGTCTATCTATTGTCCATCCTGTGAAGCTGTCAATAATTAAATCTGCTTCACATAGTCGGTCAGCAGAGTAGGTGGTAGCAATGGCAATACACTTCATGCCAGCTGCTTTTACTGATGGAATACCACGATAGGAATCTTCAATTCCCACTACTTCAGATGGTTTTAAGTCAGGTTGATAATTTTGTAGTCCAGACAAAGCCTTTTGAAACCCTTCGGGGTGCGGTTTCCCGTTGATTACGTCTTCGGCAGCTATAATAGTGGAAAATCGTTTTAAAATTCCAATCTGTTTCAGGATGAAGTCAATTTCTTTTTGTGCTGCTCCTGATGCAATAGCTAAAAAAATTTCTGGTGGAAGTTGTTTTAAAAAGTTAATTGATGAGTGTATTACTGGCGGTTTTTCTCCAACCATACTGAAATATTCTTGGGATTTTGATTGTATTAAGGAGGCAATTGTTTTCGGTTCTAATGATTGATTTTGGTTTTGGAAATAATTCAGAAAAAAGTCTTTATCGTCATAGGCTAAGTAACTTTCATAATATTCTTTCCAGCTGAGCTTTAGCCCATTTTTTTCTAGGACTTTCTGAAATGCTTTGAAATGAAGGGGCTCGTCATCTACAAGAACACCATTGAAGTCGAATATCATGCCACGAATTTTCATCAGAACTTCGTTTATACCATGGATTGACAAGTCATAAGAGCCCTGTTGAAATTAGAGCATTAGGAGGATTGCAGTGGAAGGATATGAAGCAGTGTCTAAAACGGTTGGATTTTTTGAAATATCTAACCAAGGGAAGATAGAAGTGAGTGGTCCAGATCGCGTTACATTTCTTCATTCAATGATTAGTAATGAAGTAGATGGCTTGACGGATTGGAGTGGGCTTTATGGCACATTACTTACAGCGAGGGGAAGAATTATTTCAGACTTTTATTACTACAAACTTTCTAATCGGCTCATTATTGATGTTAGAGATGATTTGATAGATAAAACTCTCCAAAATCTGGATAGATACATTGTTATGGATGAGGTGTACTTAAAAGATATTTCTAAGACCAAGAGACATTTTTCCTTTCAGGGGCCGCACTCACTGGATTTAATGAAAGAAATTTTTGGATTATCAGAAGTGGTAGATCAATATGTAGTCCAAAAACAAAAATGGGAAGATCAGGAAGTGTGGTTGATTAGAAAAGATTTAATATCAAGTTTAGGTTTTGAAATAATTCTTCCTTCCTCAATTGGTAATAGTTTTGAGCAATCTGTTTTAGAGAAGGGTGAAAAACTAGGATTAAAGAGAATAAGTGAAGATGCTTTTGAAGTTCTACGTATAGAGTTTAAGCATCCGAAATACGGTTTAGATATGGGTGAAAATCGTTACCCTATGGAGGCTCAATTACATGAGGCTATTAGTTTGACAAAGGGTTGTTATATTGGACAAGAAGTTGTTGCCAAAGCAACGAATATCGGAGGTGTGGCAAATCTTTTAATTGGATTGAAACTTAACGGTTCGGTTGTTCCAACACAAGAGACTCTTGTGAAAGATGGTGATAAGCAAATTGGAGTAATCACTAGTGCAGTTTTTTCTCCTCGTTTGCAGTGTGCTATAGCACTGGCCTATTTGAAGAGACCTTTTGTTGAAGTCGGAAAGAAGTATTGTATTGATATAGGAGAAGATGAAGGGGTTGTAGCTGAAGTGGTAGAAAAATTTATTTAAATAGAAAACTACATGTGCTCAATGTCAGATTGCTTTTTAACAGTTCTGACAATGTGTTTAGCGTTGATTCCGAAAGCATCTAGAAGTTGTTCGGAAGGTCCAGATCTAGGTAAGCCGGTCACAGCTAGTTGGCAAAACTTACAAGACTCACTGGCTAAAGCACTTAGAACGGCATCTCCCAGACCGCCTTCAGGGTGCTGCTCATCTACAGTGAAGATTATACCTGTTTCATTTGCTGCTTTTAGTAGTGATGATACGTCTAGAGGTTTGATGCTATAGAGGTCGATAATTCGAACGTTTATATTGTCTTGAAGGAGTTCTTCGTAAGCTTTTAGTGCTTCATGCAAAGTAATACCAGCAGCTACGATTGTAGCTTTATCCTCACTACTGCTTCTTAAAACTTTGCTTCCTCCAATTACAAATTCCTCTTCCTGAGAGTAAAGAATTGGAGTTTTGGGTCGAGAAGTTCTTATGTAAACAATGCCTTGAGTTTGTGCAGCCAGAGGCGCCAAGCGTTCAGTGCATACGGCATCGGAGGGATACAACACAGTAGAACCACTAACGGCCCGCATCATTGCTAAGTCTTCCAGTCCCATTTGGGAAGGTCCATCTTCACCTATGGAAACACCAGCATGAGAACCGCAGAGTTTTAAATTAGCCTGAGAAATAGCAGCCATTCGAATTTGGTCGTAAGCTCTTGTTAAGAAGGCAGCAAATGTAGAGGCAAAGGGGATCATATCCGAGGCGCTGAGGCCGCCTGCAATTCCTACCATATTTTGTTCTGCGATGAAGCACTCAAAAAAACGCTCGGGATGTTCCTTTAAAAAGTCCTGAGAATAAGTTGAGTTTTTGGTGTCAGCATCTAAGGCAACAACAGAGGAATTGGCTTTGCCTAGTTTTGCTAGAGACGTGCCATAGGCCTGACGTGTGGCAACCTGTTCGTCAGCTTCGTAAGCAGGTGGTTCAACAACGGATGGTGTAGTACGACGCCCTTTCTGTTCAAGAACTTTAATAGTTTCTGTGAAATCCTTTTTAGGAGGTTCAAGGTGAAGTTCGCTTTCCAGTTCTAGAGAATGTCCAATTTCCTGAAGGGCCTGTTCTAATTGTTCTCCATTTGGAACAGGCTTTCCGTGCCAACCATCTTGATTTTCCATAAAAGAAACTCCTTTTCCCTTAAGGGTATGAGCGATAATAGCGGAAGGTTGTCCTTGAGTAGCTATGCTGACTTCTAGGCTATTAATCAATTCAGTCCGCAATGCCTGCAGCATATCTGTTGAGTTTCTGACTCCCAGTTTTCCGACCTTGTTCTGAAGTCGCTCGACGATTTCGAATGCAAACTGAGGCCCAGTATCTCCCTGCAATAATAGATCTTCCACTTGTTCCCAGTCTTGGCTACTTACGGATGACCGAGAAAAGATGGCCGAGAGCTTAGATCCAAAACCATTTCTGGAATTAGCAACACTTTGTTCCAAGCGTTTTCTTGCTAGGGTGGACTTCAGGTGTTTCAACATGTTATTCACTAATTTGACGTTGAATCATCGGGCTCTACCTGTGTCGACGACAGGCGGCCTATTTCTCTCATCTCGAGGCAGGAAAAGACCGATTTCGGCTGCTGAAACGTATT
>CAZASS010000150.1:3481-4258 GCA_964487835.1 uncultured Acidobacteriota bacterium | reverse complement strand
TAGAGGATGCCGAGCAGATGGCCCAAGCTAGACTTAGACAACTTCCAGAGGGCTTCTGGCGCTCACAATTGTTTGGAGATAGTGACGGCATGCAGCAGAAACCCTTCCGCATCTTCTGCACTATGACCAAAGAAGGCAATGCACTAAGCTTTGATTATCAGGGGACTTCCTCACAGAATCCAGGGTCTCTAAATGCAGCTCTTCCGGCCACCCAAGGACGTATTTTTTCCGTCCTCCTTTACCACTTGTTTTGGGGCCTACCTTGGAACGCAGGAGTGGTCAAACCAGTTGAACTACTCACTCCTGAAGGATCAGTGGTCAATTGCAAGTATCCAGCTGCCGTTAGCAATGCGGCCAGTGGTATGGGAGGATTGTTGGGTGAACCAGCTCACGAGTGCATTGCCAAAATGCTTTATGCCGCCGGCCCTGAATTCTGGACTGATGTTCTCGCCTCCTTTAGTGGATCTTCACAACATGCCTACTGGTCAGGAACCAATCAATCTGGCAAAGTTTTCGTAGGTACAGTATTAGACCATTTTGCCGGCGGATATGGAGCCACGGCTTCTCGTGATGGAGTGGATACAGGAGGCAAAATGATTACACCAGCTGCAAGCATAATTGATGTCGAAATGTTTGAAGCAACCTCTCCTATGGTTTATTTGTTTCGCCAACATGCAACAGATACTGGAGGACCGGGACTCTGGCGAGGTGGCTTGGGCGGAGAATCGGCTCATATGATTCATGGAACTAAGGATTTAGAGCTAGGAGCCTATGGCT
>CAZASS010000150.1:0-3471 GCA_964487835.1 uncultured Acidobacteriota bacterium | reverse complement strand
ATATCCCGGTTCCCCGTCGCGCACTTCGGTAGCCCTAGGAACCAATCTAAAGGAGCGATTGTCTAAGGGAGAGGTCCCTAGTAGCTGGTCTGAATTATCTCAAGGCTCTAACCAAAAAATGACTCTAAACTCTAATCATCCAGCCTTTCCAATCCAAGAATACGACGTGGTTTACAACCGCTGGCTGGGTGGAGCTGGCTATGGAGATCCCCTGGAACGCGATCCAGAACGAGTGCTTTCAGATGTGTCCCTAGGCGCATTTAGTCCGGAAACCGCCATGTCTGCTTTTGGAGTTTCTATCGTAGATAACGCTCTAGATTTAGAAGGCACCAAATCTCTGAGAGATGAAATGCATAAAGAGCGTCGTGAACAAGGACAACATCTTTTCCTTCCTGAAGAAGCCGAAACTCCGAGACCAAAAATACCAAATGTTTCCGATCTTCCCAGCTGGCGCCTTCAAGAATATCTAGATATTGTTCAATCTAAGGATAACGACCTAGAAGTATGCTGTCGTACATGCCAAACTTCACTAGGACCGGCCGCTGAAAATTACAAAAGGTACGCTCTCATACGCCGCCGCCAACCAGCTGAATATTTACCCCTAAGACATAAATCCGGAGACTTTAATGAATACTGGGAATACTATTGCCCTGGCTGTATAACGCAGATTGCCGTGGATGTAATGGACCCATCTGATCCAGAACCAATATGGGATACTCAACTAGATCTCAGTTGGTTTGAACGCCAAGCAACCGTTAGCAATCAGGATAATTCATAATAAATGACACCAGTTGTCAATAATCGAAAATAGAACACCAAGCAAAACTTGGAGGACATAGTGAAAGCAATTGACATTCATGTGCACATACACACAGGAGATAAGCGGACAAAGGGTAGTACTGCTCATGCTGATGCCCAAAAACACTTTGGCAAGAAGGCCAAACCTCGCCCAGGAGCTGACGAATTAGCCGAATTCTATCGAGGTCTGGACATGAAAGCAGTTATTTTTGACGTGGATGCAGAAACTCAAACCGGACTCCGAATCTCCAACGATGAAGTTTCTGAAGCAGTAAAAAAACACTCCGACGTCCTTATGGGATTCGGAAGTGTAGACCCCTGGAAGGGGAAAATAGCAGTCAAGGAAACCGAACGCTGCATCGGTGAGCTAGGTCTTCGAGGAATGAAATTTATGCAAGCAACTATGGCATTTTATCCTAACGACAGAAGATTTTACCCACTGTGGGAGAAATGTCAGGAGTTAGGCGTTCCTATCCTCTTCCATATGGGAACTACTGGCATTGGGGCAGGTTCTCCTGGTGGTCGCGGCATCCCGCTGAAGTATTGTCGTCCCATTCCTTACCTAGACGACGTAGCAGCTGATTTTCCAGAACTACAGATTATTGCAGCTCATCCAGGCTGGCCCTGGCATGAAGAATTGTTAGCTGTAGCAGTACATAAAGGTAATGTGTGGATGGATCTTTCCGGTTGGGCTCCTAAATACATCCCTCCGACAGTAATTCATCATGCCAATAGTCTGCTTCAAAACAAGGTTTTGTTTGGATCTGATTATCCACTACTTTCTCCCGAACGCTGGCTCAAGGAATTTGACGAACTGAATATGAAAGAAGAGGTTCGTCCAAAAATCCTACTCCATAATGCAGCTAGACTTCTCAACCTAGATTTAGACTGATAGGATTAGAACTTCCCAAAATATTAAAAACAGGCTCGAATAAGTAATGCTGGATAAAGTAGTCAGAGACGCAGACGAAGCAGTCGCCGAAATTAAGGACGGCGCTAGCCTGATGGTAGGCGGTTTCGGATTAAGTGGCCATCCCATTCAATTACTAGCAGCAGTGTTACGCAAAGGAGTAAAGGATCTAACCGTCATCAGCAACAATGCAGGTGTAGAAGACGTTGGTCTAGGCGCCCTAATCCTTAATAGTCGAGTCAGTCGTCTGATTTGCTCCTTTCCTACCGGTAAAGGAATGTGGGCTATCAAAGAACAAGTGAAAGCAGGTCAAGTCAAAGTTGAGGTAGTCCCTCAGGGAACCCTTATAGAACGAATCCGAGCTGGAGGAGCCGGCCTCGGAGGTATTTTAACTACAACAGGACTTGATACAGAACTCACTGAAAATAAACCTGTTATGGAAGTAGATAATTGCCGGTATGTACTAGAATCAGCCTTGAAAGCCGACTTCGGCCTAGTAAAAGCAGAGATGGGTGACCGCTGGGGAAACCTATTCTATCGCCTAGCCGCTAGAAATTTTAATCCATCAGTAGCAATGGCAGGTCAGACAACTCTCGCAGAAGTAAACACTTTAGTCGAGCTAGGCAAAATAGATCCCAATTACGTTCACACACCAGGTGCTTTCGTTCAAAAAGTGACTCCAATCAACAATCAGCCTAATGGCAAGTAAGGAAGAGCAAACATGCCTCTAAGCACTCAAGAAATAGCCCAACGTATTGCCATGGACTTACCCGAAGGATGTTGTGTGAATCTTGGAGTGGGTATTCCTACTTTAGTAGCCGGATATCTACCAAAGGATAAAGAAGTCATTCTACAAAGCGAAAATGGCATTCTTGGTATGGGACCTCCCCCAGACGAAGGAAAAGAAGATCCCGATCTCATCGACGCAGGCAAACAGCCCACCACACTCGTTAAGGGAGCTGCTGTTTTTGACACACTTGATTCTTTCTCCATGTTGCGTGGAGGACACGTGGATGTAGCAATTATGGGCGCTTATCAGGTGTCAGAAACGGGGGATCTCGCCAATTGGAAATTACCCGAAGCCAGTCTTGCAGGAATTGGAGGTGCGGCTGATATTGCTGTAGGGGCTCGTCGGCTCTGCGTAGCTATGAGGCACACCACTAAAGACGGTCAACCTAAGGTAGTAAAGGAATGTAGCTATCCATTGACTGCTCGTCAAGTTGTCAGCCGGATCTATACAGATCTGGCTATCATAGAAATCACTCCTAAGGGTCTATGTCTGATGGAAATAGCCCCCGGAGTTGAGGTAGATGAAGTACAAAAGAAAACAGGGGCTTCGTTGCAAGTATCATCGAATCTGAGCTCAATTCAAGTAGCTTCTCAGTAATAGGTTGCTTAATGAAAAACAAATATTTGCACAACAACTCATAATCTGGGAAAGACGCTCTGCTCTGTACTTGTCGCTTCTAATAATCAATACGTTGGGTTGCCAACTGTTGAAAAATTGAATATGCAAAAAGAACTTTTGTGGTCATTTCTATTTAGAATGATTCATACAGTGATCCTAGTCGCTGTAATAACCAGCACGTTATCTGCCCAACAGACCGGTCGATTAACTCCTCTAAAACCTCCAGTAACTGTACATATAGGAACTGATCGATCCTCTTCAGATGCAGGATTTTTTGTAGGTGTGGCCAAGGGTTACTTTCAGGAGGTCGGCATCAAAATTAGGCTTGTCAACTTTCCCAGCAGCACAGAACTGC
>CAZASS010000149.1:0-4364 GCA_964487835.1 uncultured Acidobacteriota bacterium | reverse complement strand
GAATACATGCTACCACTTTGTAAGGAAAGAGATTTGTAGTTGAATTCTTAAAAATTTTAGAGGATTATGTGCAGGAAAAATACTCAAATTGAAGGTGATGTCTGAGAATTAATACAGAGTGGGATCAGAGATACTAGGGAGACGGATATGATTAGAACAGAAAATCTTTCGAAAAAATATGGTTTGAAAACAGCCGTTCAGGATGTGAGTTTTGAAGTCCATCCTGGAGAAATTCTGGGTTTTCTCGGTCCCAATGGAGCAGGGAAGACGACCACTATGCGTATTTTGTCTGGGTTTTTCCCAGCTACGGAGGGAAGGGCAGTAGTGGCTGGATTTGATGTATTTGAAAATCCACTAGAAGTGAAAAGCCGGGTAGGATATTTACCTGAAAATCCTCCCCTTTATCCGGAAATGACTGTTGATTCCTATTTAGCATTTGTAGCGACTATTAAAGGGGTAGACAGACCCTATCTAAGTTCTTGTTTAGAAACAGCCAATGAAAAATGTGGGTTGATTAGTGAGGGGAATCGACTCATTAAACATCTTTCTAAGGGATACAAGCAGCGGGTGGGATTAGCTCAGGCACTAATACACGAGCCTGAGGTGCTTATTTTAGATGAGCCTACAATTGGACTCGATCCTAGACAGATTATGGAAGTAAGGGATTTGATTAAAGGTCTAGCTGGCAATCATACCGTGATTCTTTCGACACATATTTTGCCAGAAGTGAGTATGACTTGCGATAGGGTAGTTATTATCAATAAGGGACGGATAGTGGCCAGTGATACTCCTTCAAATTTGATTAGTCAAATGGGTAGTGGACAGCGAATTGAATTGGAGGTGTTAGGTAGTGCAGAAAGTCTTCCAAGCCTATTATCAGAGATTTCACAGGTTAGAGATGTTTCCCTAGGTCAACCCCAAGGAGATCATTATCCAGTTTTAATAGAAGCGGATGGAACACAGGATGTTAGGCATTTAATCGCTAGAAAAGTGATTGAGTCTGGATTGGATCTATGTCGTCTGAGTGCTCAGGCTATGACTCTGGAAGAAATTTTTGTAGAACTAACTACTGAAGAAGAGGTTATTGAGGAGGAGTCAACAATAGAGGAGGCGGCAGTATGAGGAATTATCTGGCCATTATCAAAAGGGAACTTAGCTCGCTATTTGTTAGTCCTATTGCCTATGTTGTTCTAGCGGTCTTCTTTGCTCTTTCTGGTTATTTTTTCACTCTTATTCTTGAAAATATTATGCATTTTGTCATGCAGAGGATGGTTCAGTCCCAGCAATTTGGGACGCCACCACCTCCTTTTGATGCTCCGGCAGCTGTCATTCGTGGATTCCTAGGGTTTATGAGTACAATGCTCCTATTTTTAGTGCCTATGATTACCATGGGAACAATGGCTGAAGAAAAGAAGAGAGGGACTATTGAGTTGCTTCTTACTTCTCCTATTACTCCTGTCCAACTTGTCTTAGGTAAGTTTACAGCGTTGTCCCTGTTTCTTTTGACAATGTTAGCTCCTTCTATTTTGTATTCGATTTTTTTATATTTTTTTAGTCAACCCCCTCCATTAATGGCACCTATATTAGTTGGATATTTGGGAGCATTTCTGTTAGGTGAAACCCTAATAGCAGTGGGTATTTTTATTTCTTCATTGACGGAGAACCAGATTGTGGCTGCTGTTGTGACATTTGGGACATTTCTTGTCCTATGGGTTTTAGATGCTGCAGCTGGTGCTAGCAGTACAATGACAAACGAGGTGATGCGCTATCTATCAGTTCTTAACCACTATAATGATTTTACCATAGGGGTACTGGACTCTCAGCATGTTGTGTTTTATCTCTCTTTCGTGTTTCTTGGACTGTTTTTAACCTCGGTATCGCTGGGTTCGGCGAAATGGAGACAGTAGATGCTTAAAAAAATTACTGACAATATAGGATATGCTGGTTTTTTATTTCTTTTTACATCTTTTTTTTACTACTCAGTTTTTAAACAGTGGGATTGGAAGTTTGAAATAGCTTTTTACGGAGGTGTAGGGCTAATTCTTATTTACATAGCGACTAATTTTTCTAGGCTGCGTGCTTCTCTAAAGACTCGAGTTGTTCAGTATGGGGCTGCTGCTGGGCTAATGACTTTGTTAGTTTTAGGCATTTTGGTCCTAACTAATTTCCTAAATTTTCGCCATCATAAAAGAGTAGATTTGACGGAACAGCAGATGTATTCGCTTTCCGAGCAAACGCACAAGGTTATAGGAAATTTAGAGGTTGATGTAGAGATTGTAGGATTTTTCCGTAGTGAGCCTGCCCAGATGAGTTTTCAAAATTTCATGCAAGAGTTCCGATACCTTTCCTCTCATCTAAATTACGAGAGCATGGATCCAGAAGAGAATCCTGGGAAAACTGCTGAATACGAGATTCAACGTGATGGGCAGGTGGTGGTAAGTAGTGGAATTAAACGGGAGATGTTAGATGACTATAATGAAGAAAAAATTACCAACGCAATTATTAAAGTGACGCGTGAGGAGTCAAAAGTTGTCTATTTTCTCCAAGGCCATGGGGAACGTGACATTCAAGATACTGAGGCGGAAGGATTTTCTTTTGTGCGGGAGGCAGTAGAAAAGCAGAACTACCAAGTGAAAAGTTACAATTTAGCTCAGGAAAATAAAATACCTGAGGATGCTACTTTATTGATATCTGCTGGACCAAAAATTAATTTTTTACCCAACGAAATTAATCACTTACAGGAGTTTTTAGTTTCTGGAGGGAAAATGCTCCTACTAGTGGATCCTGATACAAAGTTTAAAATGCCTGACTTTCTTAAACAGTATGGCCTAGAGTTGAGTAATAAGATGGTTCTTGATGCTAGTGGATTAGGACAGCTATTTGGTTTAGGTGCGGCCGCTCCATTAGTTGCAGAATATGCTGATCATCCAATTGTTAAGGAATTGGGTGGAGCAATGGCATTTTTTCCCTTTGCTCAGAACGTAGATATTTCAGAAAGTTCTTTGGGGTATGAACTGATGGGATTGTTGAAGACTTCAGAAAACAGTTGGGCTGAGAGCAATCTTAGAGGAGGACGAGCCGCTTTTAACGAAGGAAGAGATTTGAAGGGACCTCTGGATCTAGCTGTTGTTGCTACCCGTTCTATTGGCGCAACTAATGAAGTTCAGGAGCAAGATATTGCAGACAGTAATGTGGAGAGTCAAGATTCAGAGGCGCCTGAGATTCCTCAAGGAGAAGCTCGCCTAGTTTTGTTTGGAGACTCAGATTTTGCTAGCAATCGTTATTTTGGTTCTGCCGCTAATGGGGATCTGTTCTTAATGACAATAAGTTGGCTTGCTGAAGAGGCTGATCTTATAGCTGTTCGTCCAAAGAGCCCGGAAAATCGTCGTATTGAAGCCACTCAGGCCCATCTTGCACTAATGAATTGGGGTATGAGATTTTTTCTGCCTGCCATGATTTTAGTTTTGGGTGTGTTTATCTGGCACAGAAGAAAAGGCAAATAGAGAGGTTTAGATGAAAAAATTAGGTGCACTGTTGCTGATCTTTCTTGGATTGTCAGCCTTTGTATACTTTTATGAGATTGAGGGCCATAAGACAAGAGAAGAGGCCAAAAAGTTGGAAGAGAGTCTTCTGCGGTTTAAGCAAGAAGATATTGTCGGTCTTGAGCTATCTCGGTTCAATCAGCAAGATCTAGTACTGATTAGGGAAGGTAAGGAATGGACAATTCGGAAACCGATTGAGGCGATGGCTTCCAAAACCAGTTTAGAAGGGCTTTTAAGTAGTTTGGAAGGAGCTCAGCGTGATCGAATTTTCACTGTGGAAAAAGATGGAGCCAAGGTGTATGGCTTGGAAAATCCTAGAATGGTTTTAAAGATTGATTCTGGGGAACAGGAACAAACTTTATTTGTTGGAGGAGAGGATTATACCGGTACTAAAATCTATGTTCAGCTTGCGGGGACCAATCAGGTTTTTCTAACTTCGAACCAAATTTATTCTAGTGCGGATAAGGACCTCAAGGAATGGCGTAGCAAGAAGATTCTTTTTTTTGAAAGTAATAAGACTCAGGCTATTGAGATTGATAGTCCTAAAGGTCAAATTCGTTTGATGCGAAAGAAGGATTGGTTTTTGGAAGAGCCAATTTCGGAGCGGGCCGACCAGAACACAGTGAGTAATCTTCTTTCTGCTTTGCAGTATGGAGAAGTCCAAAATTTTATATCGGATCAACCAAAAGGTTTAAAGAAGTACGGTCTCAACAGACCTAAGCTAAGAATTCGAATTCGGCATGAAGGCGAAGATCGTTGGAGTGAACTGCAAGTGGGAAAAGAGATAGATGGAAACTATCTTGCTCTTAATTCTGATCGGGT
>CAZASS010000148.1:361-4425 GCA_964487835.1 uncultured Acidobacteriota bacterium | reverse complement strand
ACAGGTTGAATCTTTCTTGCAAAGATTTATCTTTCAGGAACTTTTTCCGTATTACTCAGGATACTCTCAGATTTAAGAAGGTATGTAGGTTTGTTTTGTGACTCATGATAGGTGCGAATCACTAACTCCGCTATTAAACCAAAAAGAATAAAATGTACTCCTACAATGGCAAAGAATATGGAAAGAATAAGTAAAGGATTTCGATGAACCTTCACAGCAAAGAAAATTTTTTGATACAAAGATATGGCACTCAACAACACCCCAACGACAAAAGAGAGAAAACCCATCCCTCCGAAAAGATACATAGGCTTTGTTGAGTAACTACCTAAAAATTTAATAGTAACCAAATCCAACAAAACCTTAACTACTCTAAAAACACCATACTTTGATTTTCCATACAGTCGAGGATGATGGTTGACCGGAATTTCAGTGACTCGAGCTCCAGCCCAACTAGCAAAAATTGGTATAAAACGGTGCATTTCTCCGTATAAACGAATATGTTGAAGTATATCTCGCCTATATCCCTTTAATGTGCAGCCATAATCATGAAGATGAACTCCGCTTATCCAGCTAATAATTGCATTAGCTAACCGAGAGGGAAGTACTCGACTAAGCCAAGGGTCTTTTCTGTCTTTTCTCCAGCAACTAACAACATCATATCCTTGACTTAGTTTTTCAAGAATAATGGGTATATCCGCTGGGTCATTTTGCAAATCGGCATCAAGGGGTATAACGATTTCTCCTCTTGCGTGTTCAAATCCAGCAGCTAATGCAGCCGTCTGACCAAAATTTCTAGCAAAAATAAGTGCTCGAACCTCAGAATGATCGGCTGCTAATTTCTGAATAATTTCAGGACTTCTATCCGAGCTACCATCATCGACAAAAACGACTTCAACCTTAAGTTTCAAGGAATCTAAAACTGGTGCAAGCTTTTGGTAAAGTAAAATAAGATTTTCTTCCTCATTAAAAACTGGAACGACTATTGAGAGATCAAAATTATCCTCAATTGGCGTTTCGGTTTGAAATGAGGTAGACGGGACGTATCCAGGCTGAACGGAGGTTGCCACTCTGGCCTCCTTTAAATCCGCTGATCAAAGTTCGCATCGTAGTATATAACTTGGGTCGCACTTCTACAATTTTCAAGGGTATACCAGCAGCCTGTACTAGTCTTTGATAATGGCTGTCTGGAACAATTAAATATACTGTTTGTGGGGACTGTAGAACCTGAACAGCTTCTCCTAACCGATTGATTTCTAAGATTGGTTTATCTAGATAAAAAGCTAGGCTAGGTGACGTCAATCCAAAATAGCCAGCTTGAATGTTTTCCCCTCCATCAATCGTTCTGTTTATAGTTTGGGCAAAAAATTGTACTGGTTTGTATTTCTCCAAAGGCTCTAAATATCTAATAAAGCAGGCACTATAAAAAAGGATAATCCCTGCAATCATTATTGAAGGACGATTAACAAAAAGTGCCCAAAGAACCATAGGAATAAATATTAGAGGAATCCACAATCCAAACCCTTCAAATAAAACAGAGCTTATAAAAAATATGAGCAAGGAGAAAATCAAAGTAAATATACTTATTAACAGTGAGAGGGAAATATTAGAACCACCCTGCCTTAAGTAATAGGCAATCCATATTGAAGCTGCCGGATAAAGTGGCAAAATATAATATTCTTGTTTGTTATAAGAAATAGAAAACAAGAAAAAATAAACTCCTATCCATAGTGCGAGAAGAGTAAACCAATCATTGTCTTGCTTGTTGTTATTTCGTCGAAAAGCCCACAGTAATGCAAAAGGGAAAAGAAATGACCAAGGAAAAAAATCGCCAAAAAATACAGGAATAAAAAAGAAAAACCCTCTTTGTGGTCCAAAAGAAACAGAGCTAAATCGAGCAATGTTTTCTTGTAGAAAAAAATCAGAAACAAACGACCAGCCCATTTGGGTGCCTAGCAACAAGAACCAAGATGAACTTATCAATAAGAATAGTGTCGTTCCAGTGAAAAAAGGTGCCTGAAGAAGTTCTTTTGATTTACCAGTCATCAATAAAAAAATACCCAGAAAAATAACAGGTATTAAGGCTACTGGACCTTTGCTTAAGAATCCCAACCCAAAAAATAAAGAACAAAAAATAAAATATTTTGGATTTTTTCTTCGAAGCCACAGAACAAAAAACACGATAGCCCAAACAACACAGAAGAGGACTAACACATCAATGAGCAAACGCCGAGCCAAAATTAAAAATCGAAAAGTAGTGGCAAAAATACCTGCAGCCAAAAAACCAACAGTCTCTTCATATAAAATTTTACCAAGTACAAAAACAGCTAAAACTGTTCCATAGGAGAGCGCAGCCATAGCCAGCCGTTCCCAAAAAATAGAGACTGTAAAGTATTTATAAAAGGTAGCAATCAACCAATATGCTAATGGAGGTTTATTTAATCTCGGCTCACCATTAAAGTGTGGAACTAACCAGTTATCTTGCTCCACCATCTCACGAGGCGTCTGAACATAAAATGCTTCATTGGCATCCCACACGGAGGACACAGTCAGAGAACAGAAAAAGGGGAGTGCGAGAAGAAGAAGAAAACCATATCTTAATATTGAGGATTGAAAAAAAACAAAAAGATGATTGGAATTCATATTAAAGAACAATGACTAGCTTCACAGGTCTAAACCTGTCTTTCATATTTAACTAATAGTAACGGTTTAAAACAGGGGTTTCTGCAATTCGTCAATAACCTCTTGAGAAACGGCCTGACTATCGCCAAGTAAATTGAGTTCTTTATTTTCAAGTCGGGAAAGAATTTGACGAGCTCGTTGAACCACTGAGACCGGCAATCCAGCTAATCTAGCTACTTCAATACCATAACTCCTGCTGGCAGATCCCTCAGAAACTTTGTGTAAAAAAATAATATTGCCCCCTGATTCCTGCAGATTAACGCGGTAATTTTTAACTCCTTCGTATAAAGATTCCAACTTTGTAAGTTCCTGATAGTGAGTAGCAAAAAGGGTCCGAGCCTTTCGAGAGTTTTCTTTAATTAGGTACTCTGCAATTGACCACGCAATAGATAGACCGTCAAAGGTTGCCGTACCTCTCCCAACTTCATCTAATAAAACAAAGCTTCGCGTTGTGGCTGTATTGAGAATATTAGCTGTCTCAATCATCTCAACCATAAAGGTTGATCGCCCCTGAGCCAAGTTGTCACTAGCCCCGACCCGAGTAAAGATTCGATCAACCAAACCAATAAGGGCCTTATCAGCCGGTACAAAGGAGCCCATCTGAGCTAAAATAACAATTAGGGCATTTTGTCTAAGATAGGTTGATTTTCCTCCCATGTTAGGTCCGGTCAAAATTAGCAATTGATCATTGGCAGCATCACAATTTAAATCATTGGCTACAAAAGGATTGCTACTCTGCAATTCAACAACTGGATGACGTCCTCCCTTAATATGTAACTGCTCGCTTTCGTCTAAGCAAGGCCGAACATATCGATATCGCTTGGCAGTCTCAGCCAGTGACAACAAAACATCCAATCGAGCAACTATATGTGCATTTTTTTGGATACGAGAAGCCTCTTGACCTACTTGTTGTCTTACCTCCAAAAACAATTGCTTCTCAAGTTCGAATATACGATCTTCGGCTGTGAGAACTTTCTCCTCGTAGTCTTTTAATTCAGGAGTAATAAAACGTTCTGATGATACTAAGGTCTGTTTTCTCTGATAATGATCGGGAACTGATTTCAAATGAGTTTTGGTTATTTCAATAAAATATCCAAAAACCTTATTGTATTTTACCTTAAGAGAAGAAATACCGGTCTTTTCACGCTCCTTAGATTCCAAGCGAGCTATGAATGTTTTCCCGGAATGGACTATTTCGCGCAACTCATCTAGTTCCGAAGAAAATTTCTCTTGAATGATTCCTCCATCACCTATTCCTACAGGAGGATTATCAGCAATAGCATCCTGCAATAACTTGACTACATCTTCTAATAGATCTGATAAGGGACACAACAGTTTACTGGTGTGATTTTTCTGTCGATTATTAATTTCAGGTAGTTGCTTCA
>CAZASS010000148.1:0-351 GCA_964487835.1 uncultured Acidobacteriota bacterium | reverse complement strand
AGCACCTCATTCAATTGCCCCATCCTTATGGCCGAATCATGCAATTCCTGAACAGCATTAAGTCGCTCTTCAATTTCAAGCAAATCCAAGCTGGGCCGAATCATCCAACTTCGCAATAAACGTGCTCCCATACCCGTTCTGGTGCAATCTAGTGTTGCTAATAACGTCCCTCTTTTATTTCCATCTAATCCAACCGCAATTTCAAGATATTTGAGAGTTGATTCATCCAATATCAAGTAGTTTGCAGGCTGTAAAACTACAAGTTCGCTTATGTGATTTAGAGGGCATCTTTGAGTGTATCTAATATACGCTAATAAAATGCCAGCAGCAGCAATGGAGTACTGCTATTTG
>CAZASS010000147.1:0-4515 GCA_964487835.1 uncultured Acidobacteriota bacterium | reverse complement strand
AGGTCCAACTGAAAGGCCTATCTCTTGGGTCATTTTTTTGTGTAGTACTCCCTCTCGCTTGTTTTAGATCTAATTTATCTTTTGGTATACCAAGCTAAACTGAGGGGCTGCAGATGGAGAAAAGAAAAGCATTCCCTCTTCCTGTCTGAAGATGTACTTAGAAGTGCTTCCATTTTCGTTGGGATTCAGATGAGCTGTCCATGTAGCTTCAACTAGATTTTCAGACAGTTTGAAAGAGCCACAGGCAGCGTTAGCACTGGTGAAAGCTGCCGCCTGCATTGTTATTTTTTCCTGTTCGGGGGCATTGTCTTCTTGGTTGAATTTTTCTCGTTCATTACTAACACGAACATGACACAGGACACCGTCAGTAACGATCATGGTTCCTGTTTGGGTAGTACTGGGTCCATCGGGTGTATCCACTCGAACAAATTTATAAACTCCGTCAAATCCAATGGCTGCTGTTGTTTTTTGAGAATCTTCAACAATGCCATTAGAGTTGCAACCAAACATTAAAAAGATGCTGATAATAAGAAATAAAATTTGAGGATTTTTCATGAGCGTTCTCCTTTTGATATCAATTAAGGTCCTCGCAGAGTTTGCGCCGGAAGACTTTAAATCGTTAAGCTGATGCAGGTCAACCAGGAAAGACCAAGCTGTTACTGGTATAACATTAATTGAGAGGAATAAAAACCGTGAGTAAAATCCCAGTCGGAATTTTAGGTGCGACCGGAGCAGTAGGGCAGAAGTTTGTTTCACTCTTGTCTTCTCATCCTTGGTTTGAGATCCGAGAGTTAGCAGCTTCTGAGCAATCTTCCGGTAAACCATATCGTGAAGTAGTTAGTTGGAAACAGACCCAACCAATTCCAGAAGTTATTGGAGATCTTGTTATAAAAGAGTGTCGACCAGGCCTCGATTGCAAGATTGTTTTTTCTGGTTTGGATTCTTCGGTAGCTGGGGAGGTAGAGAAAGATTTTGCTAGTGCAGGATATTGGGTGTTTTCTAATGCGAAGAATCATCGTATGGGTTCAGATATTCCATTGGTGATTGCTGAACTTAATAGTGATCATCTGGATATTATTCCTCAGCAGCAGAAAAATCGAGGTTGGGAAGGTGCAATTGTAACGAATGCTAATTGTTCGGCTATTGTTCTAGCCCTCTCAATTGGTCCTCTGCATCAGTCTTTTGGTTTGGAAGCAGTTGATGTTGTGACTCTTCAGGCTATTTCGGGAGCAGGCTATCCAGGAGTTCCTTCGTGGGATATTTTGGGGAATGTTGTCCCTTTTATTTCGGGAGAGGAAGAAAAAATTGAAAGTGAGACCCAAAAAATTCTTGGTCAATTAGAGGGTAAACAGTTTTGTCCAGCTGATTTTGTAGTTAGCGCTCAAGCAAATCGAGTGGCTGTTGAGGAGGGGCATGTGGAGTGTGTGTCAGTCCGTTTTTCTGATAAGCCGTCTCTTGAGGAGGTTGTGAAGTGTTGGGAGGAATTTCGTGGGCCAGCACAGGAGTTAAATCTTCCTACTGCCCCTGAACAACCTGTTGTTATTTGTTCGGAATTAGACCATCCCCAGCCCCGTCCAGACGTCAATAAGTACGGAGGAATGTCTGTGTTAATCGGACGTGTCCGGCCTTCTCCATTATTTGATATTAAGTATGTAGTTCTTGGTCATAATACAATCCGAGGTGCTGCTGGGGCCTCTATTTTGAATGCTGAAATGGTGGTTGAAAAAGGAATGATTTCAACTGGATAGACGTGACTTTTTCCGTATAACGGGACAGAATAAGTAAATGAGTTAGTCGTGTGTTGCTGGGTAGTCTGTCCCCAGTTCTTATATCGTAGAATCAAATTTGTGGTGAGTGAAAATGCGTATTACTTTATTAGGTCATGGGAAAACAGGAAAGATAGTCGAGAAAGTAGCGAGTCAAAAAGGCGACACAATTGTGCATATTGTGACCAGCCAAAATTCTGCTAGTGATATTGGATTTCAGGAAGAATGGATTGAAAATACTGATGTGTTAATAGATTTTTCTGTGGCTGGAGCGGTACTGGATAATGTGAGGAATGCCGTTCGAGTAAAGTGTCCTATTGTGGTAGGGACCACAGGCTGGGATTCTCAGT
Organism: uncultured Acidobacteriota bacterium; assembly: GCA_964487835.1. Lineage (GTDB taxonomy): Bacteria > Acidobacteriota > UBA6911 > RPQK01 > JADFOI01 > JAUXKG01. The sequence continues at coordinate 2,399 of CAZASS010000147.1, read as the reverse complement.
TGGATGAAGTACGTGACTTAGTGGAAAAAGGCAGTGGAGCCTGTGTGGTTTCTAGCAACTTCAGCGTCGGTGTTCAATCCCTTTTTTACCTGGCTCGTCAGGCTAGTAGCCTGCTTTCTCGTCTTCAGGAGTTTCACCCTTTTATAGTTGAGTCCCACCACTGTCAAAAGGTGGATGCTCCTTCAGGAACAGCTTTGAGTTTGCAGAGAATTTTGGAGGAAAACTATTCCTCAGATATTCCAGTTTCTAGTGTCAGAGCTGGATTTTTCCCAGGTACCCATGTAGTAGGATTTGATTCTCCAGTAGACACTTTGACGTTGGAACACACGGCGCGCAGCCGTCAGGGATTTGCAGCAGGAGCTATTCTTGCTGCCGAATGGATTCAAGAAAGACAAGGGTTTTTCGATTTCGAGGAAGTCCTTTTTGGGGAAGAAAATGATTGAATTGAGGGGTTGTGGTACGGCTCTGGTAACTCCATTTAAGTCGAATGGAGAGATTGATTTAGTTTCTTATCACAATTTGGTCAATTGGCAGGTTGAGTCGGGAATTGACTTTGTAGTTCCCTGTGGGACAACTGGTGAAAGTGCCACTCTAGAGCAGGAAGAATATCATCAGGTGATTGGTGCTTGTATGAAAGCAGTTTCAGGGGCAGTGCCAGTGGTTGCTGGGGCAGGTACTAACAATACTGCTCATGCTGTTGAATTGGCTAAGATAGCAGAAGCGGAAGGGGTGGATGCTATTCTTTCCGTAACTCCCTACTATAACAAGCCAACTCCTGAAGGCTTATATCACCATTTTCAAAAGATTGCTGATTCAGTCAAGGTGCCGGTAGTACTTTATAACGTGCCGGGACGCACCAGCATTAATATGATTCCTGAGACAGTTTTACGCCTGTCTGCTGTGGATAATATTATTGGTGTGAAGGAGGCAAGTGGAGACTTGAAACAGATAGGGAATTTATTGTCTGACCGACCTGCCGGCTTTCAGATTCTTTCTGGTGACGATCAGTTGGCTTTGGAAATCATTTCTTTGGGTGGAGAGGGAGTTATTTCAGTTGTTAGCAACCTAATTCCAGCTGAGATGTCTAAGATGATTAGACTGGCTTTGAAAGGACAATTGCAAGAGGCTAGTAAAATTCATGATCTCTATTTGCCCCTTATGAATCTAAATTTTATTGAATCGAGTCCAATTCCTGTAAAGTATGCTTTGGCTCGAATGGGCCGATTACAGGAAGTGTATCGTCTCCCATTGTGTTCAATGAGAGATGATAATAAACAGAAGATGGATTAGGAATTGCGGAAACTGGATCTGTTTTGAAAAGGGTAATTGATACAACATGATTGAAAGTATTATAAAACTTCTAGAGAAAGAGCAGTACGAACAGGTGGATCGAGACCTAATGGAGGCTTTTCTGGATGATCTGGATAGTGGAAAAATTCGAGCTGCAGAACAGGAAAACGGGCAGTGGAAAGTCAATTCTTGGGTCAAAAAGGGAATCTTGGCGGGATTTCGTCTTGGGGCACTAGTTGATCAGTCTATTGATGGACAATTCCGGTTTTTTGATAAGGATATTTTTCCTCTGAAGTCTCTCGATCTCAATTCCGGTGTTCGTTTAGTGCCGGGGGGATCGGCCATACGCAGAGGCGCTTATGTGGCTTCTGGGGTGACTTGTATGCCACCAATGTACATTAATGTGGGGGCCTATGTAGATGAGGGAACTATGGTGGATTCTCATGCTTTAGTAGGTTCGTGTGCCCAGATTGGTGAACGGGTACACTTGAGTGCAGCAGCCCAGATTGGTGGAGTATTGGAACCGATTGGTGCTCTACCGGTAATTGTAGAAGACGATGTTCTAGTAGGGGGTAATTGTGGTGTCTACGAGGGTACCATTGTTCGTCGAGGTGCTGTGCTAGCAGCTGGTGTCATTTTAACTCGTGGAACTAGTGTCTATGACTTGGTTCGTGAACAAATTTACCGCACAGAAGGGGATTCTCCCCTTGAGATTCCGGAAGGGGCTGTTGTGGTTTCAGGAGCTCGTGCTGTTGCTTCTGGATTCGGAGAGGCCCAAGGGCTTTCTATTTACTGTCCCGTTATCGTTAAATACAGGGATTGGAAAACGGAAAAGTCGGTGCAATTAGAAGATCTACTCAGATGAAGAAAATAAGGGGACAGCTTTTTCTGCCCTTTTTCTCAAGTTTTTCCAGCTGTCAATTGAAGGAACGGGTCGATTATTCTTTGTTTGGAAAAAGGGTAAAGATTGGTTTGTTTCATTTCAAAGATATTGTGGTTGTTCTATTCACATAGTATATAATCAAAAAGGAGAGACACTTCCCGTCGATAAAAAAGACTTACCCTTTTTATTACCTGAAGATGTTGATTTGAATTTAAAAGGAAATCCT
>CAZASS010000146.1:0-4585 GCA_964487835.1 uncultured Acidobacteriota bacterium | reverse complement strand
TTGATGGTACCAAGAGAGTAATTTTTCGGTTACTGGGGATGTGGGCATTGTTGGGTCAGCTTTATCGCCTAGATCGTGATTGCCTGGGATCGTTTTGAGTTGGATACCACTGGCTTCCAACTGTGTACGGGCTTCTAGCATAGCTTTATAGAAGGTGGGGGTATCTGGATATTCTCCTACTAAGTCGCCCAGATGTACTACAAAGTCGGTCTTGAGAGCTCCGATCTGACGTAAAGCGACACGAGCTCGTTCAGATTGTTGGCGTCGTGATTCAAATCGTACTGGTTCCTCTCCTTGATCGAGCATGTAATGGGTATCGGAGACCACCACAAACTCGACTAAAGCCTCAGGTAGAAATGTGCAATCGAAATTAAAATCCTTACTCATCTCTGTTCCTATTCAGGATTATATTTTTTCAAATCATGAGATCTTAGCATGAGGAAAACAGTAAGTCTTATTACTAAGAAAGAATATTTGGATCTCTCTTTTTGCATAAATTTGATTTACTGATTTTTTCCTAAGGATTTGGTGCGAATGGTGCTGGCCCGTTTTTGGAGATTTTCTGCCTTTTGACTTTGTCCTATCTGCTTTAGGATAGGAGCATAATTCTGCTAAACTCATGAATCTCAATCTTATGCGCCCGTAGCTCAGCTGGATAGAGCGTTGGTCTCCGGAACCAAAGGTCGGAGGTTCGAATCCTCTCGGGCGTACCATCTTTACCTCCCTGCTTAAATCCTACTCCCCTGGATCCACAAAGACAACAGATTACTGGGGGTAAATAATTCTCTAAAAACTAGTACCTTAAGGACTTGTTCTGTTATTCAGGAAAACTTGAAATTCATAATTATCTTAAATCACCTAAGCTGTTCCACAGATCTAGTCCTCTTTCATTAGTTAGGTAGATTGCAATCAAAACGAGGGTAAGCAAAACCATATTAGTTAGCCAATTATTTCTATATTCGCCCATCAAGCTTTTGTCATTAGTAATCCACAGCAGACAAACAGCTAGTAATGGAATAAGTAAAACCAGAAAGGACGTTACCATTAGTACCAGCCAGACTGGCTGTACATCTGTGAAAACGATGTAGATTGGAGTAAGCGACCAGAAAAGAATAATCCATTTATAAATCGGATCTTTATTGGGAGTATATCCCTTACTTTTATATGCTTTTGAATTTTTAAGACCAGGTATAAAATTTCGGCAAATGTCAGTAAAGATCAATGCGAACCCAATATTCATTCCAATGAAACTGGAAAATGCTGCTCCCCATAAACCCAAGCTAAATGCTACTAAACCTATTTCCCCTTGTGTTCGCAAAAAAATTTCGGATAGATCCTCTGGGCTTTCTACCTCAATTCCTAGGGGATGAATTGTTCCTGCTGCCGCAATCTGTAAAAGTGCTCCGAGAACGAACAAAGAAATAACCCCAGTGGCCAAATCAAAGCGTTGGCGTTTGAGAAAGGAAATATCCTTCCATCCTTTTTCTCGAATAAAATAGGCATAGGTCAAGTTAGCATTTGAACCTGCTTCGGCACCAATTAGAGCCATAATGATTAGCACAGCACTGTAGAGTCCCTGAGTTTGAGGTAGGCTGGGAAAAAACAATCCTCCTAATATATCTATTGGATCAGGATTTGAGAGAAGGGCAGCAACTAGAAGAGAAACTCCCATGATGCCGACCAAAATTTTGCAAAATAACTCAATCACGGTGTAACCACCCCAAAAAGGAAGAGCGAATCCTAAAAAGGTAAATAAACAGGCCCAGACGGTTGAACTCCAAACTGTAGGAAGAGGAAGTAAAAGATGGATGGAATCTCCCATTATGAGAATCAGGAACTGGTTAGTGAAATGTCGGATGGGGAAAAAAGAGATTAGAACTAGCCAAGGTACCCAAGTGCCTATTCGGGCATAGCCACTCAGTAAACTTTCTCCGGTTACTAGAACATATTTGGCTGAAGTAGTGACCCAGACATACCTAAAAATTAAGGCCATAGCTAAGGCCCAAATCAAACTGTATCCGTAACTAGCTCCGGCTGCACTGTAAGAAACAACGTCACCGGTTCCTAGAACGGTAAGGGCATAAACAAATCCAGGACCAGTACCCTGCATCCAACGTTTATGTACTCGATTTTTGAACTCAGCCACAAGCTCTACTGAAACAACCTAAATTTTACTGTTAATGAACAATGGGGTTATCTTATTCTTCTTTAGATCTGGCGCGGTAGACTCCTGTATGAATTTCTGTTTCTTTTTGGATATCTCGATCGTCACCTACAGGTGCAATTCTAAATTCCTTATTGGGGGGAGGAATCACAGCCCTTTCGACGGGTCTTTCCAGTTGTGGAATCCAATCGTATGGGACTCGATAAGTACGATAGACTTTTCCATCTTCGGGATGAACAAATTCACATACTATCTCACCTTCGGTTGTGACTTCGAAAACGCGTCCGTACTGACCTTCTGTAATCAGAGTATTCCCATTAGGGAGTCGCTGAGCAGAACTAATATTATAGCTGAAAAATCGATGATCTCCACCGGATTTATAGGCGCCAAATCCTTCTACTAAAGGCATTCGGACTCCACCATCGACAGCTGAATATCCCCAAACAATTTCAAGGGTGATGGGATTAAACTCAACGATTCTGGACCAATGCCTGGCAGTGTTAAAAACACCGGTCAATGAATTGGGATTAGGGGCTCCTAATCCGCTTTGCCCTCCGTTGTCAAAAACCAGTATGTTTCCGGCACCAGGAAGACCTTTTGGAATAATATGAGCATGATGTAGATACATCATCTGGCCCAGTTTTTTGAGAGCCGGGGTGGAAGTATATTCTGGTCCTACTCTCCAGACTATCTCACCTGTTTTTCTGGAAATGATAACAATAATGTTTAGTAAAGGACTGTCAGCAATAATATTTTCGGGATGGAATCGTTGGTCGCCTGCGTCGTACCACCGATTGGGACCAAGCCAATCGATGTTGTTGAAGAAAAGTCTTTGGGCACATCCTAGTTCTTCGTTGTAGCCTGGAAAGCGGTAATAGGCATTTTTAGCTGCTTCACTTAGACCTAATTCATCCCAATGGTCGGTTAGTAGCCAATCCCAGATAATATCTCCTTCCCAAGTCACGTCAATTATTCGGGTATCACAGATAACGGCCGGAGCAATATCAGGCCTGTTCACGTTTTTAAAACTATTAATGAGGGTGTTACCTCTATCCACTAGAGGTTCCATACCAGGAACATAGTATCCAACAGGATTTCCTTCTCTTTGATAATCGTGGTGCTGTCTAGCGCGCCATTCAGGTTCTTTGCCGTTATAAGAAACTAAATCGCTTTTTTCAAACTTCCAAACTACATTCCCATCCCAATCCAGTTGAAGTAATGGGGTGCGATCAAAGCCTATTGCATCTACTGCTCCCATAATGTAGCCGCCTGGAAGGATCTTGTAAGGGCTACCGATAATGCCTTTCCACTCATGCACAACGTTGCCGTTCATATCGAACAATTGAGCTTTGGAAGGAGTCAGATCTTTGCTAGGAATGTTGTAACCGTTCCAGCATTTTTCAGGTTTGTAAATTGTGGTACCTGTTGGGTAGACACTTGATGATGGTCTAATAATCGCCGGGATTGACATTGATACAAGCAAGGCAACGACGAAGAAACGTTTTTTCATGATTGGTTTCCTTTTTTCTAGGTTAATTTTTTACTAATCATCAGCAATTTGAAAACTTTACGATCTTGTATACAACTAGAACAAAATATCTACTACGTTAGCGGGGGAAGTTAGTTCGAGTAAGCATGAACCTTCCCAAATTAGGTAGAGCAATATCACGATTGCCAGAAAATGTTTTAGATTTTCTGGCTGTTCAGGCATTTAGATCGCCTCAACAAAAATACTCAAACCCGAATTAATCAAAAAGTGAATTGCAGCGAAATAAAGCCAACCTTTGAGTGGCCAACGTGGTTCTTTGCGTTTTATATCCCAAAAATCTTCATGAGGATAAATAAGACTCATGAAGTAGAAGGTCATGCCCATAGATAGAATTACAGTTAACATCTCTAAAGCTTAGCCTTTGAGTTATCTAAAGGCAATCTGAAATATATTGGAAGTTCTTGATTTTTCACGCTCTTAGAGATTAACTTGGCAAAGCACTCCTATTACCAATTTTTCAAATGGGGAAAAAAATGGAATCCACTATTGAAAAGCCTAACTTCACTAGAGTTTGTCATTTTTTACTGTTGTTAATAATAGTTTGTCCTTCTATTTCCTATGCTCAATCTACAGGTGTCGTTACAGGAACCGTTCAGAATGCGGAGGGATTACCTTTGGCAGGTGCAATGGTTCATTTTCTCAAAAATTTTCCAGTGGTACGTACGACTGTTATTACAAACGGGAAAGGCCATTTCAATGCAGAGCTTCCTCCTAACACATTTCATATGAGTGCTGGTACCCGAGGTTATGCAACGTCACAATTGGAAAATCCGGTGGTTGTAGAAACTGGAAAAACTCAAAAAATTAATTTGATTTTAGATTCTCAAGAAGATCCTCTCTTGTTAGAGGCTCAAATTAACGGAGCTGAATTG
>CAZASS010000145.1:2861-4605 GCA_964487835.1 uncultured Acidobacteriota bacterium | reverse complement strand
GTTTACGACCGCTCGCCTCTATTTCACGGATACTGTGTAGTAACTGAATTTCGGAGTTGGTGATTTTGTTTTCGAACTCCAAACGCCATTCACTATAGAGATTTTTCAATGTTGCGATTTCTTGGGCTAAATGTAGAACAGCACGATTTTGATCGGCAGTAATCTCTAGCTGAGCATCCATGTACCGCAGCGTGGCATGATTAAAGTTGACCTGTTCACGAATAAACCAATTCAGAGTGCGCGCAATGAAGCGCTTCAAGGTTTGTACGAGATTATTAATAAAACCAGAATTTCTGGGATTAACCACACCGATCGAAGCAACTTTCCCTTCAGCAACATCACGCGCGTGATACAGAACATCTAGCGCCGGGAGTTTAAAATCGGGGAGCTCAGAAACCGTCTTTTCGTGTCGCTTTTTGACACTTTCCCGAATACCATTAACAATGGTGCTAACCTGTTCAGGGGTCATCATCTCTTACCTTATCAATATTCACCTCAACTACTCATATCGCAACAATACAACAGATCACTCACTGTAAACATTTGTTCGCATATCGAAGGCAGATATTTTTTTAAAGTCGTTGAGAAAGAAATACTATTACCCCTGTGTGGAGTCAAATATACCACTTGGTTTGCTGTGGTATTAACAGAGCAGCTATGCTGTGAATTCACTGTATTATTGCAGCTAAGAGGATTTAATGATTGATGTTTTAAAACTACACCACGTATCGTTCACAGTTGGGGACCTTAACGACTCAAGGCGGTTTTTTGGAGAGATATTGCAGCTACCAGAAATAGAGAGACCGAATTTTCAATTTTCTGGCACCTGGTACGCGATCGGAGACAGACAGCTGCACTTGATCGCTCAAACTTCGACCGACAAAACCAATACCCAAAAACTTGGTCACTCCGACCACATAGCACTTGAAGTGTTAGATATAGAGGCAGTAAAAAGAGTTTTTGACGAGAGAGGAATTGATTATGAACTAGGGAATAATAGCAGCTTAGGCATGGAACAAGTTTTTTGCCAAGACCCCGATGGTCATGTGATTGAGCTTGTGTACTACCACAAAGCAAATAAGGGGGGCAGCAAGCACAGTAAAGAAAACTTTTAGCCGTGGTTTTCAGCTAAGCCTGATGCAATTTTACTGATGAAATTGCTGTTCAAATATCAGTTGATAGTTTTGAAACCGCCAGGATGCAAGAAAATTCTGTCATGCGTGATAGAATGGACGCTTCCCTAGATTTGTAAATATTGGCAATGGACTCTGTTCGCGATATTTTGGCGGAAGTGTTTAGAAAAGCACGAGGCAATGAAACGCTAGAAAATAATCAGCTTGTTTGTGCATACTGGGCAACTGCGGTGGGGCAACAAATTGCGCCCCACACGAAACCAGTGCAGATTTTGGACAAGCGACTTGTGGTAGATGTTGATGGACAAGAATGGCTATGTGAATTAGCTCCCATGGGTCGTAGGATTGCAGATAAGGTAAACCTTGCAATAGGTTCAAACTTATTGGAAGACATTATTTTTAGAATTTCTACTCCGCAGCAAGAGAACTCAAAAGAAGCATCTCCCTAATAGATACAGAAATAAAAACAGCACAAAAATAATACAGATTCTGATTTTACCTACGTTCAAATAAACGGTAAACAAGGTGACAGAAAAATGAAAATTACCGAAAAGGAAGTCCAACACATAGCGAATCTTAGTAATTTGAACTTGACTGAAGATGAATTTGAA
>CAZASS010000145.1:446-2851 GCA_964487835.1 uncultured Acidobacteriota bacterium | reverse complement strand
AAGTGAAAAAGCATACTGCTGACCTGGAAGAAATCCTTACCTATGTAAAGAAACTGGATGAGTTAGACACTTCAAAAGTAGAACCCATGTCTCAAGTACTCTACGAAGAATCCGAAAATTCGACTTTGCGAGAAGACGAAAATTCCAAGAGTCTAGATCGAAACGTTATTCTTCGATCGGCACCCCAATCAGGTGCGGGGCAATTTAAAGTACCTAACGTCATTGAGCGGTAGATGATCCCATCATCTCAGCAGTTAAAAAGAGATGAACAACTCAGTAAAGTCATTGGCATCTAGCCGGAATCTGCTGACACATTGCACCTATAAAACATGATGGAAAACTACAAACAGCTCACAATTGCCACCATCCACTCAGGATTGAAAAATCGTTTGTTTAGCGCTAAAGAATTGATACAGGAAGCACTCAGGTTTGCCCAATCCGAAGATAAGAAGTTTGGAGCATTTCTACACTTTTCTCCTGAAGAAGCGATAGCAGCAGCAGAGAAGGTGGATACTGGGTTAGCAAAAGGAGAACCGTTGAAAAAACTAAGTGGTGTTCCTATTGCTGTAAAAGATGTCATTCTCACCAAAGGATTGAGAACGACATGTGCATCTAACTTACTCAAAAACTATATAGCACCTTACGACGCAACAGCCGTGACTCGGATCCGAAATGCTGGCGGGGTAATCATAGGTAAAACCAATTGTGACGAATTCGCAATGGGATCATCGAATGAGATCTCTGCTTTTCACACGGTAAAAAATCCCGTCGCTCTGGATCGTGTCCCAGGCGGATCAAGCGGTGGATCAGCAGCAGCTGTCGCTGGAGGACTAACCCCTGTGTCGCTAGGATCTGACACTGGAGGTTCAATTCGTCAACCAGCTTCATTTTGTGGAGTAGTTGGAGTACTTCCAACTTACGGCCGTGTTTCTCGCTATGGTTTGACAGCCTTTGCAAGCTCTCTTGATCATATAGGTCCATTTTCTCGTACAGTAAGAGACTCAGCCATACTCCTTGAAGTTATGTCCGGTCGTGACCCAAAGGATTCGACCTCTGCAGATTTCCCAGTCGAGAATTATACCGGGGCATTAAGTGGTCTAATTCAGGACATCACTATAGGGATACCCAAGGAATACTTTGGTGAGGGTCTCGACATAGAGGTTGGAAAAAAAATTCAAGATGGACTCTCTGTTCTAAAAAATCTTGGCGCCAAAATAGTAGAAATCAATCTTCCCAATACAGAATATGCAATCGCTTCGTACTACTTAATTTGTACTGCCGAAGCCAGCGCTAATCTGGCTCGATACGATGGTGTGCGTTACACAACAAGAACAAAAGAAGCTGCCAACTTAGAAGATATGTATCGTAAAACGAGAGGGGAAGGATTCGGAACGGAGGTCAAACGACGTATTATCTTAGGTACATACGTTCTTAGTGCAGGCTATTACGATGCCTACTATCTCAAAGCACAAAAAGTACGCACTCTGATAGCTGCTGACTTTGCAAAGGCATTCCAAAAGGTAGATGCGATTATAACGCCCGTTTCACCCTCTCCAGCATTTAAACTGGGAGAAAAAACTGCAGACCCGCTCGAGATGTACCTATCTGACATCTACACAATCACTGCCAGTCTGGCAGGGATTGCGGGCATCAGCATCCCGTGTGGTGCATCCTCCGAAGGGCTCCCTATCGGCATGCAAATTCTGACAAATTACTTTCAGGAATCCAAGATGTTACGCATTGCAGATGCCTTGGAAAAATCATTTGGCATTGCCCCTTAAAGATGTACGTGATATTTTTGTCGTTCTATAGAGTTACATTGTTCGTAACAAACCACTAACATCACAGCAGAAAAATGTTTACGTTCTCCACTCCAAAAGACCCAACCCGAAAAATTTCTATCGAAGCAAGCATTTTCCTGTTCTCAGCGATAGCAGGGCTTTTGGGGTCATATTTTTTATATCGGAATTGGATGGACCAGGCAACACTTTTGCCGCAACTCACAGAAGAAGCTAAAGCATATCTACCTAGCCTTAAACTAAACAATGTAGAAATGAGTGCTGAGGAGAGTTTTCTCGAACAGACGGTTCTTAAAATCGAAGGTGATCTTGCCAATCATGGAGATCGCACCTTACGCACCGTGGATATTTACTGCATCTTTAGAGAACCCCATGGACAAGAAGTTAGTCGTGAGTTGGTTCGGATCTTTGGTAGGCGGAGCAACAGTCTAGATCCTGATGAGAATTATAACTTCAAACTCACATTTGACGAGGAAATTGGATTAAGAGATACTCTTCTAAAGCGTTTTTCTAAGGATTATATATTGAATAATTCCAATGATTATTATGGTAAAGAATTAGTAACTTTTGATCCGCCTTATGCAGAATATAAGTCTGTATCCGAGT
>CAZASS010000145.1:0-436 GCA_964487835.1 uncultured Acidobacteriota bacterium | reverse complement strand
ATGTTCCAATAGTCTGGAATAAAGCACATCCATAACTTTATATCGCACAAATAGAATTTATTGAGTAGTATTTTCGAACGCCCTGTAAGAAACTCAATTGGACGACTCAGTCCTGGTGTACTCAATTAGCTCCAATAAAATACCATTAGCTGACTTCGGGTGAACAAATACATAATTGTAACCATTAGCACTGGTCTGAATTTCTTCTGTAACTAGTCGGAATCCAGCAGTGCGCATTTTTCCAACAACCAGTTCTAAATTAGGAACACGAACTGCTACGTGGTGTAGACCCTCTCCATATCTACTAACAAACTGAGCTATTACTGAGTCTTGACAAGATGCCTCTAGTAATTCAAATCGAGAATCACCCAACGAAACCATGACGACTTCCACTTTTTCATGTTCAACAAAAATCCGCTTGCTATACTCAACGCCC
>CAZASS010000144.1:2221-4627 GCA_964487835.1 uncultured Acidobacteriota bacterium | reverse complement strand
CGACCCACTTCATTTGACTTCCTGAATAAGTAATATCCTTTAGAAAGTAAAAGTTAGTAGTTTGTCTGCTGATTAGTCCCCAAGAGATAAGTTCTTAGGGAAGGCTCAGATTGGTCTTCTTCTATTTGATGGGTTTATCGGCGAGCTCGCATGAGAAAATAAAGTAGGGTGAGTAAGGTGCTTACTGCAGCTGCAACGTACGTAAGGGCAGCCGAGTTGAGGATGCGGTTAATTCCAACTTGTTCTTCAGGTGAAATAATTCCGTATTCTATAACTAGGGATTTAGCTCGACTCGAGGCATTAAATTCTACGGGAAGGGTTACTATTTGAAAAAGTAGAACGGCTGAAAAAAGAAGTGCGCCTAAAAAAACCATATTTGTGGACGACATAATAAGTCCCATAATCATGACAAAGTAGCCAATGCTTGAGCCAAAGTTAGCTGTTGGTACCAGGATAGAACGAATCCAAAGTGGCATGTAGTTTTGGGCGTGTTGTATAGCGTGACCTGCTTCATGAGCGGCTATTCCTATCGCTGCAATGGAAGAAGAATTATGAACCTCTTCAGAGAGGGCTAAGGTTTTTGTTAGAGGATTGTAGTGATCAGAAAGTTTACCCTCGGTTTGAACAATTTTGACATCAGTAATTCCTGCTTTGCTGAGTAACTCATCTGCGGCCTCTGCTCCAGTCATACCTCGCGAACATCGTATTGAGGAGTATTTGTTGAAGTTGGCTTTTACTCTCCAACTGGCCCACAGAGAGAGTGCCAGAGCAGGAGCCATAAACATCATATAGACTGGATCGAATATCATAAAAATCTTCTCCTAGATTCGCGTAACTAGATATTTTGTAGTGTAACAAAAGAGTTCTTCCTTCATCTACTTTGGCAATGGATTTCAGTAAGACAGAAAATGGAAGATAATATTTGTTTCCGACAAAAGTCTTTTGTCTTGCCCCTCTGGAATAGCGTGTAGTATAAGTTCATTAATCACTCTGGAGGATATTTTAAAAATGGCAAAGGAAAAAATTTCACGGAGGGGTTTTCTGGCAACAGGGCCTGCCGTGGCAGCCGGTTCGGCAATTTCTGCCCAAGAAATTAAGCCGCATATACATGGAACTCCGCCTTCAGGTATTGACCTTCGGGTTAGGTCCCTGATTTCTGTATTAACTAAGAAAAATTTAATTGATCCTAAGGCTCTTGACAAAGTAATTCAGTTTTTTGAGACAAAAGTGGGTCCTCATTACGGGGCTCAGGTTGTGGCTCAGGCCTGGTTGGATACGTCATTCAAAGAGAGATTGTTGGAAGATGCAAATGAAGCTCTGCAGGATTTTGGTTTGCCAGGAGTTGGATCAGCTCACCTTGTTGCAATTGCTAACTCTACCAAAGTTCATAATGTAGTTGTATGTACTTTATGCTCTTGTTATCCGTGGAGCCTGCTAGGTCTTCCTCCCACTTGGTATAAAGATTCAGCTTATCGATCACGGGTTGTAATCGATCCTCGTGGAGTGTTGGAAGAATTCGGGTTAGATTTGGAAGAAGATGTAGAGGTTCGAGTCTGGGATAGTACTGCAGAATTACGCTATCTTGTTATTCCTGAACGTCCAAAAGGAACGGACGGAATGGGTGAAGAAGAATTAATTTCACTAATAACACGCGATTCCATGGTAGGTGTAGAAAAGCTGAAGCCTTTTAATTCGGAGATTAAAGCATGAACAATATACACGACATGGGAGGTATGGAAGGATTCGGAAAAATTAAGCGACAGAAGAAAGAGGTTCTTTTTAAACACCGATGGGAAGCATTGGTGTTTGCTGCCAGCCGATTGGTAAGTCCGGGAAACCTTGACGAAAAGCGTTATACAAGAGAAACAATGCCTACCAAAGAATATATAAATTCTTCTTACTATGGTTTGTGGCTATATTCGATGGAAAAGATGTGTATTAAGTATGGACTTATAACTGAAGAAGAATTGCAGAATCCGGATGGCAAACTTACCCAAGTGAGTGGATACAAAGCAGTAAAAGCAGAAGAGGTTGAGTCTCGCTTTCAGAGAGGCCGGACAAGTGGGTCGCATGTAGATGTTCCTGCAAGGTTTAACGTTGGTGATTTTATAGTGGTTAAAAATGAACATCCTCGGGGCCACACTCGACATCCTCAATATGTTCGGGGTAGAAAAGGTAGAGTGGAAAGAGATTATGGGGTATTTAAGTTTCCTGATAGATCCGCACATGGATTAGAGCCCAAGCCTCAGCATTGCTACTCTGTTAAATTTAAGGCTACTGAACTTTGGGGTAGTCGAAGTAATCCTAATGATCTTGTGTTTTTAGATCTTTTTGATGACTATCTAGAAGAGTCTGTATAGCTTATCCCTAAAAAATAACATGATAAATAATGAAGCATTAAAACAT
>CAZASS010000144.1:0-2186 GCA_964487835.1 uncultured Acidobacteriota bacterium | reverse complement strand
CAGGCTCAAATCTTTGCTTTAGTTGTAAAATTCAACGAAGCTGGATTAATTACATGGAAAGAATGGGCAGAACACTTAGGACATGTAATTCAGGAAGCGGAGTCGCGAGGAGAGTACGATACTGGTGAGCGATATTATGAACACTGGCTTAAGGCTCTAGAACGTTTTGTTGAGCAAAATAATCTTGCTCAAAGTGAAGAATTGACTAAGGAGAAAAAAGAAATCCTTTCACATTTCGTTGATGCTCATGAGTAGAAATTGTAGTTCCACTTTGTTTGGAATATTTGTGAAAGATACTGCAAAACAGAAAGGTGTTCGGAATATGAATTTAAGATCCCTGTTATTACCTGTGAGAAGTTTAGCCATTTTAGTTACAACACTAGGATTTCAGCAGATGCTTTTTGGGCATCACGCGGAAGTGATGAAGGGGAACCCGTTGATCCAAGGGTTAAGTATGCCTCTTCATGGATTAGACCATATGCTAATGGCTATTGGGATAGGCATTGTTGCTGTCCAACTAGGAGGCCGCTATTTGTGGGTAGTCCCTTCGGGTTTCTTGGGAGTGCTTTTGGTAGGTGGTTTTTTAAATCTAAGCGGTATTCCTATGCCTTTACTTAAGTTAATGATTATTTCCTCATTGATTCTTGTTAGTGCACAGCTGATGATTAAGCACCATTTGCCTTCTGGAATTATTGCAATCCTATTTCCTGTCTTGGGGGTAGTTCATGGTCAGTTTCTAGTTCAAAAATTGCTAATGGAATATTCACTAGCAAATCTTTTGATGTTTGCAAGTGGGTGCGTTTTTTCAATCCTGGTACTGTTGCTTTTAGGTTTAGGGATTGGATATTTATTTAAGAAGATGCCTCAAGAAGAAAAGCTATTTCCTTGGGCTGGAGTTACTTTTTTGATGGTCACTCTTTTGGTTGCAATAGTTCCAGAATCAAATAGTTGGCTAATTAGAATTTTCGAAGTATTGTAGTCCTTCTTTTCGAATGGTCAGAGGTTTAACTTTCATTATCCATCAATCTCTGGGTTGTTTACGCAATCAGACAGAGAGCAGCTTTTCGTGTCGAAGTCGTATCGAGTGAAGTGAAGTTTTTCAAGGTGTGGTGGCGGTGGAAGGTATTGTCCGTCTGACATCATAGATTCAACGTAAGTGTAGATATCTTTGAACTGATGAGATGAATTGACAGACTGAAACCAAACACACTCACCTTTGAAAATTATTAACACTACATTGGCTAGGGGGCATGGTCCCAGACATCCTGCAATAGTGAGGTGGACGCGTTTGCGAATTGATCTAGTTTTCCATTCTGTCTTCCATGTTTCTAATGGGACTGCTGGAAACCCCTTTTCTGTATTTCCGCAACAACAGGCATTGCAAACAAGGATATGTCCCTCTTGATGACGAATTGTTATTTGTTCCCCAGTTGGTGTTGGAATATCAATTAAATTTCTTGGGGATGGTTTTGTGGTGTTCATAAGCTTATAAAATTATCGATAGGATTCTATAACGATCCAACAGAAATTTTCTTAAACAATAAAAATTAGTAGTTTGAAGGTGCCTGTTAGACATGGCTTGCCATCGTACACTTTATACCAGTAAAATTCGTCGAACTTATTTGTTTTTAATGCTGTAAGGTAAAGGGGTTAGACAAGGAAATTTATGAGGACTGATCAAATTGTGTTTTTGAAGGATTCCTGGTATTTGGCGTTGTCCGGGCATGAGTTGAAAGCAGGGAAATTATTTACCAAAACTTTGTTAGGAGAACCATTGGTATTTGGG
This sequence comes from uncultured Acidobacteriota bacterium, assembly GCA_964487835.1. Classification (GTDB taxonomy): domain Bacteria; phylum Acidobacteriota; class UBA6911; order RPQK01; family JADFOI01; genus JAUXKG01. The sequence continues at coordinate 400 of CAZASS010000144.1, read as the reverse complement.
CGACAATCTGATGGAACACCCTTTGCATTGAAAGATATTTGTCCTCATCGAGGAATCCCACTGCATCATGGCAGTTTTGATGGCAATGAATTAACCTGTTGTTACCACGGATGGAAGTTTGGTACAGACGGTCATTGTACAGAAATCCCATCACTTTTACCTGATCAGGATTTTGGAGTCTCCCGGATTCGTGTGAAGAATTATCCTTGCAAAGAGGTTCAGGGGAATATTTGGGTTTTTTTTAGTGAGAAGCGCCGAGCAGAAGATGAACCAATTCCAGAAATTCCTCAGATGCCAGATATTGGAGATGTGGATCCTCAGGTAGCAATTTGTATGAATTTTCCTTGTGATGCGGATCAGGCTGCTTTTGGTTTAATGGATCCAACTCACGCCGCTTTTG
>CAZASS010000143.1:0-4628 GCA_964487835.1 uncultured Acidobacteriota bacterium | reverse complement strand
AACGCCTCACTAGCCTACCTTCATCTGAGCGGGCAGCAGCCTGGTCACCCGATGCCACTCGAATTGCTTTTTTAAATCACCAAAACCAACTCTTAATCGTCAATATTGCCAACAAAAATATAAAAACACTTCGTTCGGCTTTGCCCGGACCTGGGCATCCCAGTTGGTCGGCCGATGGCAAGACTATTACTGTCTCGGCCCTCCGACCCTACTCTACTCGCTTCCGAGAGGGGACTAACCAGATTTTAAATATTTCAGTCGATAAAAATTTTGACCAGTACTTTTCTCCAGTTCCGCATCATTCAGTTGGAACTCGAGGATGGGCCAACGGTCCCCTGTGGTCTCCAGATGGAACAATGATGGCTTACACTGCCGAAGGATTACTTTGGATATTACCAGTTAGCTCCACAGGAGAACCAATTGCTCCTCCCCGACAAATCACTTCGGAATTATCTGATTCTCCTAGCTGGACTGGGGATTCTAAAAATCTATTATACCAATCCGTTGACCAGCTAAAAATGGTCTCAATAAAAAGTGGGAGCGACAAAAAGATTTCTTTGGAAATTGATTGGACACAATCTATACCAGATGACTCCTTTGTTATTCATGCCGGTAGGCTATTCGATGGTCACCAACCCACAATTCGCACCAACGTTGACATCCTTATAGAAAAAAACCGCATACATGGTATCCATCCCCATAGAAATCAGTTGCACGGAAACAATGTGATCGATGCATCGGATATGACTGTAATGCCAGGCTTAATTGAATCACACGCCCACCATAGAAAATGGTATGGGCAACTTTTAGGACGTCTCTGGTTATCCTATGGAATCACTACTGTTCAAACAATGGGTGGAAACCCGTACGAATACCTAGAAGATTTGGAATCATTTGAGTCTAGAACTCGACTTGGACCACGCATATTTTTTACTGGTAACCCTTTTGACGGAATACGTTCACGGGACATGCATATTGACACGGAAGATCAACTTTTAATGCAACTGGAGCGTGCTCGAATATTGAACTATGATCTAATCAAAACCTACGTTCGATTACCCAATCTTCTCCAAAAAAAGGTAGTGAACATTGCCCATCAATATGGCATCGCCGTCAGTTCACACGAATTATACCCTGCCGTATCTTACGGAATTGATAACGTAGCTCATCTTGGAGCAACTAGTCGCAGAGGATACTCTCCTAAAATTAGCGCTTTAAATCACAGCTACCAGGATGTAACAGATCTGATCACCCAATCGGATGTAACTCTGACGTCAACTTTAGCTGTGGATGGATTTCCTGCGATGGTAGCGCATGATCCTAATGCCCTCGACGATCCACGGTTTGTCCAACTTAACCCCATCTGGAAGGTTGTAGAAACCCGCAGCCGAGTGACGCAGGCCGGCAGCATGAATTTTCGTAAGGAATTATTAAAAACCGCTGGCCAAACAATTGTTGAAATAGTTAACGCAGGAGGACGGGTGATAGCAGGAACAGATGCTCCCATTGTTCCATACGGCTTGAGCCTTCACACTGAACTCGATTCCTACGTCCGCTATGGCCTATCTCCCTTCCAAGCCCTTCAAGCAGCCACTTGGATACCCGCTCAGGCACTGGGCATAGATCAAGATCTTGGCACCCTTGAAACTGGAAAATTGGCTGATATGATCATAGTCGAAGGAAATCCTTTAAAAAATATTCAAGACGCTCGAAAAGTCCGACAGGTAATTAAAAATGGTGAAGTTTTCAATCTGGACGACTTACTTAATACAAACTGATAAAGTCCATCTCAAAACTAGAAAATCTAGCTAGCCCAAGTTACAATGGCTGCCCCTACAACCACACTCATTGCTGCCAAAACAAGCTTCCAAGTAATAACTTCCAGGCGTTTTAAAAAAAGAAAGGAAAGACCTATTACAATTAGAGGAAGAATCTGAACAATGGGAACTACCAAAACAACAGGTGCGATCTCGAGAGCTCGGAAATAGGCAAGCAAAAACATGGTGTTGAACACACCAGCACCAACATACCACCACAAGTTAGGTCCATTTAAACTAGCAAAACTTGGCAACTGACCTCGAAGCCACAAATAACAAAAAAGCACTATTGCTGCTGTCGTTGTTTTAATTGCCAAACCAACGTAAACCGGGGTTGCTTCAATTAATCCTATTTTTGCAAAAATAGGTTCAATGCCATAAAAAAAGGCTGCTGCTAAAGGAAATAGAAGGCTCATTCGTGATGTATTAATCGCATGCGAAGCTTGAGAACTTCGCAGTTCTTTCGAGATTGTTACAACTCCTGACATAATCGCTAAAATTCCTACTAGATGTCCAAAAGTAACCACCTCTCCTAAAACAACTGCAGCAATTAAAGCTGAATGGAGGGGCTGGGAGGCAACAATAGTCTGTGACCGACTGGCACCAATACGTTTAATTCCTTCATAAGAAAAAGATCGACCTAGAATAGTCCCAGCCAATCAACTACCTGCAAACGCTAGAAAAGTTCTCCAACTAAACTCGTAGGACGGCAAATCAATAATAGCCATTGGCACAAGAACAATGAGATTCATCATCAAAACAATGACAATAACCTCAGCCGACTTGCCGTCATGCTGCGTGCCAACACGAATAAGAATATGGCTAATGCCGGCAAGTAACGCAGCTAACAAAGAAAAAATTACACCAAAAATCATTCCAACACTTTCACCGGCCGACAATAGCCTCAAATTCAAAAACTGAAAGAAAGCTAAACACTGACTTTACAGCATCTGTCTGCTGTAGATTTTCAAACACCTTGTCCTCCTCGGCAAAAAACTTTACCGATCTTTAAAATACTTCCCTTCCGTTTCCCTACCTCAAATTATTTACAGATACCTTTTTATCCCTACCAGACTCTTGACCGAACCTATCTCCAGTAGTAGATTCGGAGGCAACGCGCAAGGATTCACTTAAATTTACTGCATTGGAATCTTGCAAAATTAAATCAGAAGGAGACTCCATGGAAACCCCAAAAATGACTGATTCCTCCGCAATCAAAGATCCGGTTAGAGACTGCCTATTAGGAAATGTTGACAGGCGTTCCTTTCTGCATCGCCTAACATCTTTGGGACTAACAGCTACAGCTGCTAGTCAGTACTGGGAATTACTAGCAAAACCAACTACCTCCTCCAATACAAGTCCCGCAGAAAAAAATACAATCTCAGTCATGGAAGGCACCGCTGGAGAGATTCTGGTTGAACAGCTTAAGCAATGTGGAGTTCGCTTTGTTTTCTTTAATCCCGCTACCGGTGACTACCCTATATTCGACGCTATGCTCAAACGCCCTGATATGCAACTAATTATGGCTCTTCAGGAGGGAGTCCTTACAGCTATGGCAGACGGCTATACCAAGGCCAGCGGGAAAACCTCTTTTGTTACCTGTGCTCGCCCCGGGTTTCCTAACACCCTGGCTCATATGTTTAATGCCTACAAAGACCGAACTCCAATGATTGTCGCCATCGGACAAACAGGGGAAATTTCCCGGGGACGCTGGGGCTTTCAGGAGGTTGACGAGCTGACAAAAGCCGCAGAACCATTCACCCGATGGCGATGGGAGAGTCGTCGAACTGAAAACCTAGCAGAAGACCTGAGGAGGGCCTTTAAATTTGCAGCTACATCACCTTCAGGACCCACTTTCTTAACCATCCCAACCGACCTTCTACAAAACAAATCAGTTAAAACAGAAATTATTGACCAAAGTCAGTTTACGTTGTCAGGAGACGTTCGTCCGGATGTTAGCGAAGTTGAAAAAGTAGCACAACAATTACTCGAGTCTAATAGTCCCGTTCTTTTTGTAGGCAGTGAGGTTAGCCGGTTAGGAGCTGAAAAAGAGGTAATTGAATTATCAGAACTTCTCTCACTTCCTGTGGTACAAGAGTCACACAGCTGGACCAACTCTTTCCCCACCGACCACCCTCTTTACTTAGGTATCTACCAATCCAACATGCGCTATCCAAAACAAGTGGATTTTCTTCTAAATCTGGGAGGACTTCTTCCTGCCCCTGAAGGTAATACTCCGGCTATCCACCGTTCGACTCGCATTGCAGAGGTAGGATTTGACGTTGAAAACACAGGAAGAACTTATCCATCAATTTTATCCAGTCCTTCTAGTACGAAATTGTTTTCCCGAGATTTGATCGAGGCTATTAATTCACGCACCACCAAATCTTACCGACAAAAGCTTCAAGAAACCCGGGGAACAAAGACCAATGAATTCACAGAAAAGCTGCGCCAATCTCGAGAACGAGTAGCTCAGCATAATTACTCCAATACACCCATTTCCCACGAAAGATTGGCCTTGGAATTACGCGCTAATCTCACTGCTGACAGTTGTCTCGTTGCTGAAGTAGACTCTGGTCGTGGAGGTCTAAATTATCTAACCTTTGGTCATGAAAAAATGGGCTACTTTGCCACTACATCGGTCATCTTAGGTTGGGCTCTTGGAGCTGCTCTTGGCGTCAAACTGGCGTTGCCAGACCGCCAAGTCGTTGCTCTACTGGGAGATGGGGGTTTTATGTTTGGTGGAGACCAAAGCTTATGGACGGCTAAACGCTATCAAATCCCAATACTAATTGTGGTGCAAAACAATGG
>CAZASS010000142.1:4405-4681 GCA_964487835.1 uncultured Acidobacteriota bacterium | reverse complement strand
CAGATTATTTTGTTAGTGCAGTCAAATCCTATAATCAGCCCAAGATTATCTTTAACTGGATGGGTGGAGAATTAACCTTTTATTTTAAATAAGATAATAAAAAAGTGTTGGATTGCGTTGTTAGACCAGAATGTTTAGCTGATTTAATCCGTTTTATTGATGAAGGAAAGATAAGCGGGAAAATAGCAAAGAAAATATTTGATCAGATGTATAGAACAGGTGAAGCTCCCGAACAAATTATTTCTCATTTAGGTTTACGCCAAATTAGTAATGAGG
>CAZASS010000142.1:0-4395 GCA_964487835.1 uncultured Acidobacteriota bacterium | reverse complement strand
TTTAGTGAATCAAATATTAAAAGGTAAGCTTGATTAAGCTTAGATCTAATTTTTCCAAATGAAAATATATCTTATTGATGGCACGTATGAGTTGTTTCGTGCTTATTATGGTGCTCCTAAGCGAAGTGATGAATCCGGGATGGAGGTAGGTGCTGTTGTAGGTTTACTAAGAACTCTTTTTCCTTTGCTTCGTCGCCGTGATGTTAGTCATCTGGCCTGTGCTTTTGATCATGTTATTGAATCATTTCGTAATAATTTATTTGATGGTTATAAAACAGGAGATGGAATTGAGGCTGAGCTAAAGCAACAATTTGTATTAGCCGAAGAAGCTGTTCAGGCTCTTGGAATTGTAGTGTGGCCAATGGTTGATTTTGAAGCAGATGATGCGTTGGCTACAGCAGCTTTACGGTGGCAAAAAAATGAACTTGTTGAGCAGGTTGTAGTGTGTTCACCAGATAAGGACCTGGCTCAATGTGTTCGTGGTACTCAAGTGGTTTGCTTTGATCGAAGGCGAGACCAAATTTTAGATGAACGTGGGGTTGTAGCTAAGTTTGGTGTTCCCCCAAAGTCTATGGCGGATTGGTTGGCTTTGGTGGGTGATAAGGCTGATGGAATTCCAGGAATTCCAGGATGGGGAGCTAAGTCAACCTCAGCAGTGCTTTCCTACTATCATCACCTTGAAAAAATTCCGAAGCAAGCAGAGTCTTGGGATATTAAAGTGCCTAGGGCTGTTTCTTTAGCTAAGAATTTAGCAATTCAGAATGAAAAAGCTTTTTTATACCGTGACTTAACAACCCTAAGGGAAGATGTTCCCTTAAAGGAGACTTTAGGAGATTTAGAATGGAAAGGGCCTCGAGCGGAGCTCGAATCCTTTTGCTTACGGATCGGAGCTCCCAATCTGTTAGGCCAAGTACCTTCTTGTACTGACTAATAGAACTCGAGAAATCTATACTTCTAAAATGATTTTATTCTGCAGCGGCTTCTTCGGCTTCTCCGCCTTCACCCTCTTCGCCTTCGCCTTCACCTTCGGCAGGTGCGGCTTCTTCAGCAGGTGCGGCTTCTTCAGCAGGTGCTTCTTCAACAGCAGGTGCTTCTTCAGCGGCAGGAGCACAAGCAAATAAAAGGCTAAGTGCCAATATTCCAACCATCCAGATATGCATTCTTCTCATCATGTTAGTGTCATCCTTAATGGACTTATTGTTTCCATATATATGACGTAAAATCAATTAGGAAACTGTCAAGGGAGAATAGTTAGAATACTAGCCTCCCCTAGTCTAATTAAATTATTTTACGGGACAGACAGTTCAACTACAACTCGTCGATTTTCCTGACGTCCCTGGGCAGTCGAGTTATCCGAGCTAGGTTGACTTTCCCCAGCGCTACCAGTTTTAACACGAGATTCGTCTATGCTGTGTTGCTTGTTTAGGTAGCTCTTTACTGCATCAGCTCGTTTTTGGCCATAACGCTCGTTACCGCCTTCACTTCCTCTATCGTCAGTGTGACCAGTCAAACTTGCTTGAAGCTGAGGATTTTGTTGCATTTTTAAAGCAATCTCATCTAGCTGAGCCTTAGCAATATTGTCGGGTCTTAACTGGTTTATCTGAATGACAATCTTTTCAGTTATGGATACTGATTTGGTATCAGTAGCGCTAGCATTTCGATCGTCTCGAACGGTTACTGAGACACTATGGCTACCGCCTGACATACCGCTAGTATTCAAGCTTAATCCTGATGAACTTCCTGAGCGATTCTGACCGTCTACAGTCCAAGAGTATGTTAGAGGATCGTTATGTGGGTCACTGGCTGAGACAGTAGCAGTTATTGTTTCACCAGCATAGGCAGCCTCTTTATCCAATGTTAATGATACTGTCGGATTAAGGTTGGCTGGCCGGTTAACTGAAACACCAAAGTTGCAGCTAGCAGACATGCCATCTACATCTGTAACAGATACTGCGACTGTGTGCCTGCCAAGAGAACGTCCTGTAGAGACAAAATCAAAAGAGGATTGGACGTTAGAAACATTATCTCCATCAACTGACCATTGATAGCTGATAGCATCATTATTAGGATCCGAAGCACTTGCTTGTAAATTTGTCGATTCTCCCACGATTACGTTGGTATTAGCTGGGCCGCAAGAGATAACAGGTGACTGTTTGTTTTTCTGAACGCTTAAGTCTACAGCACAAACAGCGGCATTTAGTTTTTTGTCCCGTACTGTCAGTCCCACACTATATTTACCAGGATTCAGTCCGGTTGAGTCAAAGGTTACCGATCCGTTATCAGTCTTAATTTTTCCACCGTCTGGAGCTGACCAGTCATAACTTAATACATCATTTCTGTCTAGGTCCTGAGCGTTGGATACTATTTTAACTGAACTCCCCTCTGTAACTCTTAGGGAACCTGAGCCGGTAACGCAATTGAGTGTAGGAGGTCGATTGACACACCCACTCGCAACCAGCAAGAAAACAGCACTAACGAGTAGTAAAGACTTTTTAAATTGATCCATCGATTCTCTCCTATTATATTTCTCAAAAACAACTGCCAGATAGTATACAGTGAAGGCTCCTATTGTAAAGAGTAATTAGGCATTTACAGAGTCTCTGGTAAGTGTTTTTCCAGTGTGCGCATTTTATAGTTTTTTTATTCAGCCAAGCTGTTCCAGTGCTTTTTGGGCACTAAGATCATGCTTAACGTTGTATTGGGCGTCGATTATTATGCCATTTTCGTCGATAATAAAGTGACTACGGGTAATTCCCATCTTCTTTTTCCCGTACATTGTTTTTTCAGTCCAGACACCAAACTGTTCAGCTAATGTGTGTTCTGTATCGACTAAAAGTTGAAAAGGTAGTTCGTATTTATCCCGGAATTTTTGATGAGATTCGGCTCCATCTGGACTTACACCTAGAACCACTGCATTTTTTTCTTCGATTTCTACATAATGATCGCGAAAAGAACAGGCTTGGATTGTACACCCTGGAGTGTCGTCTCTGGGATAAAAATAAACGACTACTCTTTGTCCCTTAAGATCACTAAGACAAACGGTTTCATTTTGGTCATTAAGTGCTTCAAAGTTAGGTGCTGGATCTCCGTTAGAAAGTTTTTCCATGTTTTTCTCCTTCAATTCTTTATTTTATTTGATGTAGGTCAATTTGTACGATTATGGTAACTCGTTCATATAGAGATTCTTTCTGATTTTGCCGGTAACTTTCAAGAGAAGAATAAACAGATTGTGAAAGCTGACCGTCCAGTAGCTTCTAAAAATAGCGGAAGTGTATACTTGCTGTCGATTTAGTAAACAAGACAAGAGTTGTGGATCGCTGTTGATTGTCCATTATTACCAAGGGTTCTTGTTGAATATGACTGGAGAGCAGATAGAGGATGACCTTAATTCTTTCTGAATCAGATATTGAACAATGTCTTACAATGGATGGGTGTCTAGAGAGTCTGGAATTGACATTTCGAGACTTTGGAATGGGAGAGGTTGTCAGCCGACCACGAACCCATGCTTACAGTTATATAGACAAAAAGACCTTTTATAATTTTAAATCCATGGATGGAGGAATTCCTCGTTATGGTATTCATGCAATTAGGCTTAGCTCTGAGGTAATTCGTGAAAAGGAGGTCTTTGGGCATCTAAGGGAAGAAAAATTAGCTCTAGCTCGAGGTGGACGCTATGTTGGTTTAGTCGTTCTTTTTGATATGAAAACGACTGAACCTTTGGCAATTATCCAAGATGCTGGACTTCAGCGTCTGAGGGTAGGTGCTACTAGTGCCTTGGCTGCTAAATTTTTAAGTCGTCATAATTCCCATGTAGTAGGGCTGTTCGGTTCTGGTTGGCAGGCTGATCCTCAATTACAAGGATTAGTGCGTGTTCGTGACATTCGCCAGATTAAGGTTTATAGCCCCAATTCTGAAAATCGGGAAAGTTTTACTAATCAGATGAGGGATAGCCTGAATGCAGAAATTATTTCTGTGAAAACTTCACAAGATGTTGTTAAGAATTCCGATATTGTAGTTTGTGCCACCAATGCGCTAGAGCCAGTTTTTGATGGAGATTGGTTGGAGCGTGGACAGCATATCAATTCATTACAAGCTGGAGAGTTAGATAGGGTTACCCATGACCGGGCAGATTTAATTGTGGTTCGGGCACGAGGGGTTTCCCGTACTTATATTCAGGAGAACAGTCCAGAATTACCTGGAAATCTGAAAAAATTAAAAAAATATAATAAGGGTTACGAGAATAAGATAGTAGAGCTAGGCAAAGTCATAGCTGATCAAGAACAAGGACGGACTGATGATAATGAGATTACCCTTTTTGGAGGGGGTGGTACGGGTCCAAGTTCGGGTTTGGGGATTCAATTTGCAGCTGTTGGGTGGGTTGCCTCTCAAGCGGCA
>CAZASS010000141.1:1726-4756 GCA_964487835.1 uncultured Acidobacteriota bacterium | reverse complement strand
AACATGGTCTTGGAAAAGTCCTTTTCTTCTCTCCGCAACACTAGCCTTCGTGTTTCTTTGTTGTTCTTTGATATTTTTTCCCTAATAAACTCGCATCTCTTCCTCGTCCATTAATTTAAAGAATTATTTTTCAGTTTATCTACAGTTTTTTTTACGACGTGAAACTGCTGCTGCCGTGGCAGTTTCCTTTTGTATTTCTGGGGGAACCCTAGCTGTAATGACTTTCATATCTAGCTATTTAGATCAAACTTTTGATCTAAAACCATTTGAAATTTCCTGGATATTTTTAAGTGCTGGAATAGGAGCAATTATAGCAAGCCCGCTGGCTGGCTGGCTTAGTGATAAATTCACCAAACGAAATGTCTTCTTAGTTTCTAACACTGCATTAATTGTTCCTTTGTTGCTACTGGTTCAATTACCGTGGGGAATTTCATTAATACTAATATTCTTACTCATAAGCCTTTGTATTGGATTTCGCCAAACAGCGTTGCAAACACTCCAAACAGAACTAGTTCAAACAAATCAGCGCGGAGCTTTCTTGGCCCTGAGAAACTCTTGTTCACAATTAGGAATTTCTACAGCTGTCTTTATAGGAGGAATTTTATACTCAACCATTGGATATGGAGCAGTTACTATAATGTCAGCGATAATGACATTAGTTAGCAGCGGTATTCTCTATCAGCTTATTAGAGAACCAAAGGAACAAAAATGAAAAAGATATATTTGGGAATAACTATTGCGTTACGCCTCTTTACTATCGTACAAGCTCAAACGTCTCCTGAGCAGTTCCTAGGTTTTCCAATAGGATCCGATCAAAAATTAGTCAGTTGGCAACAAGTTACTGATTATTTCCATCAACTAGAACAACATAGTGACCGTGTCCTTGTTGAAAAGCTTGGAAAAACCACTCAGGACAAGGACTTTATTCTAGTCATGATTTCTTCCCCAGAAAACCTTCTGCATTTAGAACGGTATAAAAAAATTCAACAAATACTAGCTGATCCAAGACAGATCAATGGCGCCCCTGATCAATTTCTAGACGAAGGAAAAACAGTTGTCCTGGTCACCTGTTCCATTCACTCAAAAGAAGTCGCCTCCACTCAAATGTCAATGGAACTAGCTTATGATTTAGCCTCATCTGAAGATAGTCAGACTTCTGAAATTCTTCAAGATGTTATTCTCTTGCTCGTTCCATCAGTTAATCCTGATGGAGTTGATATCGTAGACGATTGGTACCAACAAACATTAGGAACCCCAGCAGAAGGAACTGCCCCTCCGTGGCTATACCACCCCTATACAGGCCATGATAATAATCGTGACTGGTTCATGTTTACCCAAAAAGAGACTCGCTTAGTTGTTCAGAAAATTCATAACATCTGGCATCCTCAAATAGTGGTTGATGTTCATCAAATGGGTCCTCACGGAGCCCGGATGTTTGTTCCTCCATATATAGATCCCATTGATCCAAATGTTGATCCAATTCTTCAAGCTGGAATAGTAAAATTAGGAGGAGCCCTATTTTCATCTCTGATAACAGCAGGGAAACAAGGGGTAGTAACTAATGCTATTTATGATGCATATACCCCAGCACGCGCCTATCCTAACTACCACGGTGGAATTAGAATTCTGCTTGAGGCAGCTGGAACTGCATTAGCTACTCCTCTAAATATTCATCCAGAAAATCTTACATCTGGAAGAAACTACAACGTGCAAACCTCTCGCTGGAATTATCCTATTCCTTGGAAGGGGGGATTTTGGCGTCAACGTGATGTTATTGACTACGAAAAAATTTGTGTAATGACTACTTTGCTGAATGCCGCTCGCTACAGAAGATCATGGTTAAACGATTTTTATCAAGTAGGTTCTAACGCTATTAAACAATCTCATCCCTACGCATTTATAATTCCTTCAGATCAAAAAAATATCCAAAATGTATCTGACATCCTCGAAGTTTTAACAATTGGATCAGTCGAAATTCACATTGCTTCAGAATCCTTTAACACAAGCTCTTCTACTTGGGTTTCTCCCCCTTTTGGAACAGAGGGACGACAGCAGTTTCCCGCTGGAAGTTGGGTAGTTTTAATGCAACAGCCCTATAGTTCTTTTGCTAAAACAATGTTAGAAATTCAAGACTATCCTAAGATACAAGAATATGGCAGTAAGCATTTGCGGATACCTTACGATGTCACTGCCCAAACCCTAGGCATTCAAATGGGGGTTGAAATTTATCAAACTAATACACCATTCGATGTAGAACTGAAACAAAATCAAAAGATTCCACTTTCTTCCAATCGTCTAAAAGGAGAAGGGAACTATTGGGTTTTTTCACATTCTAATAATGCATTTGCCCGTTTAACCAATCGTTTACTCAAACAGAACTCTCCTGTTTATTGGGCTCCTAATGGTTTTGCTGTTGACAATCAACAATTCCCAACAGGAACTTTAGTATCCAGAGTGTCACAGGCACAAATTGATACTGGCAACTTACTCAAAGATATTCCAATTTCTGTACTGAAAATTAAAAAACGCCCGCAACTAGCTTGGCAGAAAATTCATTTGCCCAAAATAGGGCTTTACCAAGGATACGCTGAAGCAATAGATGAGGGATGGACAAGATGGATTCTCGAACGCTTTGAATTTCCGTACGATTCTCTAAATAATCAAGCTATTCAAAATAACAATCTGTCATATCACGATATTATTGTCATTCCTCATCAGGATCCTCTTGAAATTATGGAAGGATTGAAGGAACCCTATCCTGAATTATACCAAGGTGGAATTGGGGAAAAAGGATTAGAACAACTTAAAAATTTTGCCGAATCTGGGGGAACATTACTTTTTCTGGGAAAGTCAGCTCAAATCCCTTTAACCTACTGGGAAACTGGAATTAAAAATGTAACTCTAGATCTTTCTGCTGAAGAGATTTATATTCCCGGATCTCTGCTCCGAGTAAATGTTAACATCAGACATCCTATTGGATATGGCATGCCAAATGAAGCAGCTATATTTTTTAAAAATGATCCAATTTTC
>CAZASS010000141.1:0-1716 GCA_964487835.1 uncultured Acidobacteriota bacterium | reverse complement strand
ACAATGGTCTTAATTTGGTTCAGTACAATTCTGAAAAGCCTCTTTTAAGTGGCTGGGCAACAGGGGGAAAACATCTTTACAATCGAACCGCTTTGACAGAATTTTCAATAGGAAAGGGCAGAGCTATACTTATTGGTTTCCGAACCCAATTTCGGGCCCAGGCTCGAGGAACCTATAAATTTCTTTTCAACAGTCTTTATTATGCGACAACAAAATAACAAAGAAATTATCAATACAAATAACCTTTAAACATCTTATTTATATGTCTAAACGCGATTTTTGGAAAATAGTTTTCACCAGTGGCATTATATCTTCTGGAATAATTTTATTTTTGTTGAATTGGCCCATACCAATATCAACTCAGGCTAAACCAGCTCGTCCAATTTCTGAGCCTCTTGATCGTCTTTTGACTGAAGATGAAACCATTAATATTCAAGTATATGAAATGCTCAGCAAAGGCGTAGTTAACGTCACTAGTACCACATTGGAATACACCTGGTTTTTTGAAGTCGTTCCCCGTGAAGGAGTTGGTAGTGGAATAATAATTGATAAAAAGGGACACATAGTCACCAACCACCACGTCATTAAAAACAGTAGCGGTTTAGAAGTCACTCTATACGACAAATCCAAACATAAAGCTGAAATAGTGGGTATTGATGCACGAAACGACATTGCTATTTTACGCATTGATTGTCCTGAAGAAATTTTATTTCCTATTCGACAAGGACAAAGCCAAGATCTCAAAGTTGGCCAAAAGGTATTGGCAATTGGCAACCCATTTGGATTAGAACGCACTTTAACTACTGGAATAATTTCATCACTGGGGCGCAAGCTAAAAACAGACCATGGTTTAATCGATCAAATGATCCAAACAGATGCTGCTATCAATCCTGGAAATAGCGGAGGACCTTTATTAAATACAAGTGCTGAATTAATAGGAATAAACACAGCTATTTACTCTCGGACAGGACAAAGTGCAGGGATTGGATTTGCTATTCCCGTGAACACTTTATCTAGAATTTTACCGGACCTATTAAAGCATGGAAGAGTTTTGAGACCATGGTTTGGGGTTAGGGGAAGATCCTTAACCCCTACACTATCTGATTTACTTGAATTAGATCCTAAAAGAGGTTTTCTAGTCGAACAAGTAGAAGAAAATAGCTCTGCATACAAAGCTGGAATTAGGGGAGGCAATAGGAGGGTTCTTTATGGAAATACCTCCTTAATAATTGGTGGAGATGTCATTACCTCCTTAGCGGGGAAACCAATAACTTCAGGGGATGATCTCGATCTTATTTTAGAAGACAAACGCCCTGGAGAGAAAATCGAAATCATTTTCTACAGAGAAGGGAACAGTATTAAAAATACAATTCAGCTAATAAAACAGACTTCAGAACAAACTTTTCGTTTTTAATCTAAATTGTATAGAACTATTTGTCATAGTTTTCAGAGGCCAACGCTATAGTAATGGAAAGTTAACGGAGGCAAACATCATGAGTAGAGGAATAAACAAAGTAATTTTAGTAGGAAACCTGGGTCGTGATCCTGAAATGAGACAGACCAAATCAGGAACTCAAGTTGTAAATTTTCCCGTTGCAACGAATGAGTCATGGACAGATAAAGGTACTGGAGAGAAAAAGGATAGAACTGAATGGCACAAAGTTATAGCTTGGGGTAGAACTGCGGAAATTTGCAACGAATACCTAACTAAGGGGA
>CAZASS010000140.1:0-4791 GCA_964487835.1 uncultured Acidobacteriota bacterium | reverse complement strand
GATAGAGCTCGAAATTCTGTACACATTTTGGTGCTCGCCGTCTCTGTAGCTCTCCCGTTGCGCTCATCCCAGCAGTTTGAAGTTTCCATTGATTTTGAGATTGATAGATTGAAGTGAGAATTGGTATCAGTCTACTATCTTGAAAAATCAAGAACTCGTAGTCGTGCCAGTTTGGTGCGTTCATTGGCTTCAAATAGGGGTGTAGCTCGCGAGTTGACCTATTATGAAGTAGTTACGGGTGACTGGAGAAATCTTTTTCGGCATTTGGATAGAATAGATAAGGTGACTCCCGAAGACATACAAAGAGTTGCAAAACTCTACTTTACTAGCAAAAATAAAACTGTGGGTGTGCTTGAGACGGTTTCTGTTCAGGGGGCAAAGTAAATGAGAGGAAATTTATTATTAAAAACTGGTTTTGTTGTGGTTGCTCTGTGCTTTTTTACTACAGCAACTGTTGCTCAAAAGAATTACAAAGATCTCGTTTATCCTGAATTAAGTAATCTCGAGGTACCCCAAATCAAACAGATGACTTTGGGTAGTGGAATGAAGGTGTTTTTATTGGAAGATCACGAATTGCCATTAATTCGCATTTCTGGTCGTATTCGATCGGGTTCTATTTATGAATCCTCTGACAAAGTCGGCTTAGCCTCTATTGTTGGAGATGTTATGCGTACTGGGGGAACTTTAACTCGAACTGGAGATGAGATTGATGAGGAACTGGAGCATATAGCGGCCTCAGTGGAAACAAGTATTGGATTAGATTCTGGATTTGCTTCTATGTCTGTGCTGAAAGAAGACCTTGACATAGGATTGTCTATTTTGGCTGATATTTTAATGAATCCATCATTTCCAGAAGACAAAATTGAGCTAGCCAAGATTGAACAACGTTCTGCCATATCTCGCCGGAACGATAATGTGCGCTCAATTGCTTTTCGTGAATTCAAAAAATTGATTTATGGTCCAGAAAGTGTGTATGCCAGATATCCAGAGTATGGAACTGTTGACGGTATAATCCGTCAAGATTTAGTGGAATTCTATGAGAAATTTTTTCATCCCAATAATGTAATGTTAGCGGTTTCTGGAGATTTTGATACATCTTTTATGATCAAAAAAATTGAAGAAGTTTTTCGAGAATGGAAACCTAAGAAACTTCAATTTCCAGAAATTCCTGTTGTGGGTTATCAGTTTCGCCAGACTGTTAATGTAGTTCAAAAGGATGATACTAATCAGACTAATATCTATATGGGGCATATCGGTGGATTAATGAATGATCCTGATTATTTTCCTCTGGTTTTAATGAATAGAGTTCTTGGTATAGGTTTCACTAGTCGTCTTTTTCGAGAGGTTAGATCTCGTCAGGGGCTAGCCTATTCTGTATTTGGAACTTTTTCTGCTGAATTTGACCATCCAGGTCTTTTCTACGTTGGTTGTCAAACGAAGTCGGAAACTACAGTGAGAGCAATTCGGGCCATGGTTGAACAGATCTGGAAGATGACACATGATGAGGTGGAAGACGAAGAGTTGGAGGTAGCAATAGAGATTTATCTTAATTCATTTATTTTTAAATTCGATTCCAAACGAGAAATTGCTAATCGTCTGATGACCTATGCCTATTATGGTTACCCCCTTGAGTTTTTACAGATGACCAAAGAGAAAATCAAAAAAGTTACTAAGGCTGATATTTTAAGAGTGGCTAGGAAACATCTTAAACCTGATTATCTGCAAATTTTAGCAGTTGGAAAAACCCAAGATTTTGACCAGTCTCTTTCAACATTGGGCGTAGTTAAGGAAATTGATGTAACAATACCAACACTTCTGCCTAAGTAAATAGCATTCTTTACAAAGATTCTGGAACAAGAGTAGCGAATTCTGATACCCTGTCGGAACTGATATGGATAATAAAGACGTAATTGACATCTCTAATTTTCGTTTACCGAACATTTCTCCTAAACTAGTTTTAGCTGGTTTATCTGCCATACTTGGACTCGTTATTTTGGGAGGGACCTTGTATCAGGTCCAACCTGAAGAAGTTGCAGTAGTGACCCGTTTTGGAGCGTATGTTCGGATTGAAGATCCCGGTCTTCAGATGAAAGTTCCTTTTGTAGAAAGTGTTTTAAAGGTTCCAGTTCAACGGCAATTGAAACACGAATTTGGGTTTCGCGCAGTGGATCCAAATATTAGAACTCGATACTCGGGAAACTACTTTGGAGATGAATCCATTATGTTAACCGGTGATTTGAATGTTGCAGTGGTGGAATGGATCGTGCAGTACAGGGTATCCGATCCATATCTCTTCCTTTTCAAAGTTCGTAATGCACAAGAAACCCTTCGTGATATGACGGAAGCCGTTATGCGGGAGGTTGTTGGGGATCGAACAGTAACTGAAGTGCTTACCGTAGGTCGCCAGGAAATAGAAAGTACGGTTCAAGAGCAATTGCAAAAGATGTGCAATCAGTATGAAATAGGCATAGCAATTGACCAGGTTGTTTTACAGGATGTAAATCCTCCTGACGCAGTTAAACCTTCATGGGATGCGGTTAATCAGGCTCAGCAGCAACGAGATCGGATGATCAACGAAGCTTTGGGGGAATACAACCAAGTAATTCCTCGAGCCCGTGGGGAAGCCCAGCAGGCTATTCTTCAGGCTGAGGGGTTTGCCTTGGAACGGATTAACAGAGCCCAGGGAGATGCCGCTCGGTTTAACGATCTTTATTCTGCCTATCGAAGGGCCCCACAGGTAACTCGACGGCGTATGTATTTGGAAACAATTCAGAATGTGGTTCCCAAAGTGGGTGGGCGAATATTTATGGATAAGGATGCGGAAGGGATTATGCCTTTGATTCCAACGGATATTTTAGGAGCGTTAAAAAGTGGCATGATGAATCGGAGTGATGACCAATGAGTAAGAATGGATTGGTTCTCTTAGTTGTTGTTGTGGCATGTGTGATTTTGGTCAAGGCTTCCTACATTGTTTCAGAAACTGAACAGGTCATTATTACGCAGTTAGGGGAGCCTGTGGGGGTTGCTGTAACTGAACCCGGTTTGCATTTTTTAAAACCCTTTGTTCAGAAACCTAACTTTTTTGAAAAGCGTTTTTTAGAATGGGATGGTGATGCTAATCAGGTTCCTACTAAGGATAAGCGGTTCATATGGGTAGACACCTATGCGCGTTGGCGTATTGATGATCCTTTAAAGTTTTTTCAGCGTCTGCGTGATGAGAGAGGAGCTCAGTCTAGATTAGATGACATTCTAGATGGAGAAACCCGTAATGCAGTAGCACGGCACGACTTGGTGGAAGTCGTTAGAACTAGTAATCGTCAGTCTAGTGCTGAAAGTCGGGAAGAGGAAGACTCAGAGTCAGTATTGCAGACTATTACTACTGGTCGTCAGGCTATTACTAGAGAAATTCTAGAAAGGGCCACTGAACGAGCAGCTGACTTAGGAATCGAATTGGTAGATCTCCGTTTCAAGCGTATCAATTATGTTGAAGAGGTACAGAAGGACGTTTTTGCACGTATGATTGCCGAACGTAATCGGATAGCCTCTAGCTACCGTTCTGAGGGAGAAGGGGAAGCCGCTAGGATAGGGGGTGAAAAGGAGCGTGACTTACAGCGCATTCAGTCAGAAGCCTATCGCGAAAGTCAAGAAATTCGGGGAAAAGCGGATGGTGAGGCTACTCAGATCTATGCTCGAGCCTATAATAAAGATGCCTCTTTTTATGCCTTCATGAAGAGTCTTGAGACTTACGAAAAAACATTGGATAAAGATAGTATTTTGATATTGACCACAGATGCCGATTTTCTACGGTATTTAAAACGTATTCCCTAAATTATTGTTGAATAAGTATTGATTCTCCATGGGCTGAAATCGCTCCTGTGTTTTTGGCGATTCGTATATCTGTAATAGATGTTCGGCAGGGGGCTGTTTATGATTCGCATAAACCAGGATCTTGCTATATTAGATAAGGAACTTAAGTTTAAGACTTCCCGTAGTAGAGGGCCTGGTGGGCAAAATGTAAATAAAGTTTCCAGTAGGGTAATGCTAATTTTTGATGTGGATTGCTCTGTATCTTTGAGTGAAAATCAGAAGATGCTTATCCACAGTAGACTGGCCAATAGAATTAATAAAAACGGGATTCTTCAGGTTATTAGTCAACGACATCGTACTCAGTTGGCTAACCGAAAAGCAGCTATTGACCGATTTTCTGAACTGTTGTCTGAGGCGCTAAAGAAGCAGAAAATTCGAAGGAAGACTAATTTGTCCAGATCAGCCAAGAGACTGCGTTTGGAAGAAAAATCCCGTCGGAGTCAATTGAAGCAATTGCGATCAAAAACTGGATTTAAAGATGAATGAAAATTGCGCACGAAGCTGATATTTGGATAAGGTGCAATTTTCTGTTTAATACTGTCACTTGACAGTTCTGCTGCTGTTTGGACATGATACCGAACCAGCGTGGCTCATAATCCAAGGAAGGGAGATGTGAAAATGAAGAGAGGGATTCGAGGATGGATGATTGGTTGTATCGCTTTTAGCCTCTTGGCTTCCTGTACTACAGCACCTGAGAGTGATGCCGAAAAGGAAGTGGAAACGCCAATGGAGACTGAAATCTTGGATGAGGAGCCAGAAGTTTTAACAACGGAGGAGACAGAAATGGTTGATGAGTCAAAGGAAGTTCCCGAACCAGCTAAACCCGAACCAGTCAAAAAGGTTGAAACAATTTCTCCTTTGCTGGACCCTAAGCAGGCAAATGAACAGGCACCGGATCAGTATAATGTGCGATTGAAGACTACT
>CAZASS010000139.1:4295-4824 GCA_964487835.1 uncultured Acidobacteriota bacterium | reverse complement strand
AACTCCTCGAAAATAAAACAAGTTGCTATTCTTTAGAAATCAAAATGACTTCGGTCAAGTTTTTACAAACATCATTCGAAGAAATCATCGAACTCCGGGCCCGTGTCCTGCGTCCCAACAGACCCATCAAGACCGCATTTTTCGAAGAAGACCACAAATCTTCTACTAAACATCTAGCGGGTTGCTATGGGAAAAAGGTGGTGAGCTGCGTCAGCCTAGTAAGGAGCCCTTGGGAAGAAGAACCTGCTTGGCGCCTGAGAGGAATGGCTACCGACAAAAAATACCAACGTCAAGGCATTGGCACCGGCTTACTAAAAATGCTGGAAAATCTAGCTCTCGAGAGCCCAGGACCCAATCTGGTCTGGTGCACATCGAGAGTCAAAGTTATTTCCTTTTACGAAAATCAAGGTTGGCAAGTAGCATCAGAGCTATTTCAAATTGCAGGTGTAGGACCACACAAAGCAATGATCAAAAGATTAACCAAATAAAGAAAATGTAAAGTAGGCCAGTAAAAAAATTGTTGGCTTAA
>CAZASS010000139.1:0-4285 GCA_964487835.1 uncultured Acidobacteriota bacterium | reverse complement strand
AAAACTAATATTATCATTAATATTATTTTTTCCTTTTAAACATTTATTACATCAAAATTTGATAAATACTTAGCAATATTTCTAATTCCAAATTGATACATAATAATAATCATTGCTGTTAAAACACTATAAAAAATTGTTGGCTTAAAGATACTCGACACTGCCGCCACGAGAAATAAAGGCACTAAGCAAGGGACTTAATCCCTCTCTCAAGCTCTCTTCTTTAAGCCAGTGAGCCTCATGAAATCGAATCTTTCTAACTCCACGAAATTTTTCACTAATACGTTGAAAAAAAGCTTCTTCACTCCCATCAATGCCAGAATCAACATAACGCATATAGAGTTCTTCACAAGAAAAATCTATAACCTTTGATCTGGGATTTCCTAAAAAAAGAAACTCACGACGCTTCATGCTGCTTGTCTTGTTAGAGAAATTAATGTCCTCTTGACTAAAGCCTGAGTCATCTGAACTTTGTATCCGTTCTTGGCCAAGGGCCGGGCACCCTCCACAGCTACTTGTCCAACTTTTCCTGCTAAATCTTCGGTAATCTGCTGTCCAACTAACATACTTGCTGCACTAGACACCTGCCAAGGGATAGGAGCAACACCACCCAGAACAATCTCGGCTCGACTACAAATTCCCTGACTAACATCTAAAACAACGGCAACACTAACCATGGCATGTGTCCAAGCATCTCGATCCATAATTTTCACATAGGTGCTTTTTCTATCCTTAGCTGTTGCTGGTAATTGAATTTCAACCAAAATTTCGTCTTCTTTTAGTACATTTTCACGTGCTATATCTTGACTAGGAAGAATAAAAAATTCAGAAGCTGGAACTATTCTTTCACCATCTGGACCTACAATGCGAAAATTAGCGCCCAACGCTACCAAAGCTGGCGCCGTATCGGAAGGATGTACTATAAAGCTAGGACCACCTCCAAAAATAGCATTGAACTGATTTTCACCCACTGACGAGTAGCACATATTCCCGCCATTTTTAAAGCAAGGAAATCCTTCCCGTAAATACCAACACCAAGGCCGCTGACAAAGATTACCAGCCAGAGTTCCCACATTACGGATTTGAGGCGTCGCTACTGTTGCAGCACCCTCGGATAAAACAGTGTAGTTAGAACGAATTAGAGAATGTTCAATAATGGTATCCAGAGTAGTTAAACCACCAATACGCACACCATCTGAATCAGAACTAATCCCCTCAAATTCCTTTAAATTCTTAAGGTTTACCAGCAAGTCTGGAGCTGCTAGGCCTTCCTTGATCATACCTAACAGATCGCTGCCACCGCCCACCAAAGCAACCTTCTTACCCGCTTGGCGAGCCTCCTGTAAAGTTGCCACAACCTGCCCAAGATCCTTTGGATTTACATTGGCAAAACTCTTCACGACACTGCTCCTAATATTTTGTCACGACTAATGGGTAATTCTTTCATTCGGTGCCCTGTAGCATTAAAAATTGCATTCGCGACTGCAGCAACAGATGGAACAATTGGGGTTTCCCCTGCAGATTTAATACCATAAGGCCCGTAAGCATCCTCAGTTTCGATAAAGTGAACTTCTATTTCGGGAGCATCTAGGTGGGTCATTACCCGAGCTCCATAATAGCCTGGATTTACTGGGACACCAGTTCGCTTGTCATACAACAACTCCTCGTGCAAGGCCATCCCAATTCCCATGATGATGCCACCCCTAACCTGACTAGTTGCAGTAAGTGGATTGACTATACGGCCACTATCTTGCGTGGCTACGTACTTCAAAACTTTTACACCACCTAATTCTGTATCCACTTCAACTTCCACAAAATGGGCAGCAAAACCATAGCGAGCCACTCCCTCTAACTTAGGCTCTGTAGTAACTTGGGCAATAAGCATGTCATCACCCTTAGGCAAACCTTGTTTGTTCAGCTTTTGCTTGAGCTGTTTAGCCGCTTCAAGAATCGCATAACCAGTAAAGCCAGTGGTCCGACTTCCCGACTCCCCAACCGAATATGGACAACGGTCAGTATCTCCCCAAACCACTTCTACCTCAGATAAATCCATTTCCATGGCCTCAGCTGCAATCATTGCCATAGTAGTTTTGGCTCCGGTACCAATATCTGTAATCCCTACATGCACCCACAACTTTCCTTCACTATCTAACCGTAATACCGCCGAACTCCGGCCCAACCGAGAACCAAACAAGCCGATAGCCATTCCCGATCCCCTGACTTTTGGACCGACACCGGTACCTGCCTGATGCCAACGTTTTTCCCATTCAAAAATATCCGCTCCCTGACGTATACAATCGGCTAATCCATAGCTAGTGTAAGGAAGCTTGTCAAGAAACTGTCGAGTTGAATTTTTAAGATGAAACTCCACGGGATCAATCTTTAATTCGTGGGCAATATGATCCATCATCGATCCAATGCCATAGACGCCTTGAGGATAGGCAGGAGCCCGAAAGTTAGCTGCAACGGTCATATTGGTATAAACCGGATAAATTTCCCGACGCACATGCGGACAACGATAAAGTTCAGTACCTACTAAAGAACCAGTCCCCTTACGATAGGGTCCCATACCACTATAATTTCGGACTTGAATAGCTTGCAGCAAACCATCCTTATCAACTCCAATTTTATAATACTGGTTAGTTGGCCAACGTCCATGAACACCTAAAAAATCACCTTTGCGAGTAAACTCAAGTTTGACCGGGCGATCTGTCCGCTTGGCCAAAACGGCAGCCATGAGGTCGGAGTCTTGGCACTGATTCTTATTACCAAAACCACCACCCATGTACTGACAAACAACACGCACCCTTTCACGGGGCAGATCTAGATCTCTACAGAGATCCCTCTGACAATTGGCAATTCCCTGAGTAGCAGTCCAAACGGTAAGCTTATCCCCTTCCCACTGGGCTACCGCTGTACGAGGTTCCATCTGAGCATTACTGTGATGCTTGGAAACGTAGATATCTTCAAATACGTGATCTGAAGCAGAAAAACCTTTTTCAATATCTCCGCGACTGTATACCTCTGGCTCATGTTTACCTTTTGCATCAGGTGAAAGATTTCCGCCGGGACGAATTTTAACTGCATCTGGCTGTAGCGCTTCTTCGGTATCTATAACAAAATCTAAAATTTCATACTCTACCTTGATTTTAGCCATAGCCTCTTCAGCTAAGTTACGATTTTCAGCAGCCACGGCAGCCACCGGATCCCCCACAAAACGAACAGGATTGTTGAATAAATATCTTTTATTTCTCTTATCTCCTGTGGTCCATACCACATCACAATTTTCGTGCGTCAGAATGGCATGGACACCAGGCATGGCTAGTGCTTTAGACACATCAATACTCAGAATACGAGCATGGGGATGTGGACTTCTTAAAACACGTGCCGTAATCATGTCAGGCAAATAAACATCAGCCGTATAATTGGCTCTTCCAGTAACTCGCTCTAGAGCATCAATACGTGCCACACTATTTCCAACCTGCTTTAATTTTTCAATCACAGCTTCTTCCTCTTTTTGGCCGCTGCCATAATTGCTTCTACATACTGATTATAGTTAGAACAACGGCAGATATTCCCTGACATTCCCTGCTTAACTTGTTCAACAGTTGGGTCAGCATGATCGCTGAGCACCCCTTTAGCGGCCATAAGTTGTCCTGACGTACAAAATCCGCACTGAGGACCATCATGCTCAATAAAAGCCTCTTGCAAAGGATCCAACTCATCCCCTTTGGCCAGCCCTTCAACCGTAGTAATCTCTTTTCCGTCAACCCAAACAGCCAAATAACTACAGGAATAAACAGGTTTTCTATCTAAAAGAATAGTACACGCCCCACACTCTCCCCGATCACACCCTATCTTAGTGCCGGTCAAATGCAGGTGATCTCTTAAAACCTCAACTAGTGTCCATCGATCCTCTACTTCTAGTTGATGGGATTCTCCATTAAGCTTAAATTTAATTTGGGTTTTGGGAGAAACCAGAGGAACAGATTTAGTGGATTCAAATAGACCAGTAGGAACTTCTAACGAAGGGATTGCACTGCCCACAGCAATTCCCGATCCTGTCTGCCCGATAAATAGACGCCTTGAAATAGATTTCATATTGTTGCCCAGAAGTTGGACACCTCCTCTTTCAACAAAAGAACAGGCATCGAATAAGTCAATATTGGATACGGTAGTCTGCCCCTACGATATAGGCCATCTAGGGCTTTTGTAAACCCTAAATTCAGACATTTTCAATCTCCCTCCCAGAAGATATTCTTCATTCTGGCTCGCAATCTTTCCT
>CAZASS010000138.1:0-4873 GCA_964487835.1 uncultured Acidobacteriota bacterium | reverse complement strand
ATTGGAATATGAAGAAAATCAAAGGATTGTGGGTATTAAGAACGTTACTATAAATGAGCCTTTTTTTACTGGACATTTTCCTGGGGTTCCGATTATGCCAGGTGTTCTGATTTTGGAGTCTATGGCTCAAGTGGGGGGTGTTCTAGTTTTTAAGACCCTTCCTGATCGCGACAGTAAGTTAGTGTTTTTTATGGGGGTTGAAGATGCCCGTTTCCGAAAACCAGTAGTTCCAGGAGATCAACTTCGTATTGAGATGTTGGTGACTCGGCTTAAGACGCGAGTGGGTAAGTTGAACGGAAAAGCTTATGTAGAAGGCCAGTTGGTGGCTGAAGCCGATATTATGTTTTCTATGGTAGATCGTCCAAGACCCACCGAGAGTTGAAACTCCAATGAGCGATAAACAAATAGTTGAAATTCATCCTACGGCGATGATTTCGTCGGATGCAGTTATTGGTGAAGGAGTGCGAATTGGTCCATATACAGTAATTGGTTCTCAAGTGGAGATTGGAGACGGAACGGAAATTGGACCTCATACAGTAATTGAAGGGCCAACTTGTATTGGGAAGGATAATCGCATTATTGGTCAGGCAGCTATTGGAACAGCACCGCAGGATTTGAAATATCAAGGTGAGAAAAGTTTTCTTTCTATCGGTGATGGCAACATTATTCGCGAATTCGTCACCATCAATCGGGGTACTAAAGGAGGGGGAAGAAAAACCACAATTGGGAATCATAATGCGTTAATGACTGGTGTGCATATTGCTCATGACTGCCATGTGGGAATGGGTACAATATTGACTAATTCAGCCACTCTTGCTGGTCATGTTGAGGTGGAGGACTACGCTATTGTTGGGGCATTTTCGGGGGTACACCAATTTTGTCGTGTAGGCACACATGCTTTTATAGGAGGTTATTCTGTTCTTACTCGAGATGCTTTGCCTTTTATTAAAACTGTGGGTTACAGAAATCGTGCTGCTATTTACGGCATAAATAGCTTAGGACTTAAACGTAAAGAGTTTTCAAATGAAAGTGTTAAGAACTTAAAAAAAGCTTACCGATGGTTGTTTCAGAAAGGGCTCAAAGTTAGTGATGCAGTTGATAAAATTAAAGAAGAGGCCAATTTGAGTAATGAAGTAAGCACCTTACTCCGGTTCATTGAGACAGCTGAGAGAGGATTTGTAAGGGATACAGGAGAGAGTGGTGGGGAATATTCAGAAGCTAGGTCTGATCGCGGGTAATGGTCGGTTCCCATTCCTAATTCTTAGACAGGCTATTCAAAAAAATATTCCGGTAGTAGTGGCAGCTATCAAAGAAGAGACATTTCCGGAGATTGAAGAATTTGCCTCCGAATCAGATGTTTCTATTCATTGGATAGGATTGGGTCACCTGAATAAATTAATTCGTCTTTTCAAGGGGGCTGATGTTACTCAAGTCCTTATGGCAGGTCAGGTCAAGCATGCCAGAATTTTTTCAACAAAAAGAGCTCATGGCAAGAAATGGAAAGTTACGGTGCCCGATGTGAAGATGATAGGTATGCTTGCTTCTTTACCTAAAAAAAACACTCAAAGTCTTCTGGAAGGGGTAATTAATGTGTTGGAGAGTGAAGGATTTGAATTTGTTGATTCTACGGTATTGTTGAAATCTTTACTTGCTAAATCGGGTCTACTTACAAGACGCTCACCTAATTCTGAAGAACAAAAAGATATAGAATACGGCAGATCGGTGGCACGAGAAATTACTAGACTCGATGTGGGTCAGACAATCGTGGTAAAAAGTCAGGCAGTTGTTGCAGTTGAGGCAATGGAAGGAACAAACGAAACAATTCGGCGGGCAGCACAATTAGTGGGAGGACAACGATTGACGGTTGTGAAGGTGAGTCGGCCAGATCAAGATATGAGATTTGATGTACCAGTAATTGGATTGGAGACATCTGAGGTTTTGAGGGAATGTAATGTGTCAGCACTTTCAATTGATGCTGGTAAGACTTTAATAATTGATTCTGATGAATTTTTTGAAAAGGTCGAGGCTTCTAGCATAGCCATCGTAGCTGAGTAATTGTGACTGTTCCAACAAAGGTAGCTGTAGTGGGTGTGGGAGCTTTAGGAGAGCATCACGCTCGTATCTACTCAGAGTTATCAGAAGCTGAATTGGTTGCTGTTGTCGATATTCAGGAAGAACGTGGACAACAATTAGCTAAACTATGCAACTGCCAGTTTTATAGTGACTATCGAAAGATTATAGGTGTTGTCGATGCGGTGAGTTTGGCTGTGCCTACTGTAGAACATGCCCGAATTGGCATTGATTTACTTCATCAAGGTATACATGTTTTAGTTGAAAAACCAATAGCCCAGAGTACTACAGAAGCCAATCAGATGATTCGGGCATATAGAGAGAATAAAGTTGTTTTACATGTGGGTCAGTCTGAACGGTTTAATCCGGCCTTATTGGCAGTAAAACCTTTTATTTCTGAGCCCCGTTTTTTCGAATCTCATCGGTTGGGAGTATTTGTTTCCCGTAGTCTGGATATTGACGTTGTTTTAGATTTGATGATCCACGATTTGGATCTAATCCTTCACTTCGTCAAAAGTCCACTTCGTAAAATTTATGCAGTGGGTATTCCAGTACTAAGTTCTCGGGTTGATATTGCCAATGCACGATTAGAATTTGAAAACGGATGTGTGGCCAATATAACAGCTAGTCGAGTCTCGACAGAAAAAATTCGCAAACTGCGACTTTTTCAGAAAGCAGGATATGTCTCTATTGATTTCCATGGGAGACAGGCGGAGATACACCAACTCCAAAATTCATCGGAGGGGAAACAGATTGCTCAGCAGGAATTGTCTATTAGTGAGGAACAGCCTTTACTTTTAGAGATTAGGGCTTTTCTTCAAGCAGTACGAAAAGATAGCGAATCTTCAAGCGATTTAGAAGGTTGTTCAGCGGAAGAGGGCCAGCGGGCACTCGATGTAGCTCTCAAAATTAATCAGGTAATCGAAGAAAGAGACAGTCAGTAATAAGAATTTGAACTAATTTGAAATTATTTGTGGTAGTAGTGAAGTAGAGAAGCATTATGTTTGAGATTAATTAGTTTCCAAAGTGAGTAGGGTGAAACCAGACCTTGATTGTGTTGTAGAGTGGGGAGCAAGTAGAGGATTTTTTTGTGTTATTATTTTTCTTTGGTGTGGTTTGTTTGCTCTTGTATCCTGTGGTGGAAAAAAAACTTCTCAGTCAATTCCTTCTCCTTCGGACCGTACTGAAAAAGTCCTGGTAAGAAAAGAACAACAAAAACATATTCCTAGAATACGTCTCTTGCTCAAGGAAAATTTTTCTTTTGCAAAGATTGTAAATTCAGACTTAGCAACAGTTGTGATAGTTCGAGTCAGTAATGGGAAGATCTATTTATATGACCGCGAAGATCAGGTGGTGGATTCTGGTTCTGGATTTCGTTTAAAGCCTCGAAATAACAAGTTTTTGAAAATGGATGGTGTGAGTTATCGAGGTGCTTTTGAAGTATTTATTAATCCTGTCAAAAGACCGGTTATCGTTAATGATGTGAACATTGAAACATATCTCAGAGGGGTTGTTCCCAGTGAATTAAGTCCGATTGCATTTCCTTATATTCAAGCAATCAAGGCACAAGCTGTGGCGGCCCGAACTTTTGCTTTTGCAAACCTGGGTTTGAATGCTCGAAAAGGATTTGATCTATATTCAGATTCACGGTCTCAAGTGTATCGTGGAAAAAAAGGGGAGCATAGTTTGTCTGATCGAGCTATCCAAGAGACCAAAGGAATAATGGCTGTCTATAAAAAAGAGCCAATAGTGGCTTTCTATTCTTCCACTTGTGGTGGTTTGACAGAATCCTACCATCACATTTTTCAGAAATCTGGAATTTCCTATTTACAAGGTGGAGTCAAGTGTCCTGATCAAGACAGTCCTTATCGTAAATGGAAGTCTCATATTTTAATAAGTGACGTGCAAGAAAAAATTGATCGTCTAAAAATTGGTAAATTAAAAAAAATAATTTTGGTTCGGAAGAGTCAAAATAAAAGAACAGTGGAGATGAAGTTTGTTGGTAGTAAAGGGAACAAAGTACTAAAAGGTTTGAAAATTCGTTCCATTCTTCAATTGCGCAGTAATTGGATTACAGACCTAGATACACGTAAAAACAAGAAGTACATTAGTGAAATTCATGTCAAAGGTCGAGGTTGGGGACACGGAGTAGGCCTTTGCCAAATGGGAACTGTCAAATTGGCTCAGAAAGACTGGAGTTTTGAACAGATTCTAAAGCACTACTATTCAGGGATTAAAGTAGAACAGCGTTGGTAAATATGTAGATTCCAGTTTTTACTGCACAAGTCTTTTTGTGCAATATCAGCAGGATATGGATATTAAAAAGAATGGGTGTGTTGCATATATTCTTTAATAGTGTGAGGGGAAAAATATATTGCAAAGAAAATCTTGTTTGATAGGGATTTTAGGTCCAACGGCTACAGGGAAAAGTAGGTTGGCCCTCCGGGCTGCTTCAATCCTAAATGGAGAAATTGTTAACTGCGATTCTCTTCAGTTACATCGCTTATTAAATATTGGTACTGCTAAACCAAGTGTGAAGGAGAGGCAACAAATTCCACATCACCTGTACGATATATTGGATCCGGATCAGTATTTCAGCGCGGGGATGTATATGGTTAGAGCCCGAGAGATTTGTAGGGAGATAGCCTCTCGAGGAAAAACCCCTATTGTTGTAGGAGGGACTGGGCTTTATTTCAAAGTTTTCTTAGAGGGAATATTTGAAGGGCCAGGTCGTTCCGAATCCATTCGAAATCGTTTACATGAGGTAGCTCGCAAAAAAGGGAAGAAATACTTATACAATCTT
>CAZASS010000137.1:0-4921 GCA_964487835.1 uncultured Acidobacteriota bacterium | reverse complement strand
TTGGATCTACTTACATACCATCTGCCTTTTTCTTGCTTATGGAATGTTCTTTGTTACCTTCGTCGCTAGTTTTCTCTACCTTCTCCAAGAGCGAGAATTAAAAAGCAAAAAACCAAAAATCTTATATAACTTTCTACCCTCTCTTCTGCAGCTAGATGACCTTTTCCTTAAATTCCTGATCTCAGGTTTTTCTTTAATGACACTAGGTTTGTTGGTAGGAGTTATTTGGGCAGAACAGGATTGGATTCAAGGCTGGCAAAAAGATCCCAAAGTTGTTGCAGCATTTGTAACTTGGGGAATATATCTAATTTTGATTTATTTAAGATTAACAGCAGGATGGCGAGGCAAACGTGCTGCAATTATCAGCATGATTGGTTTTACTTCAGTTCTTTTTACTTTTTTGGGAGCCCAATACCTAGGAGGACTACACTCTTTCCTATGACTGGCAAAAAACCCGTCTTTATTAAAAAATTGCTGATTTTTCACATCATTCAACTACTAACATTCAATATTGTGGTTCCAAGCAAATGAGTCTGGTCCTAGTTGGCCTTAGCCATAAAACTGCACCTATTAAGATACGTGAGCAGATCGCTTTTTCTGAAGATCAGCTTAGCTCGGCCTTAACTCAACTGAACCAAGAATTTGAACTTCAGGAAAGCATGATTGTTTCTACCTGCAATCGAGTCGAAATAATTGCTCAGGGAAAAAACAGCCAAATTGAAATTGCAGACTCAATTAAAAATTTTCTTTACAATTACCATTCCTTAAATCCTCCATTCCTAGAGGATTACCTATATACCTATCAAAGTCATTCTGCCATTCGCCATGTTTTCAGAGTAGCTTCCAGCTTGGATTCAATGGTAGTAGGAGAACCTCAAATACTGTCACAAATGAAACAAGCTTATCTATTGGCCCAACAGGCAGGAAGCGTAGGTGATGACCTTAAAAACCTCCTTCCCAGAGCCTTCTTCGTAGCCAAACGGGTGAGAAATTCAACTCGGATTGGCGCTTCAGCTGTTTCAATTAGTTCGGTAGCAGTAGAACTAGCCAAAAAAATATTTGGAGATCTTTCTGAAAAATCAGTTCTATTATTAGGTTCTGGGAAAATGGGTACACTCTCTGCACGTAACTTGGCAGACTCTGGCATTCAAGAAATTTTGGTGGCCAGCCGAAACCCAGAAAATTCACACCAAATGGCCTCAAAAGTTAATGGAAAAAGCATTGCTTTTGACACCATGAATGAACATTTAATCCAAGCTGATATTGTTATTGTTTCAACAAATGCTAATTCTTTTCTTTTACAACCTTCAATAGTTGAATCCAGTATTCGGAAACGTAAATATCGACCTCTTTTCATTATTGATATTTCAGTTCCACGTAACGTTGATCCAGAAATTAACAACATAGATAACGTTTTTCTGTACGATATCGATGATCTTCAGTCTGTTTTGGAAGCCAACCTCCTCGAACGCCATCAAGAAGCAGAACTTGCTGAAGAAATTATTGATAAAGAAGTTGATAATTTTAGAGAGAAAATAGACGCACAAAGTATTGGACCACTACTAGGCGAACTGCGAACACATATTGAAAAAATTTGCTTAACTGAACTAAAGGCACACCAAAACACCTTGACTGAAGACGAATACACCCGAATGGAAAAAATCTCCAGAAAAACTGCTCATAAAATCGCTCATCCCTTAATCACTGAATTTAAAAATCAAAATAAAAATCCTACAAGCCGCTATCGAATCATCAAAATGATTTTAGATATTTTTCGACAGGATCCACAGAAATGAAAAAAATCATCATTGGTTCTAGAGGTAGTCTTCTGGCACAACAGCAGGCAAACATCGTTGCGAAATCCATACGTCTAAACAATCCAAATATAAACGTATGTATTAAAACCATTCGGACCTCAGGAGACGTACTGTCACAAAATGATTTAGCCCAATCCTCAGAAAGCATCAAAGGACTCTTTGTTAAAGAAATTGAAGACGCTCTACTAAAACAAGAAATTGATCTTTCCGTTCACAGCCTAAAAGATCTTCCAGGTGAACTGCCAAAAGGACTTTGCTTGGCAGCTATTCCTGAAAGACAAGATCCCCGTGATGTCCTAGTGACCAACTCTTCAAAAATTTCTTTTTTAAATTTACCTACAGGAGCACGACTAGGAACTAGTTCCCCCCGTCGCACAGTACAACTTAAGTTACTTCGAGAGGACTTAATCATCTGTCCGATTCGGGGAAATATTGACACCCGCATTGAAAAAATAGAACCACAAAAACTGGATGGAATCCTGCTAGCAGCAGCAGGTTTAAAACGTTTAAACTTAGAAGAAAAAATTAGTTACTCTTTTCCCACACACAAGATAATCCCAGCAGTTGGCCAAGGAGCTCTAGGCATAGAAATTCGGTCTGACGATGAATTAACACGTCAAATAGTGGAACCTCTAAATCATAAAACAACTCAACTTTGCACCCTGGCTGAAAGACAATTCCTAAAAAGAATCGGAGGAGATTGCAAACTTCCCATGGGCGCCCACGCTTACACTCAAAATAACAAAGGGTTTTTTTCTGCATTCATAGCTAGTTCCGATCCTCTAAAAGCTATACATAAAACCTCTCAAGGCAATCCTCAAAACTTAGAAAATTTAGCCTTAGAAACAGCTGAATATCTTCTCTCCCACGGGGGAGAGAAGATATTGGAAATATGGAATAAATAAAAAATCGATGAGCTTACACTTGAAAAATCGGACTATTCTAATTACTCGCAGTCAATCCCAATCACCCGAGTTTAGACATCTTTTAGAACTTGTGGGAGCTAGAGTTCTGGAGATTCCCACCATCGAATTTAAGCACCGGTTCAATCCTGCACTAGATGAATCTATTGAAAATATCAGACATTATCAATGGATCATGTTTACTAGTGTACACGGTGTTCAAATCTTCATGGATCGTGCCCAGAAAATGGGAAATTTATCTAACTGGACAGATAGTACTACGTTTCCAAGTATATGCTGCATAGGACCAGCAACTGCAAAAAAAACAGAAGAATACGGGTTTCAAGCCGATCTTGTGCCCCACATCTATCAAGCAGAAGGAATTTTAGAAGACTTCATTCATTTGCACAATGGGGATATTACAAACATGCACATATTAATACCCCGAGCTAGTCAAGCCCGTAAAATTCTCCCTGATACTTTGAAAGATAAAGGAGCAATAGTAGACGTGGTCGCTATTTACGATACCGTAGTTCCTAAAACCAGTCGTTCACGTCTGACTGAATTATTAAAAAGTGAATCTCCCGACTTAATTACTTTCACAAGTTCTTCAACGGTAACCAACTTTGTCACGTTAGCTCCTGAACATATCAACCTTCAAAAATTCTGTTATGCCGCTATTGGCCCTATCACTGCTGCTACTGCTAAAGCATATGGGTTGAAAATTGTGACACAGGCAAACAAATCCTCTATTCCAGGTTTGGTATCAGCCATAGAGAACTACTTTAGTTGCGAAGAAACACCACCTCCAAAGTGACCTCACTGGAGGATATCTGACCCTCAGAAATAGCAGGTAAAAAGATCCAAGAATTCCGTACTGTCTGAACTGCTATTTGATCCAGAATAGGATCAATCCCCTCCAGAACTTTAATCTCTACTACTCCTCCTGACTGAGTCACAATGACTTCCAATAAAACAATCACAGGATCAGGTAGATGGTTGAAAGATTTTGGGAGAAGCGGATTCGGTTTAGATAAAACAACAGGGGATATTAAGACTAAATCAGGAAAATGTTTTTCCAACTCAACTATATCTTCATCACCAGCATTGTAAATCTCTCCGTACCCCTGTTGGAAACCAGCTCCCATTAACATTTTCTTGCCATCATTAATCTCAAGATCTATTCCTGCAATTCTTGAAGCCACTAGCTCAAACTCATCCGCAGAAAGTGGTTGAAGCATAATAATACGTGCACCAATTTTTAAAAGAGCTCGTTCAGGATTTTCCAAAAACTGATAATTCCCTACAATATCAAACCCCTCATACTCCAATGGCTTTATTAGCTTACTCACCTGAAACCGCTTATTCGAATCTGAAAAGCTATTGGATTTCATCAAGTGTCCTCTATAAATATTTCTTTCAACATCTAAAATTAAAAGCATGGGAGCCTGAATTATTTCAAAGGTTTCCCCTAAATTAATGTAATTCAGTATGACCTCTTCCTCATCGATTAGCTCAACGGTAATAACACGCTGATCGGAAAGATAGATGTAATGAGAAAACCCCTCTGGATCTTGCCCATGCAGAAGCAAAGATTGAGATGAAAACAAAAAATAAATTAAGCTAGTTCCAAGC
Organism: uncultured Acidobacteriota bacterium; assembly: GCA_964487835.1. GTDB lineage: Bacteria > Acidobacteriota > UBA6911 > RPQK01 > JADFOI01 > JAUXKG01. The sequence continues at coordinate 567 of CAZASS010000137.1, read as the reverse complement.
TTATTCAAGGCATTATTTCCTTCCAAAACTCATAATCTACAACAGACCATAACCCAGGCAATCGATACTAGAAAACGATATCACAACAGATATCAACATGAGATGTATTGCCAAAAAGATTACCACTTAACCTGTCACCCAGCGCTTCCTCGAGTTATCATAGGTTAATGAGTCTGAAAAAAACTGCATTGAACTCTGTTCATCGTGAATTCGGTGGAAAAATGGTGGAATTTGCCGGATGGGAAATGCCGGTCCAATATCAGGGCGCACTAAAAGAACATCTAGCAGTACGACAATCAGTTGGAGTTTTCGATGTTAGCCATATGGGTCAAATTGAAATTATAGGGAAAGATGCTCTTACCTTAGCCCAAAGAGTTACCAGTAACGACATTTCACAACTGGAAGACAATCAGGCGCAGTACTCAGCCTTTCTGAACCCACAAGGAACATTTATCGATGATATTGTCGTCTATAGAATTAGTTCAGACCATATTTTCATCTGTGTTAATGCGGCTAATCGAAATAAGAACTATCAATGGCTAGAAAAAGAAAAGCAAGGCAATGTTC
>CAZASS010000136.1:0-4971 GCA_964487835.1 uncultured Acidobacteriota bacterium | reverse complement strand
TAGCAGCTAAGAGAACAGAGTCCAATCTGCTCATCTGCACTGCTCATATCACAATCGTTTGATTACACAAAGCATAGACTATGGCATTCGACTTAACATGTTTACAAACAGCCCATCCGAAAAGCAGATCCTGAATTTCTTGTTGACTAGGAACACGCTTTGTAACTACCTGCAAATCCCCTTCACGGGTCACATGAAGATCTCTATCCTGCAACAAAAATCCACCAGTAAGTGTCTTGACTTCATAATCCGCAGCTCTAAGTGTTTGTTCGCCCATTTCCAAAACTCGAAGATTTTTCTTTTGGGCAAAAATTTCCAGTGCTTCCGACTTATAACTTGGGGCAATAACAGCTTCTACAAACAATGAACGCATTAGTTCAGCTGTTTCCTCATCCACTTGACGATTAAATCCAATAACGGAACCAAAAGCTGAAACTGGATCACAAGATAACGCACGCTCATAGGCTTCCTTCAAACTTGCACCTACTGCGGCACCACACGGATTACTATGTTTAAGAATTCCACAAAATGGTTCCTGAAAATCCTGACAAAGATTCCACGCTGATTCCAGATCGGAATAATTGTTAAAAGAAAGATGCTTGCCTTGGTGCTGCTTGGCACCCACCAACCCCGAAGCAGGTGCCTGACTAAGTTGATACACCGCTGCTTTTTGGTGTGGGTTTTCCCCATACCGAAGGGAATCAACCCGTTCAAGGCTAATATTGAAAGTAGCTGGAAGAATCTCCTCTTCAACATCATGTTGGCAAAGATAATTAGATATAGTTGCATCATACGAAGCTGTATGACTAAAGGCTTTCTTGGCCAACAGCGCACGAGTTTCTGTGCTAACTTGATTATCGTTTTTTCTTAATTCATCCAAAACATTCCCATAATCTTCAGGATCTACTAAAACAGTTGCATAACTAAAATTTTTAGCCGCAGCTCGAATTAGTGTTGGACCTCCAATATCAATCTGTTCAATAGCTTCGTCCAAGGTTACATTCTCTCTCTCTATCGTTTGACCAAAAGGATAAAGATTAACCACTATTAAACCTACCGGAGTAATATCATTTTCCCTAAGTGCTTTTTGGTCATCAGGGTCATCATGTCGGGCTAAAATCCCTCCATAAATTCTAGGATGAAGTGTTTTAACTCTCCCCCTTAAAATCTCAGGGAAACTAGTGTAATCAGACACAGCAACTACTGGAACATCTGCTTCTTGTAAAACTTGGGAAGTCCCTCCTGTGGAAACTATATTAATTCCCAAAGAACTTAATTCACGACCTAGTTCAGCAATACCTTCTTTATTAGAAACACTCAATATAGCAGTTTCAATTTTCATTCACACACTCCTTATCTTCAGCATAATATTGTCGGCTTTAGACAAAAGTCCAGACCGGTAATAGGGAAACCAAAAAGTAAAACTCCGGTATAATAGATCTGTGCCTTCTGACAATCAACTTTTGCAACAATTACCTTCCACAACTCAACTCTTAGAGGAAGGATTTATTCAGCGCCTAATTTCCCTCTATTCTCCACAAACTGTTCTGCTCGCCATTCAAGAATATCTAAATACCCTACGTACTGATATTAAGAAAGAACTTCTTTCAAAAAAAGAAATAACGAAACGTCTTTCTTTAATGGAATCTGACCTGTGTTTAAATTTAAATAAACGCCTCTCTCCTTCGCTTCATAAAGTAGTCAATGCCAGCGGTGTAATCATTCACACAAATATTGGCCGAGCGCCTCTTACAAAATCTGCTGCTAAGGCCATCCAGGATATTTCTACTGGATATTCAACTCTCGAATACAATTTAGAAACTAGAAAGCGCGGCCACCGTGATCTTCATGTTGAAAAACGTATAACTCAACTCCTCAAAGCCGAGGCCGCTACGGTTTGCAACAATAATGCAGCCGCTGTTCTACTCATTCTAAACACTCTTTCATTAGGTAAAAAAGTTTTAGTTTCCCGTGGAGAAATGGTTGAAATTGGAGGTTCTTTTCGTATTCCTGCCATCATGGAAAAAAGCGGAGCTATTCTGCATGAAGTTGGCACAACAAACAAAACAAAAATTTCGGACTATCAAGAAGCCATTCAGGAAGATACTGCTCTTATCCTGAGAGTTCACCCTAGCAACTACAAAATCCTTGGCTTCACCCAACGCCCTACTCTCGAAGAACTAACCGAACTAGCCCATCGCACAGGCATACCTGTAGTGGAGGACTTAGGAAGCGGACTTCTCTTTCCCTCCCCCTTGCCTTGGTTAAAGCAAGAACCAACTGCCGAATCAAGCCTTTCTACAGGTGTCGACCTAATTTGTTTCAGTGGCGATAAGCTCCTAGGCGGACCCCAATCTGGAATTATTGCAGGTAAAAAACAACTGATAAATCTAATTCGCAATAACCCATTGATGAGAGCTTGTCGGGCAGATAAAATCACATCCTCAGCTTTAGAATGGACCTTAATAGAATATGAAAAAGGCTCCTATCTCTCTTCCATTCCTGTGCAAAAAATGCTAACTACTGAAACTCAGGAAATTCGGCAACGAACTGAAAATCTTAAGAGTCTTCTAAATAAAGACATACTCCAAATGAAGATTAAGGAAGGATACTCTCTGATTGGGGGAGGTTCAGCTCCAGAGGAAAAAATTCCCACATATCTTCTAACTCTCACATCAAAACTTTACTCAGTCAACGAACTAGAACAACGCCTCCGAAACGCTTCTATTCCCATTATCTCCCGAATAGAAAATGATCAACTGATCTTGGATCTTAGAACAGTCTTTCCCGAACAGGACAATATTATCGTTTCTTCTTTTTCAGAGATGATAATTTCTCTATAACTGGTGAAAATTCGATCAGATATTTTTCGGAATTCACTTTACTGACTCTTAGTTTTAAACTATCGCCGATCCGATAAACCCTATGGTTCTTCTTACCAATCAAACAGTTGCTCTTTTTATTAAAAGCATAAACATCATCAAGAATTGTACCAACTGGAACATAACCTTCTACAAAATGATCCAACAATTCCACGTAAAATCCACTCCGCTTGCCACCAGTTATAAAACCACAGTATTCCTCCCCTAAACGCTCCTCCATAAATCTAGACATTGACCAACGCATAATTTCACGCTCTGCCTCAACTGCCTTTTGTTCCCTATCTGATGAATGAGTAGCTACTTTTTGCAATCTTCCTAATAATTCCCGACCGTTACTGCTGTTACTCTTTTTTTCAATCATCCATTTCAGAATACGGTGAATAGCAAGATCGGGATAACGACGAATAGGAGAGGTGAAATGAGTATAACAAGTTGAGGCCAATCCAAAATGTCCTCTATTTATTTCAGAATATTGGGCCTTTTTAAAGGAGCGCAGCATCAAGTACGAAAGAAAACGCTCTTCTTTTTTACCGGACAAATTCTTGGCCAATTCCTGAAAAGAATGTGCAGAATATTCTCCCTTACCATTCCGTTTCAAAAAATATCCAAATTGAGATAAAATTTTCTCAAACTCTTCCACCTTTAAGGCATCTGGGCTTTCATGAACTCTGTAGATACATTTTGCCCCACTACTCTCTATGCAGTCAGCTACAGTTTCATTGGCTAGAATCATGAACTCTTCAATTATCCTGTGAGCCTGGTTTCGTTCACTACGAACAATATCTAAAACTTCTCCGTTTGCATCATATTCAATTTGAGGTTCAGGCAAATCTAAATCGATCGAACCTCTTTTCCGGCGTTGATCCACAAGCACTTCACACAATTCTGACATCCAAAGAAAAATCTGCACCAAGGATCCATGGCAATCTCTATTTTTTTTATCTTTTTCAGTTAATATCTTATTTACCTGCGTATAAGTCATTCTCTTGTCGCTGCAAATAACCGATCTGAAAAAATTTTTATTCTGAACAACCCCCTGCGAATCTATTTCTAAGACAACAGTTATTGTTAATCGATCGACTTTAGGTTTTAAACTGCATAAATCGTTCGAAAGTGTTTCTGGAAGCATAGGGATGGCTCGATCTGGAAAATAAACGGACGTTCCACGCTGAAAAGCTTCTTGGTCAAGCAAACTATTGATTTTGACTTAATGAGAAACATCTGCGATGTGAACCCAAAGCCGAAAACTTCCCGTCTCGAGTTTCTCAATACTGATAGCATCATCATAATCACGGGCTGTTTCCCCATCAATAGTCACAGTGGGAAGAGATCGAAAATCCTGACGTCCCTCCAGAGATTTAATATTTGGCTCATCAGCATCTTTAGCTTCTTCTAAAACGCCCTTAGAGAATTCTGAGGGAATCCCCAAATTATGACAAACAATCTTGTACTGGATCTCAGGATCTCCCAAATTTCCTAAAACCTCTAAAAGCTTTCCTACTGGAGACTGATGCAGTCCAGGAGGGCTCACAATAGAGACTGCAACTATTTTCCCATTAGCCACATGTTGTATTTCATCTCCTACCACTCGAACAACATGATGATATCGATCATCCAGAGCAGCTACATAAGCATCTTTATGGTGTCGGAATAATTTACCCACAATTACTTGTCTTGCTCGGGAAAGCACCTTAATTATCTCTCCCGAAACAGAACGCTTTCCCCTTCGATACTTCAATCTAGACAACCGAACTAACACCTGGTCACCATCAGTGGCACTTCCCATTTTTCTTGCTGGAATAAAGATGTCCTCTTTCAACGAGTTGTCCTTAGGGATTACAAATCCATAACCATCAGGATGACTGCTTAATCGACCAGTAACGGTCTTGCCTGTTTTTTTAAATGTCATTTTCCCTGTATCAAAAAAAATGAGTTAGTAACTCTGTCTAAAGCCTACCTTAACATCAGGCGACTAGCAGTGTAGACTGGTGCTTTCGTGTCTGGCTAACACACATTGAAAGCTGTTATTAGTTTTGCCGGAGTGGTGGAATTGGCAGACGCGCTGCGTTCAGGGCGCAGTGGGCTTTAC
>CAZASS010000135.1:0-5046 GCA_964487835.1 uncultured Acidobacteriota bacterium | reverse complement strand
TGTAAAGAATTGCCTTGGAAGATGAATATTTTGTTAAAAGAAAACTTTATCCAAATGTTGATTTTTATTCTGGTCTAATTTACCAGGCGATAGGGTTCCCAACAGATATGTTTCCTGTTCTTTTTGCTATAGGTCGTACTATAGGATGGGCATCTCAGTGGGACGAAAGCCTCAGGGATCCAGAACGTAAAATTGCACGTCCTCGCCAAATTTATTATGGATTTCCCCATCGAGAAGTTCCTGCTCAGAAATCTTCTGATATCTCCGAATAAGTCGGGTTAGGGGCCTAAAAGTGTTTTTAAAGCTTATCTTGGTCCCAACTAATTGTCACTAATGTTGTTTGTTAGCTTGGAGGCTTAATATCTGCATCAATGCTGAGTCTAATAACCAAATTAAAATAGCTTAGATGGAATCTTATTCTCTGGAACTTCTGAGTTTTCTAGCATTTACTCCGGTGCTGACCGTTGGCTTTCTTTTAGTAGGACTTAGAATATCTGCTAGGTATGCCATGCCCATTGCCTACTTAGTGACTTTATTGGTAGCAGGTTTAGTTTGGAAAGTTCACCCAGATGTCATGGCTGCTGCCAGTCTAAAGGGACTGATTCTTGCCTTGTCATTGTTGTATATCGTTTTTGGTGCATTGTTGTTACTAGCGACACTTACCGAAAGTGGTGCTCTTGCAACTATTCGCAGGGAATTTTTTCTCATTAGTCCTGATCGGCGAGTACAGGCAATTATTATCGGATGGCTTTTTGGCAGTTTTATTGAAGGTGCTTCTGGTTTTGGCACTCCGGCAGCAGTAGCTGCTCCATTGTTATTAGCTCTTGGATTTCCAGCGATGGCCGCTGTAATGGTGGGATTAATTATCCAAAGTACCGCTGTTTCTTTTGGAGCTGTTGGGACCCCTATTTTGATTGGGGTAGCAGGTGGACTGGATTCTTCTGTGGTTCACAATTACATAGCTGCTCAGGGAATTGGTTACCGAGAATATCTAGAAATGATAGCGGTTCAGGTAGCTGCCATACATTGCCTTGCCGGGACTCTAATCCCTCTTTTCCTTTGTGCCATGCTAACTCGTTTTTTTGGATCTAATAGGAGCTTTTGGGAAGGCATTAAGGCTTGGAAGTTTGCGTTGTTTGCTTCTGTTAGTTTTACTGTTCCCTATTTGGCGTGTGCTTTAGTTTTAGGACCGGAGTTTCCCTCTTTGGTGGGTGCTGTTATTGGTATGGTAACCGTAATCTTTGCTGCTCGCAGAGGTTGGTTCATGCCCAATAGTAATTGGGATTTTCCTCCTCGAGAAAATTGGGAATCTTCTTGGGTTGGGCTAATTTACGCTGGGGAAGAGTTAAAGCATAAGGGAATGACTATTATTAAAGCTTGGGCTCCCTATGTTTTAGTAGCTAGTTTATTGTTGGTTTCTAGATTGCCCTACACAGGTCTGCAGAAGTTTCTCTCTGGAATTCGTATCGGTCCTACCAACATTATGGGAACTGGAATTGGGCAGCAAATCCAGCCCTTTTATTTGCCTGGTTTTATGTTCATTTTGGTGTGTGTGGCAACTTATTTTCTACATCAAATGGAATGGGAAGGCATTGTGAGATCGTGGAAGATAACTATTAGGCAAACTAAGGGTGCAGCAGTTGCACTTCTTTTCGCTCTCCCTATGGTTAGGGTTTTTATTGAATCTGGGAATGATTTGAATCTGTCTGGATTGCAGAGTATGCCTTTGACCCTAGCCCAAGGAGCAGCAGTAGTGGCAGGAGGAAGTTGGCCATTTTTTTCTCCTTGGATTGGCGCTCTTGGAGCATTTGCTGCTGGGAGTAATACTGTTTCAAACCTGATGTTTTCACTCTTTCAGTTTGCATCTGCCCAGCAAATTCAGGTGAATCCAGTGACTATTGTTGCTGCGCAGGCAGTTGGAGGGGCTGCGGGGAATATGATCACGGTTCACAATGTAGTGGCAGCTTCTGCCACTGTAGGACTACTAGGGCGTGAAGGGGCGCTTATCCGTCTGACACTTATTCCCATGACCTATTATTGTTTAGTGGCTGGATTGGTTGCTTTTATGTGGGCGTACAACATTGGCCCTAGCCCGAAGGTCTCAGTGATTTGTGTTTTAGTTGCCATTTTGGTTTTTCTGGCAGGTGGAGCCAGATATAAATCTGACAGATGACGACCTGACAGAGGGAATAACTATATAAAAAGATGTTGACGTAGAAGATAGATGAGATTATTACTGGTTGTACAAACTGGGTGTTGAACTCAGAAATTCTTTCGATTACAGCTGCTAGATTAATTTGTGGGTGTTTTTTGGCGGTGTGAGCATTGTTGTATTTTCAGGAGAGGTGAAAAAATGAGAAAGTATGGCCTCACAATTTTTTTAAGTTTTGCTTTTAATGGGTTCTTGGTTGGTCAAGCTGTTATGTCCGCTCCTGTGTTGAGACCTAGTCCTGAGGAAATCCGTTTCACTGCCCTTTTTTCTGACTTTCAAGCCGGTGAAGACTATCGAATCGGTGTGGGGACAGTGGGAGAAAAGATTCAAAATGCCAAGATTGAGCTAATCAAGAACGATGCAGTACTATCGAAACCGATAGAAACCTTTGAGCAGGGATTTGCTAGTTAGTGGTTAGAAGTAGAAAAAATTGCAGTTTGGGGTTACGTTCTTTCATCTACTGAATTGCCTACTAAGGGTGAGTCGTTGTTGTTGCGCGTTGTTGTGCCGCGAGAGGAAGCAGATAGGCTGCAAAGAATGTTTGTTGTATTAGCAAGAAAGTACGGTCCAACTCGGTGGTATATTGAGGATGGTTCCGAGCTAAATAATACCCAATGGTAAGTCTCTAACTGTAGTGAACCCAGATTGAAATTTTTTCATTATTCGGTCTTTTGGGGTGTTGTCGGGCCCCCGGTGTTTGGTTTTCCCTCTTCTGGATTGATGTAACGTCGGATAGTTGGGTAGCCAAAGTCTATATCATCGTATTCGTCAATTTTGTGCAGCAATGAATAATGGGCTGAACCCCTTTGGGGGAATTACAGAAATAGAAAAAGTGGTGACCGATGGTCAGTTTTCTCCTATTCAGGTAGTAAACGATTTTTTAGAGCGGATTCAGCAAATTGATCCCATGTTGAATTCCTATATTACTGTTAGCGATACAGCTCTCCAAGAGGCTTCGAAGGCGGGTAAGAGTAAATATATTGGGCCACTTCACGGGGTTCCTATCTCGGCTAAAGATATTATTCTATCCCAAAATATGCCTACTACCGCGGGATCAAAAGTCTTTGGAAAAGGGCTTGCTGGTGGTGATGCTCCAGCATTGAAACGCCTTAAGGAAGCAGGGGCTATTCTCGTTGGGAAAAATAATTTACACGAGTTTGCTTTTGGAGTAACTAGCGAAAACACACATTTTGGAGCAGTTCTCAACCCTTGGAGTCTAGATAAAGTTCCTGGAGGATCTAGTGGCGGCTCAGCTGCTGCAGTTGCTGCCGGTCTTTGTTGTGGCTCCATTGGGACTGATACGCGTGGTTCCATTCGCATTCCTTCAGCCTGTTGCGGAGTAACTGGGTTGAAGCCGACACGGGATTTGATATCTACGCGCGGTGTAATACCTCTAAGTTGGACACTAGACCATGTAGGTCCTATTAGTAAGAGTGTTAGGGATACAGCTAAATTGTTGCAAGTGATGGTGGGAGCACAGGATCAAAATTATCTTATCGATCTAGAAAAACCTGTTGAGGGTCTTTGCATTGGAGTATGCGATTACTACTTTAAAAATTTAGATCCTGAAATTGAGGCAATCGTTTGTGGGGCAATTAAAACATTTGAACAAGCTGGGGTACAGGTAAGGGATATTGATGTAAATTATTTGGAGGAGGCATTGGAAGCTTCGGATATTATCTCTCGTGCCGAGGCGGTAACTTATCATGATCGCTGTTTGAGAAAACACCCAGACAACTATGGAAAAAACCTGCGTGAGCGTTTGGAAACTGGCTATTCGGTGACCGGTATTGAATATGTGCAAGCTCAAAAAATTCGTCGGCATATGGTTCAAGAATTTAGGAGGGTATTCACGAAGGTGGACTGTCTAATTGGAGCTGTATTACCTGCTTTCCCACCGATTGTTGGAGAAAACTTTGTCAATATTAAAGGGCAAAAAGAACCGGTTGTCCAAAGTTTTGTTCGTTTGAATGCGCCTCAGAATATGGGCGAGGTTCCGGCCTTGACTTTGCCAGCCGGTTTTAGCCGGTTGGGTTTGCCCGTTGGTTTCCAACTAATTGGGGGCCACCATAAGGAGTCCCTTTTATTTCAATTGGGGGCTTGCTTTCAGAGAGTCTCCGACTGGCACCTAAGAAATCCGGTTCTTCCTGAATAGATTCAACCCATGAACGTGGTGTGTTTTGCTTCAATTTTATAAATCACCCGTACCTCATCAGGCTGAGAAGATGAATACTTATCTTGATCTAGATATTTCTTGGCTAGACTGTCGATGTGACATTGAGCATTTTCTTCAGTAATGCTTATTACTTGTCCACGTATTTCTAGGTATCGATATGGGTTGTCAGGGTCCAGAATAGACATAGACACACGTGGATCTCGACGGATATTTTGGTCTTTCTGACGGCCACGTGCTGAATTGATCCTGATATGGATTCCATCAAAATCACACCAGACTGGTGTCACTTGGGGAGTACCGTCTGCCATCAGGGTAGCAAGATGTGCAAAGGCTTTTTTCTTGAATAAATCTAAATACTCTTCGGGGATAGTTTGATTTGACATGCTGCAATCTCCTTACTACGTCTTGTTATGGTTCTATAGTTTGTGTATGTAATTTTTATAGCCGATGGAAGTTTTTAAAATAATAATTGTGATTAGTTAAGTTAGATTTATCAATTTTCAGTTTACTGTGCAAATAATCCTTTTTCTCCATATGATGGGACATGGATTTAGAGTAGATCGTTAGTATCTAAACTGGTACTATCGCGGCCATGACTCCAGTGACAAAGACGTTAATTGGGGCGAATGTCGAGGAGTTGTGTAGTACTGCTTCAAAT
>CAZASS010000134.1:4755-5104 GCA_964487835.1 uncultured Acidobacteriota bacterium | reverse complement strand
TATTACTTATTAAGGAAGTCAAATGAAGTGGGTCGTGCTGGACTCGAACCAGCGACCCTCTGCTTAAAAGGCAGATGCTCTACCGACTGAGCTAACGACCCATATTTAAATTTTCCCTAAACGAGACAGTATACAATAATTTCTTTGAGGTTAATGTTGCCTTGAAATAACAAGCAGCCTCTTTAACTCAGAGACCCTAATCTTATGTGCAGAATATAAACTTTATGCATAAGGAAACATTTTCCGCCAAGAACTTGTTTCTTTTAGTTTGCGTTTAGCTAACTCTGGATCTAATAAACAATATGCTGATCCATATATCATTCTCCAAATGTCCGATAATATTAGTGAA
>CAZASS010000134.1:3921-4745 GCA_964487835.1 uncultured Acidobacteriota bacterium | reverse complement strand
ACACCTAGTGGCAAGGAATCTATTTGAACTAGCAAATCATCCAAGTCATATCCCATGATTCGCAGTCTCTCTCTCCCAATACCTTTCAAATAACGACGGCACCATACTTTGCGCACAGGGTTAACTATTCCATTTTTCCACTTGCTCAAAGGTTCTTGGCTGACATTCTTGTACTCATTTACCCCGACTTGATCACCTGCACGACCTTTTAATTCCAGTTCATGAAAAGAAGCAATCCAGTCTGGATTAAAATCTAAGTCCAAATAGGAAAAAATCTTTCCCAATTCCTTTTCTGGATCAACCACTAAACTCTCAAAACGAATAGAGGCAACCTCATTGATACTTGCTTGATACGCTTCAATCAAACTATCTAAGCCTTGGAATAAATCAATTTTATAACGATGTAAATTCCATTTTCCTTGTCCCCAAGTACTCATGATTGAGGTCATAACAGATAAGGGATTTCTCCAAAGAAATATTTTTTTACTTTCTGGGAAAAGCTTATAAATCTCATTAATAACAAGATGGTAGCGCGGAGTTTTATCCAGAAAATATGTTGTCTGCTCTTTTCTGGATACCTTGGCATATAGACGTTCTACTAATGCCCTAACTTCAAGCAAATAGTCTTCTTCTCCATTTGGTAATGCTTTGCAAAAGTCCTGTATTGCAACAGATGATGTATTGTAGTCAAATTCCGCACAAATACCTTTCTCTCTAATGGTGTACAAGTAGGGCAATATCAACCAAGGTTCTGATGTAGTCGATATCTGGGGATGAGAAGCAATTAGACGTTGAAGAAGTGTGGACCCACTACGCGGGAGAGA
>CAZASS010000134.1:0-3828 GCA_964487835.1 uncultured Acidobacteriota bacterium | reverse complement strand
CAGGCTTGTTTTGATGAGCAGAATCAGGATGATTTTTATCAAAATCAATAATTGCTACTCTCCCTCCAGGAGCAAGATAGGAAGTTAATTTTTTCAAATAGGCTTCTCTATGTTCGATGTGATGCAACACATCATGAATAAAGGCTAAATCAACATCTTTCTTTGGCAAGTTGGGATCATCAAAACCCCCTAGAACCTCTTCAATATTTTGAATGTTCTCTTTCTTAGCTCGTTGATTAATGTAGTCCAGTAACTCCTGATCAATTTCAACAGCTAATAATTTTCCTGAAGGAGCAATAGCCTGAGCTAACGGACGAGAAAAAACTCCAGTTCCAGCTCCGATATCAGCCACAATATCACCGGGTTTTATTTTCAGGCGCACCAACACCTGATTCATTTTCAGCTCATTAATTCTTTCAGGCCTTTCTAGGCGTTCAATCCAATTAGAAGCTGGCCGACTGCTTAATTGAGATCCATAATTATCGGTCATTAGAATTGCTAGCACCAATGCATTTCCCAGTACCATTATCCAAAACGTTTTAAAGAAAATCACATTAATCTCCTGTCTTAAAACTAAAAGATCACTAGGAACAATAGGCTTAGAAGAATAGGATATCCGAAAAGAAATTACCAGCAGACAGTTTTCATGAAAACAGTTTCTGAAGACACGGACTTTCCTCTAAAATGATAGTTTCACTCCTGGCTGGCCCAAGGGAAATAATAGAAATCTCTGTTCCTATTACTTCTGAAAGACGCTTAAGATAACTCTTAGCTTGCTCGGGTAAATTTTCATAATTTTGAATTTGAGAAGTATCTGTTTTCCAACCTGAATGTACTTCGTAGACCGGTTCCATCTCAGACAACATACTAATCTCAGTTGGGAAATATTCAATTCTTTCCCCATGGTGCTCATAAGCAACACATATTTGAATCTCTTCTAATTGATCTAAAACATCAAGCTTAGTAATCACCATAGTGTCAATATCATTGACCAAACAAGCATAACTAGCCACAACACCATCAAACCAGCCACAACGCCGAGGTCGGCCTGTTGTAGCACCGAATTCATTACCCTTCGCTCCAATATGCTCACCTATTTCATCAGTTAGCTCCGTAGGAAAAGGTCCAGACCCTACTCTCGTTGTGTATGCCTTAGCTATACCAATACTGCCATCAATATTGCCTGGCCCTACACCCGTACCCGAACAAGCTCCACCGGCTGTAGCATTAGATGAAGTGACAAAAGGATATGTGCCGTGATCCACATCTAATTGAGTGCCCTGTGCTCCTTCAAAAAGAACATTCTTGCCCTTTCGAATGGACTGATTAAGATATTCTGCTGTATCTATCACATGGCTCAAAAGGGACGGAGCTAACTCCATGTATTTGTCATAAATTTTTTGAGCATCGAGAGGTTTGACGTTGTAAACTCGTGTTAAAATAAGATTCTTGAAACCTACATTAGATTGAATCTTCTCTTTGAGTAAATCAGGATAAAAGAAATCTCCCAACCGAATTCCCCTACGTCCTATCTTGTCTTCATAGCAGGGCCCAATTCCTCGTGAAGTTGTGCCTATTTTATCTTCAGCCCGACTTTCCTCCTCAGCTTCTTCTATAGCTCGATGATACGGCATAATTAAATGAGAACGATTACTTACAAATAATCGGCCTTCCATTTCAAGGTCGGCCAAGACCTGTAGTTCTTCACATAAGGCCGCCGGGTCGACAACAACTCCATTACCAATTACACAAATTTTATCAGGACGAAGAATCCCAGAAGGGATTAGATGAAGAACATATTTCTGATCATCAATGACAACTGTATGACCAGCATTGTGTCCCCCCTGATAGCGGACAACAATATCAAATCGGTCGGTAATCAGATCTACTATCTTTCCCTTACCCTCGTCTCCCCACTGAGTACCTACTACAACTACATTAGGCATGATAAAACAACAGAGAAGAAAAGATCTGCAGTTGACTCCTCTTTAATTGAAAATTTCCTATTACTTTATAGCTGGGACTGAATCATTCGAGCAATATTATCCTTAGAGGCAGCACCTACAATTTGATCTTGAATCTCACCTCCCTTGAAAAGAAGTAACGTCGGAATACCCTTAATGTGATACTTAGAAGAAGTTTCGGCATTACTATCAACATCCAACTTAACAACCTTAGCCTGACCAGAAAACTCTTCAGCAATTTGATCTACTGTAGGCGCAAGCATCCGGCAAGGAGCACACCATTCAGCCCAAAAATCTACTAAAACTGGCTTTTCAGACTTCAAAACCTCGTCTTCAAAGTTTTGGTCCGTCACTTCAAGAACATTCTCACTCATGTAGTCCCTCCTTTGGATTGCAGCTTCTTCATATGCCAGCTCATGTTAACATACACCAAGCCATCAAGATGAAGCCACAGCCTAAAAAATCTCTTGGACAACATTTTTTAACCGACAAAAATTACTGCCAAAAAATTGTCAGGTTCGCACAAATCAGCCCACAAGATAAAATTGTTGAGATTGGATCTGGAACTGGTCAGCTAACAAAAGCATTGCTAGCCAATGCCCAACGAGTACTCGCTATAGAGCTTGATGATTCCATGGTCTCTTACCTCCAAGTGGAGTTAGCCGATCAGCTAGATAAGCCAAATCAACATCTGGAAATTTTACAAGCCGATGTGCTAAATCTGAACTGGAATTCCATTATAAAAAACTCACCAGTAAAAATTGTTGGCAATCTTCCCTACAATATTTCCACTCGGATACTCAGCACTTTATCCACTGTCAAACATTGCTTCTTAGACTGCACAGTCATGATTCAAAAGGAAGTTGCTCAAAGAATTCTGGCAGAACCCTGCAGTCGTAACTATGGATTCTTCACCCTTATGATGGACTACCATTTTAAGAGGATTTTTGGTTTTGACGTTCCTCCTGGAGTTTTTGTTCCAAAACCAAAAGTTACATCTTCCGTAATCAAGTTGGTTCCCCAAAAACCTATACACTCAATTTCAGACTATACAGCCTTTCAAAAATTTCTTAAGACTGCTTTTCGTCAAAGAAGAAAAATTCTTTTTAATAATCTAAAAATTTATTACGACACCACTTCGATAGGTCTTGCTCTAGAAAAATATAAAATTAATATGCAGACTAGACCTGAAGAAGTAACTCTAAAACAGTATATTGATTTATTTGAACAGTTAATACATCAGGAGCCATAACAATACTTGGGAAATAGCACTACTCTACTTCCAACAAACACTTTCTCTACAAACTGATTTCACTGGGTCTTTGTTATACTCCCCTTCCATGAATCCCAGTCTCGAAATAATTCCTCTTGGTGGTATTGGTAAGTTTGGTATGAACTGTACCGCACTCCGATATAAAGACCAGATGATCCTAATCGACGCCGGCGCCCGTTTTCCTGGGGGCAGTTCCGGAATGGATCTTGGAGTTAATATCGTCGTTCCTGACATATCTTTCCTAAAAGAAAATCGAGATCAACTGCAGGCTATTTTATTGACTCACGGCCACGAAGATCACGCAGGAGGGATCCCCTACATTATCAACGAAATACCCATTCCTATTTTCAGCACATCTCTTACTTTAGGTTTGGTAACCAAGCGCTTAAAGGAACACGGCCTCTATCAGACAGCCACTCTTAACCATATTGAATCTCATAAATCCTTTAAAATAGGTCCCTTTGAAATAGATCCCTTGCATGTCACCCATTCTTTCCCCGATGCACTTTGCTTCTCTATTTCTACACCAATAGGAAGAATTATCTGGACCGGAGATTTCAAGTTGGATCAAAAACCAATTGATCTCAATAG
>CAZASS010000133.1:0-5256 GCA_964487835.1 uncultured Acidobacteriota bacterium | reverse complement strand
AATAATGCTTGCTCTCCACTCTGATGAACTTGCTTACAACGTTTAGCCCAACGCATGGAACGTAACATAGAGTCTCTTGCCTCTTTTTCGGTAACTGGATAAGGGGTACAGTCATCCAATACCATTATGATATCTGCTCCCAGCACTTGTTGAAGTTGAATTGCTTTCTCAGGAGAAAAAAAATGAGAACTTCCATCTAGGTGGGACTTAAAATCGACTCCATCTTCACTGATTTTTCTAAGTGCCCTGTGGCTAAAAACTTGATAGCCCCCACTATCGGTCAGAACAGGTCTATCCCATGACATAAATTGATGAAGTCCGCCGTGAGTACTAATCACCTCCTGCCCAGGACGCAAGTACAGATGGTAGGCATTAGACAGAATAATCGAAGGATCAAGTTGCTCTAAAAGCTCGTGGGGCATGGCCTTGACAGTTCCTGCGGTTCCCACGGGCATGAAAACTGGAGTTTCAATATCTCCATGAGAGGTTTTCAGAAGTCCGCAGCGGGCATAGGTAGCCTTATCCCGCTTAGTAACACGAAAAAAAGTTGACATTATCAGAGCAACTTCAGATCTCTAACCAATAGATTCGCTTCAATCATCATCCGTCCATTCCAGACGAAATAGATTAGTACTGTCTACCAGATAGAGTACTTCCCCCCCCGGATCATAAGCTAATCCCACCAACATTGGACCCGCAACACTTAGTTTGGGCTCACCATGTTGAAAAGTGTATAAACCTTTCTTCCCTTGGTACGAAGCCACTACTTGGAGATTTCCCTGAGGATCAAACCCGAGTCCCTGGGGACGACCTAGTCCTTTAAATAAAACACCAACCTGACCCTTAGGAGAAACTTCGTAAATACAGTCTTGTGTTGCCAAGGTTGGACCCGTTACAAAAAGTGTGTCATCCGGTCCTATAGCCAAGTGATACGCAGAAACACTAGGCTCTAATTCACAAAGAACTGAAATATTCCGATTAGGATCAACTCTGTAAATAGTTCCGCCACGGTCACCCACTAACAGATTATCTTGAGAATCAAAAACCAATCCACTAGCCAAGCCAAGTCCATCGATATACTTTTCAACTTGCTTATCGAAAGTAGACCTATAAATATCCCCATTGTATCGACTACTGATATAGAGATGTTCATCTCGACCAATTGCTAATCCTGTAGGATTGATAACCTCAGCCAAAAAAGGATGTTTACTCCCATCTGAATGCACCACAAACACACCAAATGGAACTTTCTCTCCCCGTGTTCCACTGTATGTGACATAAATATTACCCATCGAGTCCACTACAGGATTCCCAACAGAATGAAGTTCCGAAGTGACCAAACGCCCCACCTGCAAATGCATATTTTCTTCATGCGCATTTCTAACAACCAAATCGTTCTCACATCTGTCTGGGATCCTGATACTTAAAGCTTTGGTAGAAGCCGCCAATATTTCAGCATTAACACCACCGACTTCAACTTGAACTTCTGAAGGATCTTCAAGTCCTTCAACTTCAATTCGAATGGTTCCCCCAGGTAAAGCTGTACAAGAATCAAGCGTCTTAATTTTCATAACGACAGTCACTATAACACGGGCTATCACTGCTCCAAAGCAATCGTGATAGACTGAGAGTTTTGCCATGTCTGAAAACTATTCAACTAATCATTTCATCCAAATTCTAGAAGCCAAACAAAACAATCTGAAGGGCATCGATGTCAGCATTCCTATTAACCGCCTGACCGTAATCACAGGTGTTAGTGGGTCGGGAAAATCCAGCCTGGCATTTGACACACTTTATGCCGAAGGACAACGAAGATATGTTGAATCACTTTCAGCTTACGCTCGGCAATTTCTAGAACGCATCAACAAACCTCACGTTCGTGAAATTATAGGAATCAGCCCGCCCGTTGCTATAAAACAAAGAACCACTACTCGAAATCCAAGATCGACAGTAGGCACAGTAACTGAAATTTATGATTATCTGCGTCTTTTATTTTCACGAATAGGAATCATTAAATGTCGAGAATGTGATCGTAAAGTCAGAAACAATACTATTGAAGAGGTACACGAACAATTAGTATCACTACCACGAAACACTCGAATCTATATCACCTTCCCCTTTCGGGGAAGCCGCCTCGACCTAAATTCAGACAAACAAAGCTCTGATATCCCGCTTAAGGTTCTCTTAGAGAATCTCCTTAAACTTGGTTTTCAGAGACTCATCAGCGCAAGATCTCAAAATATCAAAATATACAAATTACCAGAACCTGATCTTGCATCTCTTAAAGATTTAGAACGGACTAACGTCCTCATCGATCGCCTAGTAATTCAACCCGACATCCAAAGTCGATTAACGGACTCTCTGGAACTCTGTTATCTCGAAGGAAATGGGGTTTGTGAAGTTTTCGTTTAGGAAAAAAAAGATCAGCATAAATCTCAAAAAAAATTACGTTTCACAGAAAGATTTGAATGTCAGTATTGCCAAATTTCTTATCGGACACCAGAACCCCGCCTTTTCTCTTTCAACAACCCCTACGGGGCCTGCCCTACTTGCCAAGGATTTGGAAATACAATCACTCTAGACCAACAACTTATTATTCCCGACCAAGAAAAAACAATTACCGATAAACCCATCGAACCATTCACCAAGCCTCGCTACCGTCGTTTCCAAAAGAAACAAGAAGCCTATGCAGAAGAAAAAAAAATCCCATTAGATGTGCCATTCAAACAACTCTCTGGAAAAGTGCGCAGAAAAATTTGGGAAGGAGAAAAAAAATTCCCTGGAGTTCTAGGTTTCTTCCGTTATTTAGAAAAGAAAAAATACAAGATGCATATTCGCATTTTTATTAGCCGATACCGTAGTTACACTCTATGCTCCGAATGTGCCGGTGAACGCCTATGTCAGGAAGCTCGAGATGTATATGTGGAAGAGAAACGTATAACCCAATTAATTGCCCTATCCATAGATGAACTTCAAAAATTTTTCACCCAAATCAATTTAGCTAATTCCCAACTAACAATAGCAAAAAATATATTGAAGGAAATAAAACAACGTCTGAACTTTCTAATGAAAGTTGGATTGGAATATTTGACTCTAAGTCGTCTTACTTCAACTCTCAGTGGCGGAGAAATACAAAGAATTCACTTGGCTGCATCTTTAAGTTCTTCTTTAGTTGGAACGCTCTATGTCCTAGATGAACCTTCTATAGGTCTACATGCAAAAGATGAAGAGCGCCTTATTGAAATACTTAAATATCTTAGAGACTTGGGAAACACCATTGTTGTAGTTGAACATGAAAAAGAGATGATTAAGGCAGCAGACCACATCATTGATCTAGGTCCTGGAGCAGGAGACCAGGGAGGACACCTTGTTCACAGCGGAGATTTACCCTCTATATTACGCAATCATGATTCATTAACTGGAAATTATTTAACTGGAAATTCAACTATTCCCACACCAGTCTTTCGCCGTCCTACTAATGGCAATATTTTGTCCCTTTATGGAGCCCAACAACATAACCTCAAAAATATCTCAGTAAACTTTCCACTGGGTGTAATGGTTTGTGTCACAGGAGTATCTGGTTCAGGAAAATCTACTTTAGTCCATGAAGTTTTGTATGCTGGCCTTAAAAAATTAAGACAAGAATGGAAAGGTAATGTTGGTAAACTTGATCGGATTGAAGGGTGGGAACAACTTAGTGAAGTTTTACTGGTTGATCAAACTCCTATTGGTAAAACACCCCGTTCTAATCCAGTCACATATATCAAAGCATTCGATGAAATCCGAAAAATTTTTGCTTCCACGAGAGCCTCTCAATCCAGCAATCTAAAACCTTCTCATTTTTCCTTTAACGTTTCCGGTGGAAGGTGCGAAACTTGCCGAGGTTCAGGCACAGTTACTGTTGAAATGCAATTTTTAGCTGACGTCGAACTACTATGTGAAAATTGCAAAGGAAATCGTTATACGAATAAGATCTTGAAAGTTACCTATAAAGGGAAAAATATCGCCGATGTTCTCCAACTTACAGTAAAAGAAGCACTTAAATTTTTTAGATCCAACCGCTTACTTGTTCGCAAACTAAAAGTTCTTGATGCAGTGGGTCTTGGATATTTGAGATTAGGACAGTCCGCTACCACTCTATCAGGTGGAGAAGCACAAAGAATTAAGTTGGCTGCTCATCTTTCTAAAAAAACCTCTAAACAACCTCTCTTTATTTTTGACGAGCCTACTACAGGCTTACACTTTCAGGACATTAGCAGACTGCTACGAGCCTTCGATCAATTGATTTCCCAAGGAGCTTCACTGATCATAATTGAACATAATCTGGATGTAATTAAATGTTCTGATTGGATCATCGACCTAGGACCTCAAGGAGGCAAAAACGGAGGACAAGTGGTAGCAGAAGGCCCACCCGAAATTATTGTCAAAATGAAATCGCATACTGGAAAATACTTACAAGAACATCTGGCTGATTTAAAAAAAATAAAGTAAGCAAAGCTGTATGACGATTTGTCCTACAGCTTCCCACTACCACAATCAGTAGCTATCAACTACAAAAGGTTTAATGGAACGAGTCAAACCGGTAGTTTCATCCACATCTAAAATTACTGAACAAAGGCGAGGGGAATCTGTTGCCGGTTCAAATCTAGAAGGTAATCCAGTCAAAAAACGCGAGACAGAGGAGCCAATTTGCATTCCTATGACTGACTCATAAGATCCGGTCATACCTACATCTGAAATATACGCTGTACCTTCTGGCAAAACTCTTGCGTCAGCAGTTGGAATATGGGTATGCGTTCCAACAACTGCCGATACACTTCCGTCTACAAACCATCCAAAAGCCATCTTTTCTGAAGTAGCCTCAGCATGAAAATCTATTATGATTACCGGTGTCGTCTCACGTAGCTTGGATATTTCTTGTTGAGCGAAGCGAAACGGACAATCAATAGTAGGCATAAATACTCTTCCTTGAAGATTGAGCACTCCTACAAGATTGCCCTGTCTGCTTTCTCCCACAAAATGACATCTACCAGGTGTTTCTGGAGGGTAATTACCGGGTCTAAGTAGTCGATCTTGGCGCGCTAAGTAATCGTACACTTCCTTTTTGTCCCATATATGATTTCCGGAGGTCATCACATCTACACCTAACTTCAAGATCTCTTCTCCGAGTTTTGAATTTAGTCCAAATCCTCCATCATCATTTTCTACGTTGGCAATGGTAAAATCAATCTGATTTTTTTCCTTAATAATCTGAAG
>CAZASS010000132.1:2238-5453 GCA_964487835.1 uncultured Acidobacteriota bacterium | reverse complement strand
TGTTAGTCCATTAATTGTTTAAGTTCCTGTTATTATGAGGCTGGAGAAACAAATGAAGATTTATATGGTGCTTACTTGCTTATTTTTAATCGTGCCAGTCTTAATGGCTGCTGACCGACTAACTGGGAAATCTTTCACTACTCGTTCTGAGGTCCTATCCCAAAATGGTATGGCAGCTACCAGTCATCCTCTAGCAACCCAAATTGCCATTGATATCTTGAAACAGGGAGGAAATGCAGTCGATGCTGCGATAGCTGCAAACGCTGCATTAGGTTTAATGGAACCCGTTAGTTGTGGTATTGGGGGAGACTTATATGCAATCGTCTGGATTGAAAAAGACCAAAAGCTTTACGGATTAAATGCCAGTGGTCGTTCACCCCACTCCCTAACTTTAAATGAATTTAAAAAACAAAACTTGAAAGATATTCCAGCTATCGGACCACTATCGGTTTCAGTTCCAGGTTGTGTCGACGGCTGGTTTGAATTGAATAGCAAATTTGGCAAACTTCCAATGAAAAAACTTCTGTCTCCAACAATTCACTATGCCAGTAAGGGCTTTCCAGTTACAGAAGTCATTGCACGCTCCTGGTCAATCGGTGGCCAACTTTTAAAGAACCAACCAAATTTCGCCTCCACTTTTCTACCCCAAGGAAATGCTCCTTCTACAGGAGAAGTATTTCGTAATCCTGATTTGGCTAAAACCCTTGAAAGAATTTCTAATGAAGGAAAAGAAGTTTTCTATGAGGGAGAGATCGCAGAAACCATCGAAAAATTTTGCAAAGGGGTCGGTTGTTTTCTTGACCGTCATGACCTAGCTAGCCATCGTTCCACATGGGTAGAGCCAGTCTCCTCCAACTACCACGGTTACGATGTTTGGGAACTTCCTCCCAATGGACAGGGGATTGCTGCCTTGCAAATGTTAAATATTCTTGAAACCTTTGATCTTCAATCAATGGGTCATAACAGTGCCGATTATCTTCACCATCTGGTTGAAGCTAAAAAAATTGCCTTTGAGGATCGGGCAAAATTCTATGCAGATACCGACTTTAACGAAATTCCTATAGCTGAACTAATCTCAAAAGAGTATGCATCTAAACGCCGCAAGTTATTAGATCCGAACCGTGCCTCTACAAGCCTTCCGGCCGGTGATCCAAAACTCAAAAAAGGGGGAACTGTTTACCTAACTGTTGCCGATAATGAACGCAATATGATTTCTCTAATCCAAAGCAACTTTATAGGTTTTGGTTCTGGTTTGGTTCCAGACGAATTGGGATTTGTACTACAAAACAGGGGACTGCTTTTCAACCTTGAAGAGGGCCACTTTAATAGCTATGCTCCCAACAAAAGACCTTTTCATACAATCATTCCAGGATTTGTTACGCAAAACGGTAAACCCTACATGAGTTTTGGCGTCATGGGAGGAGATATGCAGCCACAAGGACACGTACAGATCCTAAGTAATATTATAAATTTTGGGATGAACTTACAGGAAGCAGGAGATGCTCCACGCTTTTATCACGAAGGTTCGTCCACACCTACAGGAAAGAAAATGACGTCTGGAGGATCCTTAGGACTAGAATCCGAAATATCCGGCGAAGTCCGTCGGGACTTAGTAGAAATGGGCCATCACGTACAATTTATCGTAGGAGACTACGGAGGCTACCAAGCAATTTTGTACGATGCAGAAAACAACGTCTACCGGGGAGCCAGTGAGTCCCGTAAAGATGGAATGGCTATTGGCTATTAACTAAAAAAAATCGAAGTGAATTTTTTCAGACGTCAGCAAACTGGATCGGTTGTGTGCCCGGCTTGCAACAAGCTTGTAGGTATCAACGAAGAAAAGTGTATTTACTGTGGCCGACCCAATCCAGGAATGTGGGGATTTACTCCTTTCCTAAAAAAGATGGGCCACGATCTTGGCTTTGTTCAGATTGTAATTTGGGTCTGTAGTTCTCTCTATTTGGCTACTCTTCTAGTCGACCCTGGAGGAAGCCAGGGAGGACTCCTTTCCATGTTTTCTCCCAGTCTTAAAAGTCTTTTTCTTTTCGGAGCCAGCGGGGCTGTTCCAGTTTTTCAAGAAGGCCGATGGTGGACCTTAATAAGCGCTGCCTGGCTACACGGAGGACTATTTCATATCTTGTTTAACATGATGTGGGTCCGCCAACTAGCCCCGGCTACCTCCATCGAATATGGAATTGGTAGAACAGTCATCATCTACACCACTTCTTCTATCACAGGATTTTTAATGAGTAGTTGGATGGGCGCAGCATTCACTGTTGGAGCTTCAGCTCCTATATTTGGATTGCTAGGAGCCCTAGTTTACGCCGGAAAACGTGGGAGTAGTGCAGTAGAACGTCAAGCTTGGGGCTATGCAATTATGCTGTTCATCTTTGGTTTAATGATCCCAGGAGTAGATAACTGGGCCCATTTTGGAGGATTTGCAGGTGGCTACCTAATCTCCCAATGGCTAGATCCCATGCAACCGGAACGTACAGACCATTTAATCGCTTCTCTTGTTTGCATCGCCTTGACACTGCTTTCTATACTAATTTCTATTCTACATGGTCTGCAATTTGTCTAAATCATGATGCTCTTATTTATTGTGTTTATTTCTTATTATTGCTGTAGTTTTAATCATGACCTGGTTAATTGATCATTTTCCTATTCTTCTCTTCCTAGGACTTTATACCGCCCTAATGGCACATCACGCTTGGAGTGGTAAACGCCAAACTCAAGGGGTAGATGATTTTTATGTTGGAGGCCGATCGATGGGAGGCCTAGCTCTGGGACTCTCATTTTTTGCTACTTACTCAAGCACTAACAGCTTTGTTGGTTTTTCTGGACGAGGTTATTCCTATGGTCTACCCTGGCTACTTCTAACACCCTTCTTGGTGTTCTTTTGCCTAATGGCCTGGATTTTTGTTGCGCCCCGGCTGCGCTACTTCGCAGCCTCATTAGACTCTCTAACTATTCCAGATTTATTCGGATTTCGATATGAGAGTAATGGAGCCCGTCTTGGAGCAGCTTTGCTTGTAATTTTATCAAGCCTTTTTTACATGGCAGCAATTTTTAAAGGAATTGGTCATACCTTGGAAGCCTTTCTAGATATTCCCTATTGGATAGCAATCCTAATCGTCTTTGTAGTTGTTGTAGCCTATACAGCTTTGGGGGGCTTTATTTCAATTGTCAAAACCGACATCGTACAGGGAATAATG
>CAZASS010000132.1:1703-2228 GCA_964487835.1 uncultured Acidobacteriota bacterium | reverse complement strand
AATTTTCTCTGCAATTTTTCTGTTTGTGGGAACAGTTCGAGCTTCTGGAGGTATCCAATCCTTTTTCGATGTTCAACACCTGCCTGGAGGAGAAAATCTCTTTTCCTGGAATGCAGGTCTGCCCTTTCCAGTTCTGCTCGGTGTGTTGTTTGCTGGAACTGTAAAGTTCATGGTTGAACCTCGCCAACTATCACGTTTCTACGCTTTAAAAGACAAAAAAGCTGTGCGCACAGGAATGTGGGTTTCAACTGTAGCGTTTGCATTTGTTTTTTCTCTGCTCGTTCCAATCGGAATCTATGCTAGAAATATTTTCCCAACAGGAATTACTGACACTGACCGCGTAATTCCTATGCTTTTGATTGATTCCGCTATCTTTCACCCGTTTATTAGTGCTTTCTTAATGGTAACGCTGGTAGCCGCTGCTATGTCCTCATTGGATAGTGTACTTTTAGTGGTAGCTTCCACATGCCAACATGACATTTTAGAGTTATGTAGTAAGACTTCTATTTCCGAAAAAAAAACCAT
>CAZASS010000132.1:0-1693 GCA_964487835.1 uncultured Acidobacteriota bacterium | reverse complement strand
GGTTGGTATGTTGCCCTCTTTGCTTTACTAACCACTCTCATTGCTTTGGATCCTCCAGGTGATATAGTTCTGCTAACAGCTTTTTCTGGAAGCCTCTATGCTGCCTGCTTTTTCCCTGGACTTATACTTGGTCTGTATTGGCGAAGAGGAAATGGCAAGGCTCTCCTGACTTCTTTTGCTCTAGGTCTTTTGTGTCTACTATCTTGGAAGTATTTTTCTATCTGGCCTTCAATCCACCAAGTATTCCCTTCACTTCTCATATCCACCTTATCTTATGTATTAATATCCCTAATAACTCCACAGGTAAATGATCCCAAAATAAAACAACTATTTGACTCAAATTGACTTTAGATCAGGCACAGTTTGAGCTATGCTATCTCTGGACCTCGAAAACTTCATGTGCTCCTGCATTGAAATAGTATTAAGAACAGATTATCCTCAGAAACAACTAAATATGAGGAGTTTATGAACAATTGAAAATTGAGGGTCAACACACCTTTAGCGTATCTCAAGAAACTCTGTGGAATGCACTCCTAGACCCAGTAATCCTATCAAAAACCCTTCCAGGCTGCGAAGGACTCGAAGAAGTTGGCGAAAATGACTACAAAGGAGTTATGAACATCGGTATTGGACCAGTACAAGGTCGGTTTGATGGAAAATTCTCAATTTTAGACATAAACCCTCTCAAGAGCTACCAGTTAAAACTAGGAGGCAGAGGACCCTCCGGTTTTGTAGAAGGTGAAGGAGAAATCCGACTGGAACCTGAAGATAATTCCACTATCTTACATTACACAATTGATGCCCAAATAGGTGGTCCAGTAGCTGGTGTGGGACAACGCCTACTGGAAAGTTCAGCACGCTCCATAGCCCGTCAAGGCTTGGAGCAACTACACCAATTGGTCATAGCACAACACAAAAGCGAATCTAGTGAAACAACATCACAAGAGGTAAAGTCTCCTTCAGAAAGCCAATTAGCAGCTGGTATTGCACAGGATTTCTTGCGTAGCATTTCATCACGGGAACGTCGCATCCTATCGCTTTTAGCTATCACAGCGCTTTTAGCTATCCTGCTAATATTATATTTCAAGACTTTTGGCACGTAAAAGAACATTGGATTAAACTGACTAAAAAGGAACTCATTTATGGTCAAGATCAGTATTAACGTAAATGGCAAAGACTACGAAAAAGAGGTCGAACCCCGTCTCTTGCTGGTCCACTTTCTGAGAGAAAATCTAAGATTAACAGGAACTCATATTGGCTGTGAAACCAGTTTGTGCGGGGCCTGCACAGTGCTCATGGAAGGCAAGGCTATTAAATCATGTACTCAACTAGCAGTCCAAGCTGACGGCACTTCGATCACAACCATAGAGGGACTGAGCAACAACAAACTTCATCCTCTACAAGAAGGATTCTGGGAAGAGCATGGACTTCAGTGTGGCTACTGCACCCCTGGAATGATCATGGCCTCTTGTGACCTTTTAGAACATACTCCAAAACCTAATGAACAAGAAATCCGTCATGGTCTGAAGGGGAATTTATGCCGGTGTACTGGGTATCACAACATTGTTAAAGCCGTACAGTATGCTGCAAAAAAACTCCCTCTACCTAACTCAATGGGAGATCGATAAAATGGCACGGGTTTTTGGCTCCTCTATTAAACGCAGAGAAGATCCTGCCCTGGTAACTGGAATGG
>CAZASS010000131.1:0-5752 GCA_964487835.1 uncultured Acidobacteriota bacterium | reverse complement strand
CTGCCAGGGAAATGAGGGAAAGTGGACTAAAGGATCCTGATCAGTTGAGGCAGCATGCTAGGAGAATTCTTGGAGCAGAACGCTTAGTAAAAGAAGTCGATTACATTAGTGTGGTTAGCTGTGAAACTCTCCAAGAATTAAACATTGTTCAGGAAAAGGCAATGGTATCTACAGCCGTTAAAATTGGTCCAATACGTTTAATAGATAATATTATTCTTGAGTCTGTGAGGGATGATTTAGGGAAGGACATTGGGAAGCGCGAGTCATGACAATCATCTCAGTTTGGTATTGTTACTATCTCAGTTAATAGATCTTGGGTTCTGGCATCAAAAGCCAAGGTGTGGGGGTAGTTAAAAATTGGATTTCTTTTGAGAGCCATTCAGTGAGAGAAGGAGTGGTTTCTTGGAGGAAATTTCCGCTAGCGAGGGATTCCCAAATGGTTTTTGGTTCAGGATAAAGAAACAGTTCTATTTCCACTTTTGGATCAACATTTAAGGTTTTTTTCATTCGATCTATAGCTTCCTGTAAACCTCCTAATTCATCTACCAGCCCAATTTTTTGGGCTTGGGAACCGGTATAGATACGGCCTCTGGCTTTGAGTTCTAGTTTATCCTTGTTCTGATTGCGCCCTTGAGCTGCTTTTTTTACGAAGGTTTGATAAATAAATTCCATCCATGATGTTATGTCTTTTCGTTGTTGAAGGGTTAGAGAGTGGAAGGGAGAAAGAATGTCAGCGTTAGGGGAAAGTTTGATCTGGTCGACTGTAATTCCTAGTTTTTGATAAAGTTCTTTTATGTTGAATGTTCCAAAAATAACTCCAATGGAACCTGTAATAGTTGAGGGTTGAGAGATAATATGTTTTGCCGCCATAGAGATATAGTAGCCACCTGATCCAGCTACTCCAGACATAGATACGATGACGGGTTTGCCTGATTCCTCTAGCAGTTGTACTTCTTTCCATACCATATCCGACCCTACTGCAGAGCCTCCTGGACTATTTACTCTTAAAATTACTCCATTGATTTCCTTATCTTCTCGGATTTTTTTTAAGTTGGAAGCAATGGTAGCCCCACCTGCAATTTTTTGATAATTGTTGCTATGCCCTGATGTGATCATTCCGGAAACTTCTAGAATTGCTACGCGTTTTTCCCCGTTTGGGTTGTAATGATCTTTTGTAGCGGCCAAATAATTGACTATGTCTATTCCCTGGTATTCTTTTAGCGTTTTGCTATTATCTGTAAATCTTTTTTCAACATCAGTTCTGTATCCCAAGGTATCTATTAGATTTTGGTCTAAAGCTTTTTGTGCAGAGGATAAGCCTGCCTGCATGATTCTTTTAATAGTTTTTTCTTGGATTTGACGGTCTAAAGCTACAGTAGATATAAATCGCTCTTCCAAATCGGTGATGATAGAGGTGTACATTTTCCGAATGGGTAAACTCATCTGATCTCGAGTGAAATTTTGTGCGCTTTTGTATTCTTTAAACTGGATAAATTGGGGTTTGACGCCTAGTTTGTCCATTGTGTGCTTAAAGAAAGTTAATTCTGCTAAGAGACCATTAATTAGGGTGCCAGCATCAATATTTGCAGTAATAGAATTAGCAGTGGATGCTAGGTAGAGTTCTTTTTCCTGTATCATATCCACCGCTAGTAGGACATGAACCGGTTTGTTAGATTTTCGAAAAATTCTAATATAACTGCGTAATTCCTCAATCTGAGCCCAACTGAGAGAAAGAGGATGGATTTCCAGATAAATGCCTGAGATTCGATTGTCTTGAGCAGCCTGTTCAAGGGCAAGTTTGAGATTCCACATGCTCAAGTGGTTCTCTTTGAAAATCTTGTCTAATGTGTTTTTAGGAGGAAAATCTGGGAGCATTCCCTTGAGAACAATTTCGACAACCATACCCTGTTCTATAGGAGGTTGCTTGTGAGAGAACAGGTAATAGCCAACTCCTAGGATGGTAGATAGAAATATGAAAATTGCTATTGCAAAAAAAACCAAGCAGTTCTTTTTAGCGCTCATAAAGTTCTCCTTGAAAAGATTTTAGCCGGAAATAGTTTAAGGCTCCAGACCTGTCTTGATTTTGATGGAGAAACAACCAGTTAGGATATATTATCCGAGTTGTAAAATTCTTTATTTTAATTAGATTAAATTTGTGCTGTTAGAGCTTAAACACACAATCAAACTCGTGAATAATAAAAGGGAATATGAAAAAGGGAGTTGATATGCCAAATCTAAGTGTAGGTTTCATCGGAATGGGAATTATGGGACGACCCATGGCAGAAAACATTTTAAATGGAGGTTATCCTCTGACAATTTACAATCGGACTATATCTAAGACCAAAGAACTTGTTTCCAAGGGGGCTAAGATTGCTAATTCACCAGCAGAAGTGGCGTCACTTTCTGAGATTATCATTACAATGGTTTCTGACTCCCCAGATGTAGTAGAGGTAATTAGTGGAAAAGATGGAGTTATAGATGGAATTAGAGCCAACTCTATCGTTATTGATATGAGTACGATCTCTCCTGAAGTGGAACGAGAATTAGACAGACTATTACACGATCGGAAGTGCACTCTAATTGATGCTCCTGTTTCGGGAGGAGATGTAGGGGCACAAAATGCCACACTTTCCATTATGGCAGGGGGTGAGCGGGAATCATTTGAACGTGTTTTGCCCCTATTTGAAATGATGGGAAAAAGCATAACGTATTGTGGTTCTGTTGGTTGTGGCCAATTGACAAAACTCTGCAATCAAATTTTGGTTGCAGCCAATCTGATTGGTGTTGTCGAGTCTCTTGTTTTTGCTAAAAAAAATCATTTAGATCCTTCAGTTATGATTGAGGCCGTTAAGGGGGGAGCAGCAGGAAGTTGGCAACTTAGTAATTTGGGTCCAAAGATGGTGGCACGAGATTTTGAACCAGGTTTTATGGTGGATCTTCTCCAAAAGGATCTCCGGCTGATTTTAGAGGCTGTTTCTTTGTCTGAGGCTTCAATTTTAACTGCTCCGCTTGTTCACAAACTCCTTCGTTCTGCACAGGATCATGGTGATGGGCAAGAGGGTACGCAGGCACTGGTCAAAGTATTGGAGAGTTTATCTGGTCTAAAGTAGTGAGAAGTCAAATTTGTGTCTTTTAGTCAAGCAGGGTGCAGAACTCTATACCACCTAAGAAGAGAAATCTGCTAGTAAACCCCTTCATTTTTCATGTTTGCGGTACCAGAGGGCTAAACGTAATGGATCTATACCAATGTGAAAAGCTAGGATCATTATTTGGTTGATCAACGTAGTTCTTAAGATTCCTAATCTTTTCCATCTGCGTTCTGAAGTTATAACTGCAACAGGAGCGATTACTATTTGGCCTTGTGATCGGAGTTGGCGAATAAATTCAAAATCTTCCATTATGGGAAGATTTGGAAAGCCCCCCATGTCGAGGAAGCGTTTTTTTTCTATAAAGATCGCTTGATCACCATAGGGCATTTGGAGATGTCGAGATCGCCAATTAGCAACCTTTTCAATAATTCTCAGACTATATGAGGCAGAGTCTATTCTAAGTTGAAATGCTCCAGCCACAAATTTAGGCCGGGAAACGAGAGAACGAATGTGTTGTTCAAAGCCTTTAGGAAGTAGAGTATCAGCATGTAAAAAGACAAGTATTTGTCCGTTAGCAACACTAGCCCCTTTGTTCATTTGGCATGCCCGTCCCGGAGGAGAATGGAAAATTTGGACATTGTAGGTTTGAGCGATGTGAACTGTGTCGTCTACGCTTCCTCCGTCTACTACAAGAATTTCTATCCCAGATATGTTTTGGATGCTTTCAAAAGTGTTGCGAATTACATGAGACTCGTTAAGTGTGGGAATAATAACTGATATTTGTGGAATTAATTGATGATTTTCAAAAGGATCTGTATTCAAAGGGTTTTGTAACCTTGGAAAGTAAATGGGGAGAATTAAAGACTGTACATTGTTAATCCTGGCGTAAAGTCCAGACCGCCCATATTAGGCACAACCAACCTGCTAGAAGAGCCAATCCACCAAAAGGAGTAATAGCTCCCCACCAGCGCTGCCCACTTAGGCTTAAGATAAACAAGCTTCCTGAAAAAATAAAGGTGCCTGTTGTTATCAACCAACCGGCAAGATTAATTGGAATTGTAGGCAAGCGCTCAGATAGGCAAGCTAGAATAAGTAAAACTAAAGCGTGGTAGATTTGATAGCGGACTGCAATTTCAAAAGTGTTTAGCATTGCTGGTGTCAGTTTTTCACTTAATCCGTGTGCACCTAGGGCACCAGCTGCTACGCCTAGAAATCCAAAGAGAGAACCTGAGAGCAGGAAGACTCGTTTCATGACTTCGAATATAGCAAGAAACCCCGTCGTAGATAAGGGGGACTGGAAATATTAGAAAACATCTGATCAACTAGTATGAGAATGGGGTGCTAGTTCATTTTGTTAGGTTTGTCATATAGGAGTAGGAGCAATAGAAGGAGAATCAATAATGTATTTCGGAATTGAGCGAAAACCCATTTTTGTTTTGGGTGTTTTACTGGTGTATATGTTCACCTCGGCACATAGCTTGGTGCTGGGACAGGAAATGAATGATTTTGAGAGCCGTCTCACAGAGTTCACTTTAGAGAATGGCCTGAAATTTATTGTTTACGAACGTCATGCTGCCCCAGTCATATCTTTCCATACCTATGCAAATGTTGGATCCGCTGATGAAGTAAAGGGCATTACAGGCATGGCCCATCTTTTTGAGCATATGGCTTTCAAAGGATCTCAAACAGTTGGAACCATGAATTACGAGGCTGAAGCAAAAATTTTCGCTCAACTAGATGAATCCTTTCTAATTCTTAAAAAGGAAAAACAGAAGAAGGGGGGAATTGATAGAGAACATTTGAAGGCGTTGCGTAAGAGCTTCGAAAAGTTACAGAAAGCAGCTTCTCAATATTTGGTATTGGATGAGTTTGAAGAGGCGTTGATTAGAGCGGGTGCAAGCGGTCTCAATGCCAGTACCTATTATGATGCAACTCAGTACACTGTCAGTCTTCCTTCCAATAAACTGGAGTTGTGGATGGTTTTGGAATCAGAGCGATTCTTGAATCCAGTACTGCGTGAATTCTATAAAGAGAAGGATGTGGTTATGGAAGAACGACGCTTGAGAACAGAGAGTCGTCCTGTTGGACGATTAGTAGAAGAATTTCTTGCTGTTGCTTTTAAAGCCCATCCTTATGGTGAGCCAGTAGTAGGTCATATGAGTGATCTAGAAACTATGACCCGTCAAGAAGCAGAAAAATTTTTTGAAGATTACTATTCTCCTGGAAATTTAACAATTTCTATTGTGGGAGATGTGGATCCAACTGAGGTCCGTAATTTGGCGCATATATATTTCGGTCGCATACCGGAACGACCTAAGCCGGGACCTGTAGAGACAGTAGAACCACCTCAATTGGGAGAACGTCGTGTGAGTGTGGAGGATACTGCACAGCCTCTTGTTTTAATTGGGTATCATAAGCCCAATGTTAATCATTCCGATAATGCTGTTTTCAACACTATTACAGATATTTTAGGGATTGGCAGGACATCTCGTCTTCATAAGAATTTGGTCAAGGAAAAGAGAATTGCCGTTTCTGCATCGGCTTTTCAGGATATGCCAGGAAATAAATATCCTGGTCTCTTTCTTTTTTATGCAATGCCTGCTCCTGGGCATACATCCCAGCAGTGCGAAGAAGCCATTGATGTTGAGATTGAGAGATTGAAG
>CAZASS010000130.1:0-5807 GCA_964487835.1 uncultured Acidobacteriota bacterium | reverse complement strand
TAATGAAGCCCTTAGCCATGGGGGGTACAAACACGGAGTTGATGTTAAATTAACCTGGGTTGAATCGGAAGGGTTAGTGGGAGAAGCTTGGGAGAAAAAATTAGAGCATTTGGACGGTATTTTAGTGCCTGGAGGATTTGGCTCTCGGGGTATTGAGGGGATGATTCGAGCAATACAATATGCTAGAACTACACCAGTTCCTTACTTTGGAATTTGTCTAGGAATGCAATGTGCAGTTATAGAGTTTGCTCGTAATGTCTGTTCTCTGGAAGCCAACAGTTCTGAATTTGATTCTTCTACTGCCCATCGTGTGATTTATAAACTGCGGGAGTTATTAGGCGTTGATGATATGGGTGGAACCATGCGGTTAGGGGCGTATCCTTGTGTTTTAGAGAAGGATTCCAAGGCTTACGCAATTTATGGAGAAACCGAAATTTCCGAACGTCATCGTCATCGGTATGAGTTTAATCGTGAATATGAGGAAATTCTTACTAGTTACGGTTTGCAGATTGTTGGCAACTCTCCTGATAATAACTTTGTGGAGATTGTGGAGCTTTCCGATCATCCGTGGTTTTTGGCCTGTCAGTTTCATCCAGAATTCAAATCCAAGCCTTTGCGGCCACATCCAATTTTTGTGAGTTTTATAGAAGCTGCCCTGAAACACAAGGCTCAACGAACAGGTCAGGGTGTCACCATTAAATCCGAGGAAGCCCATGTGGCAGAGGTGAACTAGGTAAAAATCCTGACGTTCTTAGTTCATTTTTACAGACGGATCATTGATCACGATGGCAGCGAACAAGATTGATTTTCTTCAAAGTCGGCAATTAAGTGCCAATAGCCCTTTCTTTTTGATTGCAGGTCCCTGCGTTATTGAAAGCGATCAACACTGTTTGGAGATGGCGACCTATCTAAAGCAAGTCACATCTGATCTTGGAATTGATTTTATTTTTAAGGCTTCATATGACAAAGCCAACAGAACCTCTATCCAGTCTTATAGAGGTCCAGGATTATCAAAAGGATTAGAAGTTTTGGAGCTAGTTCGCGAGAAGTTAGACATCCCCGTTTTATCAGATGTCCATTCTGTAGAGGAGGTAGATCGAGCTGCTGACGTGTTGGATGTTTTGCAAATTCCTGCTTTTCTTTCTCGTCAAACTGATCTGATTTCAGCAGCAGCCTCTACCGGAAAAGTTCTTAATATTAAGAAAGGACAGTTTATGGCACCATGGGATGCCAAGCATGTGGTGGAAAAAGTACAGCAAGCTAATAAGTCCTCCCAAGTTTTTATAACGGAACGTGGAGTATCTTTTGGTTACAATAACCTAGTAGTTGATTTTAAATCTTTACCAATTCTGCGCTCTTTAGGTATTCCTGTAGTTTTTGATGCTTCCCACAGTGTACAGCTTCCAAGTGGTTCTGGTGATTGGAGTGGTGGGCAACCAGAGTTTATTGCTTATTTAGCCAGAGCGGCCGCTGCTGTGGGAACTGATGGTGTTTTTATAGAGGTGCACGATCGACCAGAAGAGGCCCTAAGTGACGGTGCAAGCGCTTTGCCAATTGATCAATTAGAATCTATTTTGATAGATCTACAGAAGATAGATAAACTGGTTAAATCTAAGTTGGAAGTGTCTAGTTCGAAAGGTTGCAATGATTAATCAGCTATCTGAAAGTTCTCTTTTCTTGGGGCTTATCTAGATGTCGCGCGAGACAGCAAGTAAAGTTCTCAAGATTGAGGCTGAGGCGATCCTGAGTTTAATTCCTCGTCTAGATGAGTCTTTTGATGATGCAGTAGATTTGCTGGCTGGTTGTCAGGGTCGGGTTGTGACAACTGGTATGGGTAAATCTGGAATTGTTTGTCGAAAAATTGCTGCTACGTTAGCCAGTAGCGGAACTCCGTCGCTTTTTCTTCATCCGGCAGAGGCCGTACATGGTGACTTGGGAATGATGACTTCTGGAGATATTGTGTTAGCCATTTCCAATAGTGGAGAGACTGTCGAACTAGTTAAACTCTTGGATACAGTTAAAAGGTTGGGAATTCCTTTGATTTCTATGGTGGGTAATCCAGATTCTGTGTTGGCCAAGAATTCTGATGTAGTGTTAGATGCGGGAGTTGATCAAGAGGCCTGTCCTATGGGCTTAGTTCCTACAACTTCTACAACAGTAGCACTAGCTTTGGGAGATGCCTTAGCTATGGCTTTGTCTGAAAAAAAAGGATTCCGTATGGAAGACTTTGCTAAGTTGCACCCAGGTGGCAAGTTAGGTAAAAAGCTGATGTGTGTTGGGGAGTTGATGCATAGTGGTAGTCAACTTCCAAAAGTTGATGTGAATACCTCAATGGAAAAAGTTATTTATGAAATGTCCAGTAAGGGGCTTGGAGTTACTAGTGTTGTTGAACAGGAAGATCGGTTGGTAGGGGTGATTTCCGATGGTGATCTGAGACGTCTTTTGGAGAATAAGCGTGGAGAAGTTTTGGAGCAATCTGCAGTTCAATGTATGACGTCCGATCCCATTACTATTCAAGAAAGTGCATTAGTTGGTAGTGCTTTGAATCTCATGGAGCAACAATCAATTACCTCTTTGATGGTGATTGACGACTTAGGGAAAATTGTCGGAGTTTTACATCTTCACGATCTTTGGGGAATGGAGATGTTTTGAGAATGTGTTTTTTAAAGTTAGGTCGAGACTAATGAAGCACAATTTTGATCTTAAAAGCATTCGTTTAGTTTTACTGGATGTAGACGGTGTACTTACTGATGGAAGAATTGGTCTGTTGTCTACGGGTGAAGAAATTAATTTTTTTTCAATTTATGATGGATTGGCAATTAAGCTGTTGCAGAGAGCTGGTGTGATAGTTGGGTTTTTAAGCGGTAGAGAAAGTCAATCGGTGAAAATAAGGGCAGAAGAGTTGGGGGTTTCCATTGTAGTTCAGGGTTCCAAAGATAAGGTGAGTGATTTCGAGAAAATATTAGCAGATGAAGGATTGAAATCTTCAGAGGTAGTTTATATCGGTGATGATCTTCCCGATGTTGCACTGTTGAAATTAGTTGGTTTTTCAGCCGCTCCATCCAATGCTGTTGAGTCCGTTAAAACCTGTGTCGATTATGTTACTAGAGCGAGAGGAGGATACGGGGTTGTACGAGAAGTGGTGGATGTGTTTTTTTCGGAAATATATTAAATGTTAGTCCTGTAGGTAAGTTGATTTCTTTTCTACCGCATTTTTAAAAAGCATATATAGTCAAACAAAGTTTTAGATTCCAGAGTTGAGTACTTCTTCAATGGTATCGAAAACTCTGTTGACTTCTTGATCTGTGATTATGTAGGGGGGTAGAAAGTAAAGCACGTTTCCAAGCGGTCGTAAAAGGATATCACGTTTCAGAAAAGCCTCAGTCAACTGGGCACCACTGGTATCAAAGTAACCTCCTTTTTCTCGGGGGTTTAGCTCAATTACAGCCAAGGCACCAATTCCTCTAGTTTCTTTAACTTGGGGGAGATTTGCTATGCAGTCTAATCGTTTCTCAAACAGAGTTTCTAATTGAGAGATACGATTTAGGCAGTTATTTTCATCGAATAGGTCAAGGCTTTCTAATGCAACTGCACAGGATAAGGCATTGCCTGTGAAGGAGTGACCATGAAAAAATGTTTCAGAGCGATCTTTACTTAGAAATCCTTCAAAAATCTCTTCTGAAGCCAGCGTAACAGCTAATGGTAAATATCCTGCGGTGAGGCCTTTAGAAAGACACATTACATCTGGTTCAATTGGACCATGTGAACAGGCAAACATTTTTCCTGTTCTGCCAAAACCTGTGAATACTTCGTCAGCAATCAGAGGAATATTGTGTTGATTCGTTATTTTTCGTAAATGGAGAAGAAATTCAATTGGCCAGATAATCATACCTCCTGCAGCTTGCACCACTGGTTCTATGATAAGAGCTGCAACTCGTTCTCCTTCTCGTTCTAACAATTTCTCTATGCTGGATAAGGATTG
The DNA here is from genome assembly GCA_964487835.1 of uncultured Acidobacteriota bacterium. Classification (GTDB taxonomy): domain Bacteria; phylum Acidobacteriota; class UBA6911; order RPQK01; family JADFOI01; genus JAUXKG01. The sequence continues at coordinate 1,825 of CAZASS010000130.1, read as the reverse complement.
GGAAACTCTTTGTACTTCAAAAAGTAGATTGGAAAATCGGGAGTGAAATTCTGAGACATTTCCAACAGACATTGCTCCAAAGGTATCACCATGATAGGCGCGTTTTAGAGAAACAAATAGATTCCGTTGAGATTGACCTCGGTTGTGCCAGTATTGGCAGGTCATTTTTAGTGCGACTTCGACTGCTGTTGATCCATCGTCAGAAAAGAATACCTTAGTGAGATTTTTTGGAGTTCTTTCAACAAGTTGGGTAGCCAGACGTGCTGCTGGTTCGTGGGTAAATCCAGCAAAAATAATTTGGGAGAGTTTGTCTGCTTGTATTCTAAGTGCTTGGTTAAGTCGTGGGTGACTGTGACCATGAATATTGACCCACCAAGAAGATATACCATCTAGAATTTTTCGACCATCAACAGTATGAAAGTAGACTCCCTTGGCACTTTTGATCGGAATAGGTGTTGGTGCCGTGAACATTTGGGTATAGGGATGCCAAACATGTAATTGATCATCTGTGATCCATTCAGGTGTTTTTGGGCCAATATTATTCATGAGATGTTAAGTTTGTTGAAAATAGGGTTTCAGTATTCCTTCGCGATCAAACGTTTTAGTGGCCTGAAGGAGGGTGTTTTTTGATAAAGGATTTATAGGTTTAATTTCATCAATTACTTTGACTTTTCCAAATAATTCAATAGCTTCACGATTTTCTGGATTGGAAGGTCCATTAAGTATTACTCCTGCAAGTTTTAAATTGCGTGAGCGCATGGCTTCTAGTGATAGGAGAGTGTGATTAATAGTTCCTAGTTGACTAGAAGCTACCAAAAGACAAGTTAATTCCATTTTCCCAATTAGATCAGCTAATAAATCACCTTGATCATTAAGGGGAACTAACAGGCCTCCGATACCTTCTACAAGAAGGGCTCGATCTTCAGATTGATTACGATGTTTGTTTAGATGATCAATGACGTCTAAGGGATGAATTTGTTTTTTTTCCCAACGGGCTGCTAAGTGAGGTGAGACGGGTGGTTTGAAGAGAAAATCTTCTTCTAGGATTTCGACTAAATGTCCACAAAGGTCTTGAATTGTTTGGGTGTCTCGTCCTTCTTCTGATCCGGTAGCGATTGGTTTCCAATAGCTGATTTTAAAATCACTGGCATAACGGGCTAGCAGCATAGCGCAAGTAATAGTTTTTCCAATTTCAGTTCCGGTGCCTACCACAGCTAAACTCATTGTTGAACCTGTAAAATTAGCTTATCTTTTAAGACTAAAAGGGCAGTAGCTAGTCTATCTATAGTTTTTTCTGAATGGTCTGCATGAACCGATATACGGAGTCGTGCCGTTTTTGGAGCAACAGTAGGGGGGCGTATAGCACGAACATCAAAACCCTCTTTTTGTAAGTGATTTGCAATTTCAATAGCCTGGTTATTTTCTCCTATTATTACGGGTACGATGGGGCCAACGCTTTGTAAAGTGTCTAAGCCCTCTTCTCTTAATTGACAGCGCAGTCTATTAGCTAATAAAAGTAGTTTGTCGCGACGTCCTGAGTTTCTATTAAGAATGTCCAGGGCAACTTCGATTCCTGCTAAGAGAAAAGGTGGAACGGAAGTAGTAAAGATGAAAGGGCGGCAGTGATTTATTAAAAGGTCAACTAAAATTTGAGAGCCGGATACGAATGAACCAAAGAGACCAAAAGCTTTTCCCAAGGTAGAAACGATTGCCAATGTTTGCTTTTCAATGCCAAAGTGCTCACAAAGTCCGGAACCTCTTGATTTGCCGAAAATACCGGTGGCGTGAGCATCGTCTACAATTAAATGAGCCCCATGTTCTTCAA
>CAZASS010000129.1:4388-5974 GCA_964487835.1 uncultured Acidobacteriota bacterium | reverse complement strand
GAGACAGTGAAAAGTGTTCCTGAGGAAGTTATTACACGATGCGATTTTCGACCACAAAACCAGACTCTACCACCACTATCTAGATATCCAACATCACCCATCCGATGGCGGATCTTTTGATCAACACTTTGGATCTTAGACTGCTGATTAGCTTTCTTGTTGTCCCAATACTCACGAGAAACATTAGGCCCCCAAACTACCAACTCTCCGATTTCTCTCTCTCTTACTTGCAAATCTTCTGACCAACGCAAAATAGGCTCATCAGTTATTCTAATCACTGCTAAATGAACTCCTACAATAGGACGTCCTACACAAACTCCTTTACCCTGCGATCTGCCTTTTTCCTCCTTTAGAACTTCCTGACTAGAAATAGAACAAACCGGTAATGCCTCAGTAGCTCCATAAGGAGTATGAACATCAGCATCAGACACCAACATTCCCCCTATATGCCGCAATACTGTAGTAGGCACTGGGGCACCGGCAGAAAGAACCCTCTTTAGCGAAGGCAACTCCACCTTCTCTTTCTTTCCATAAAGACCTACCCTGCGCAACAAAGCCGGAGAACCGAACATATGAGTAACCTGATATGTTTTTATCATTCGAATTATTTCAGATGGATTGGCACGAACCGGTCGACTAAAGTCCATATTAGGGAAAATAGTTGTCATTCTCAAAGCTGGATCAAAAAGAGCAAATAAAGGAAAAGTAGCCAAATTCACCTCTCCGGGACTAATTCCAAAATGGTCTCGAAGAAAATCAATCTGGGAAGAAAGAATTTGGTGTGTGTATACAACCCCTTTAGGCAATCCTGTGCTACCCGAAGTAAAAACGATAGCAGCAGGTTCTGTAGAATTCAGTTCGATTGGATTTGGAAATTCCTCCACAACTCCTTTTTTCATCAATTGGGAAAAAGAGTATCCACTCCAAACTCTTGGACCTCCAACTGTTACACATAATTTAATTGAAGAACGAGCCCAACCAAATAAAATTCGTGCCACATGAGCCTTAGGAACACCAATAAATGCTTCAGGAGCAACTTGAGCCAAACATAATTTCAAATTTTTCCATCCCATTCCGGGATCAACAAAAACTGGAATCGCACCAACTTTAATCAACCCAAACGTCAATATTAGAAATTCATGACCCGGCTGAACCATCAAAACCACACGACTTCCGTGCTGAATGCCTAATTGTTTCAAGCCCTGGGCACATTGATTGCTTTTCTGTTCCAGTTCACTATAAGTCAAAGTAATGCCCTGTGAAATAACTGCAGGTTGCAATGGTTCCTCACGCGCTCGAATTGCTAAATGAACTACAATATTTTTTGAATCACTCATTTTTAATAGTGGATAATAGGATTGTTTTTTAAAAAACCTCTAACGAGGGGAATGATAGCCTCATAGGCATCTTCCAGAACATAGTGCCCCGCCTTAGAAAATTGATGTACTTCAGACTGCGGAAAACACCTTATCCATTCATTTAGAAAATCGGCATCAAAAATAAAATCCTTCTGCCCCCAACAAATCAGCATCGGCGTTTTTTGAAAACCAGAAAATTTCTCTTTAATTTCGCTCAAATACTTATAG
>CAZASS010000129.1:0-4378 GCA_964487835.1 uncultured Acidobacteriota bacterium | reverse complement strand
CCCATCGAAATACATCTGAAGATCCTATTGTCCTAAATCAAATTTTCCCAGCACACCAAGAAAAAAGATTAAATCTCAAAATGAAAAATGCTGCAATTGAAGAATTTCTGCAAAATCTAAGAGTCCAGTGAAGTTTTTTCCCAGCAGGCAACAAAGATAATGAGGTATTGAAAATCACAAATCTGGAAATTCTATCTGGATAGCAAGAGGCATAGTACATACCAATTGGACCACCCCAATCATGCACAACTAAGGTAATATTCCGATCTACCCCTATGCTCTCTAAAAGAGCCTCTAAATTAGCAACTCGTTTCTCAAATCGATAGGTGTAATGTTCGTCAGAAGGCTTGTCCGATAGGCCACATCCAATATGATCTGGTACGATAATACGATGAGATTTGCGAAGAGCCACTACTAAATTTCGATACATAAATGACCAACTTGGATTGCCATGAAGCATGACAATCGGGTCACCTTCTCCTTCATCTAAGTAGTGGTATTTTTGCCCATCAACTTCAAAATAATGGGAATCGAAATCGTAAAAATGACTAATTGTGTCAACAGAAAAACTCATGTGTTTTCTATGTTATATCGAAGATTTTCTGTTCTAAAAATCTGACACAAAACGAGAAAAGATTCAGTAGGTAAAAGAAGCAACAGAAGTACTCACACCAGCACTTCCCATCAACAATAAAACCCTCATGTCACGCTCTAATTTCCCCTCTTTTTCAGCCACAGCTAAAGCCAGTGGGAGAGATGCAGAAACCGTATTCCCAAACCGTGCATGAGTTTCAAAAAACAAACTAGGATCCATTTTTAGAAGCTTAGCCACCTTACTAGTTGTTGCGACACTAACAGCATGTCCAACTACCAAATCATGTACTTTACTAACAAGACGTGGTGTTTCAGAAAAGTGCTGTACTAAATGTTTGATTGTAAATGAAAGTAATTCGCCTGGAAGTGTGAAAAAAGACATTGGTTTCAAGCCATCACCACCATTAGGACAAAAATCACTGGCATTTGGTAACGTTATCTTGCACAAATCGTGTTTGTCACCCCAAGTTTTAAAAGAAAAAAAGGAATCTTCCTTAGAGTCATCTGCTGTCAACAAAGTAGCTGTAGCTGCTTCCCCAATGGTCAACCCTGAAAACGAAGTCTCCAGATTTTTATTGTCCATTTCGAGGTGTACATACTCTTTAAAATTAAACTCACAATTCAGAATCATAACCAGCTTATAAACTTTCTGAGACAGAAAGCTTTTTGCAATAGCCATACTCCGAACCCAACTGGCACAAGCATCTAGAACATCAAAACAAGTAGCCGATGTAAGACCAAGCTCACTTTGAAACAAGTTCGCAGTAGCTGGCTCTACCCACCCTCTTCCTACTCCGGCATAGATAAGGAGGTCCACATCTTTTGGATTTACCTTTGCTTTTTTCAGAGCTTCTTGCCCAGCCTTTATTGCAAAATCAAAAGATTTTTCCCCCTTATTTCGGTGGTATCGAATGGCTGTCCCTGACAATTTAAAAAACTTTTTAATTTTAGTTTGAAGGCTTTCCAGATCTTGAGCGGATAAATGCTTCCTATTTTTCTGAACAATTTCTTCAATTAAACCCTCATTAGTAACTTTCTTACTAGGAAGAGCATAAGAAATATTTAAGATTTTCATATTAATCTCTTAAAATAGAGAATGTACGCCAAAACTCACCAAAAACTCAGAGGCAAGTCTATCCTAACTTGATGACAAACTACCCCTCTAACCGCCTTCTTGTCAATTCCTTATGAATTTTTAGATGATAGTTTCTAGTGGGCACTAGCTCTAAAAATCTAATTAGAGTAAAAACGAATTGGCACAGCATGTGGAATAATCTTCATTTCAACTGCTATCTCAAAAAATGTACGCAAGCCTCTCAAATTAGACTGATCCAACGAGTAATCCAAATTATTTAAAATATAATCACGTATATCAGAACTTGGCACTCCGAGTTTTTCAGCATAAATATCTGAAATTTGCCCTATCTCTCTCAGCCCCTGTTTTCGAGATTGATAAAAAACTTCAAACTGTTCCTTTAAATCGATTTCAGGACGCACTGCCCAAAATGCAAAAACAAAAGGAAGTCCTGTAAAACGGTTCCATTCATAGGCTAGATCATAAATATCATACGGACCACTAGGCACAGATAACGCAGCATTACCAATAATTAAAGCAGCATCATAAAGCTCTAACATTCTTGTAGGATTAGGAGGTTCCGCGTAATAACTGACTGAACTAATTTTGTAAAATTTTTGAACTAAAATTTGAAGTAATGCTACAGATGTTCGACTGGAACTATCCACAGCAATCCGCTTAATACGCTCTAAAGGTTTCTTACTAACAAACAAAACACTCTTAACTTTATGCTTAGAGGATAAGGAAATATCTGGAAGAAACAACAAATCAGGAATTCTTTGATACTCGATAACTGGAATCAAACCAACATCAACTTCCCCCTTCGATAAATGTCCTGCGCACTGCGAAGGTTTGTCAAAAGTTAGATCAAAAACATCCTTATGGGGACCATTTAGAAAACCCCAACCCAGAGGCACTGAATTCAAATACTCAATAAAAGAAACCCTTATCTTCAATTGCTTTATATCCCTAAGAATAAATTAAGTGGTTCGCTTGATGATCAATAACTAAACAGCTCAATTTTTACTAAGAACTCTGACTGACACGTGTTTTCTCAACTTCTTGAACCGAATGTCTAGACTTTTTAACAGGAAGTACATCCATAAACGAAGAAACAGAAAATACAGAATTTCCAACTCCCGCTTCTCCATATCCTGGTGGAGGAGGTAACTTATATTTTTTGAGTGTGTCTCTCCACACTCGTAAAAGACGCACATGATATTCCAATGGAGCCCCACCTGGGTTTAATTTTCCCAAAACTGTTAATGGTTCGGGACACCAAGTTGTAAAACGTGGAGTAATCCCATGAGACATAAAAAAATCAAGCCCCTCAGCAGTAGAATTAATAGCTTCTTCAACAGTCTTAAAACCATGAGGCCGAGCTGTTTCAATTCCCGCTACAAAATTAGGAATAACATGTGAAGCGCCAAATATTTCCGCTCCATCTAAAATACGCCTTATCCATTCATCTCGTCCCACGTAACGATTCTTGCCAGCACAAATAAGCTCAAAGAGAGTTGGATCCCATATTTCATAATTAGGGTGATAAATTTGGACGCCAGCATCCTTAAACTGAAGTAATTCTTCTTTGACAAGTGCCTGAACTACCAGCTTGCTAATCCAACGCCCGGGAAATCGTTTCTCAATGGCTTTGGGATACTGCACATAAAACTCTACTTCACGTTTCCCATTAAGCTGAGAAGTAATACTGCCCCCTGTAACTGTGTAAGCTCGACTTACCGTGTCAGTTTCATTAACAATTTCTAATGCCTCAAGAATTTCCTCTACTGTCTTCACTCCAGTATAGGGACGTCCACTCCGTTTCTGTTGCCGATAGTTTTCATTAATATCGCAAAATTGACATTCTTCTTCTTTACCAAAGTACTGACAAATCCTAAATACCGTTAAATACAACAAATACCCCCACTCAATAGTAGGGGCAATATCTGTAATGGGCTTCCCATTAGAAAGAGTCTGTTCGTAAAACTTAGGAACTGTTGGAAATTGCACTTCTGCTATTTCCTCTCCTTCAAGCTCTAACAAAACCCTGCCATCATCCGAAATATCTACTCTGTAAGGAGAACTCGGATTAACTCGAACTGAAACAATAGTGCGCCGAAAATTTCTAGCACCATCTATTAGACAAATTTCTTCAGGGACTCTGAGGTTTTCCTGTTTTGGCATATCAGCCAAAGGAACTAAATCAAAAGAAAAAATAAAATAAGCTTTTGATTTAAATTGGACGGCTACTCTAAGAGCCTTTTCTGAAAACGCAATACCCGTACGCAAAAGATCTTCTTTGAAAATTGCCTCAAAAGGTAAATCCGAATATTTTTGAATCAGACCGTCTACTTCTTCTAGTCTCTTTCCCATATCTATATAGCGTATCAGCAGACTTGTTAATCAGGATATTTTTTTAACCAGCAAATACAAGACGCCGATAAAAATAGATCCCCGTACCCAACAACAGAGCTACTCCTCCTGCCAGTAATGATACGAGATCAGCAGCCAGTATTACAGCTGCAGAAGCAACTACTGCCAACATTGGAATTACTCGCCCTCCTGGTAATTGAAATATGTTTTCGCCACGAGTATCACACTGTCGCTGCCGTAAAACAGGAACGGCACTACAAGTAATAACATAAACCAAAAGTCGAGCCACTGCGCTCATAGCTGCCATTTGAACAAAGGTACCCGTTAAAGCTAGCA
>CAZASS010000128.1:3635-5982 GCA_964487835.1 uncultured Acidobacteriota bacterium | reverse complement strand
TTATAATAAATCTTTTTCACATTTTCTCTTATAAGTTGGAAACCATCTTTTTTGCGGTGATGCCATCTTTGCTGGTTCTATTGGCCGAACCGATCTACCTGGAGGTGACTACGAATTATTGATGGAAAGTATCTATAAAAAAATTCTTCCCCTGGGAGACAAAAAAATATTGCATCCCGGACACGGCCCTGAAACCACCATTGAGAGGGAAAAAACAACAAACCCATTTCTAACAGGAAGTGTGCACCTAACAGAAAACTAGCACTTGATTAGCTCAAACCCAACACCACGCACAGTACGAATACGTCGAGCAGATCTTCCAAGCTTCCGGCGCAACCGTTGGATATGAGTGTCCACTCTAGCTGTAGTGTGTATTTTTCCCTTGGAAGGCTCTCCCCACACTGAACTTAAGAGTTCCTCTCGAGTCACTATGCTCCCCTGATTTTCAAGAAGAACTGCCAAAAGATTAGACTCAGTCGTAGTCAAACTAATTCTTCTTTTCCCCAAAAAAGCCTGGCAGGTAGTTACGTCTAGGGAGATGATTCCATTTCGAAGAATAGAAGACGACTTTGACACGATAAACGAACTATATAAAAAACTAAACCACCCGGCAATCACTTCGAAAAAAAAATATACTTTAAAAAGAATTACTCAATCTACAAACCCTGTCATTGAATAGATATATTTCTTTATAGTAATATAGCAATATGATTGAAATAGCCGAAAGATTAAAAGTTCTAGGAGACCAGACACGCCTAAGAATTTTTCGCCTATTGACTGAAGAATCTCTCAATGTAGGTGAACTCACTAGCATATTAGGATTGGCTCAACCTACCATTTCCAAACATTTACGAGAACTTAAAAACAGCAACCTAGTAGAAGGGGTTCGCAATTCCAACTACAGCTATTACTGTGTAAGTTTCAGTCAAGACGATTGGTGGAAAACACTCACTCAAAAACTTTCAGAAAGCGATGATGACATGGGGGATTTGGCACGCCTCAGAGAAGTTCTTAGACAAAGAAAAGAAAAAGCAGAAGTACCAGATCGGTTCATAGTTCCAGGACAATCCTGGGAGGCTTGGAGCCGTTCGTTCCACTGGTTATTACCATCTCTTAAGGTTGCCGATCTCGGTTGCGGAGACGGTATTTTCACTGTAGAAATAGCCCGTTGGGCAAAACAAGTATACGCTATAGACTGCAACGCACAATTTCTTAAAATGGCTCGTAGACGAGCTTCCAAAATCAAGAATATTAGATTTATCAAAGAAGACATACAACATCTTTCCCTAAAAGCTCGTTCAGTTAATCTTGTGGTAATTTCACACTCTCTACACTATATAAAAAACCCCTTAAAAGTCCTCAAAGAAGCTTATCGAATTGCCAATCCAGGTGGACGAATTTTGATATTAGATTTATTGCCACATCATGAAGAATGGGTTATTCCTCAATTAGATCACATTTGGTTGGGGCTAAAGCCCATTCAATTATCCGAATGGCTTCAGAAAGCAGGGTTCAACAAAATTGAATTAGACACTAGTTCCAAACATGCTCCCAAACCCTTTCAGACCTTGATTGCAACTGGAATTAAATAACAAAGAAAATATAAATTATGCCTACAAGATATACTCAATTGATAAAAGCATTTGAAGAAAAAATCCTCGTTTTGGATGGGGCAATGGGAACTTCCATTCAGGCTCTCTCCCTGAGCGAAGAAGATTTTGGCGGACCTGATCTTGAAGGCTGCAACGAACACCTAGTTCTAACCCGCCCAGATACGATTAGTTAAATTCATCAATCATTTCTTGAGGCAGGAGCAGACATTATTGAGACGAATACTTTTGGAAGTACCGATTTAGTCTTGGCAGAATACAACTTACATAGTCAGGCTCACACCATTACTCTCAAAGCTGCCCAACTGGCAAGAAATGCAGCAGATAAATTTAACACCCCCGAACAACCACGTTTTGTTGCTGGTTCTATGGGACCAACAACAAAAGCAATCTCTCTTACAGGGGGAGCCACTTTTAAAGACTTAGTTCATACTTTTTACGAACAGGCCCTGTCCTTGATTGAAGGAAATGTGGACTACCTTCTCCTTGAAACATGTCAGGACACTCGTAATATTAAAGCAGGCCTGCTTGGAATTGAAAGGGCTCGTCAAGAGTCAAACAGTGAAATCCCTGTTGCCATATCAGCCACAATTGAATCCATGGGAACAATGCTTGCTGGTCAAGGAGTAGAAGCCTTGATAACTAGTTTGGAACATCATTCCCTGCTCTACCTAGGATTGAATTGCGCTACTGGGCCTGAATTCATGACCGATCATATCCGAGCCTTGTCGGAACTT
>CAZASS010000128.1:1007-3569 GCA_964487835.1 uncultured Acidobacteriota bacterium | reverse complement strand
AATGCAGGACTGCCCGATGAAGATGGAAATTATCTAGAAACCCCTCAAATGGTTACCACCGTTCTTGACCGTTTCATTCAAGAGGGTTGGTTAAATCTAGTAGGAGGATGTTGTGGAACTACACCTGCTCACATACAAGCTTTGAATACAATTACTGCAAACCATTACCCACGGCCTATTCCCTCCTATAGAAGAACCTTTGTATCTGGTATCGAAAATTTAGAAATTGAAGAATCCAGTCGACCTATTCTCGTAGGAGAACGCACCAATGTCTTGGGAAGTCGTCTATTCAAAGAATTAATAGCAGAAAAACAACTTGATAAAGCTAGTGACATTGGGATTCGTCAAGTTAAAGGAGGAGCTCACGTTATTGATGTATGCCTGCAAGATCCAGATAGGGATGAAGTCGCCGACATCAATAATTTTCTCAGTTATCTCATTAGGAAGGTAAAAGTACCTTTGATGATTGACTCAACTGATCCTGAAGTAATGGAAATTGCACTTACCTACTGTCAAGGCAAGGCCATACTAAACTCCGTTAATCTCGAAGATGGAGAAAAACGCTTTCAACAAGTGGTTTCTTTGTCCAAAAAATTTGGGGCCGCCTTAATAGTTGGAACAATAGATGAAGACCCAGAACATGGAATGGCAGTAACGCGCGAACGGAAGGTTGAGATAGCCCAAAGAACCTATGATTTATTGGTTGATAAATATAAATTCCCTGCCACAAACATAATTTATGACCCACTGGTATTTCCCTGTGCTACTGGAGATAAAAACTATCTCGGATCCGCCCGAGAAACCATTGAAGGAATTCGTTTAATTAAAAAAGATTTTCCCCTATGCAAAACCATACTGGGAATTAGCAATATATCATTTGGTCTACCACCACAAGGCCGCGAAGTTCTGAACTCTGTCTTCCTCTATCATTGCGTACAATCAGGTCTTGATATGGCTATTGTTAACACCGAAAAACTGGAGCGTTATCCTTCTATTCCCGATGAGGAAAAAAAGCTATCTGAAGCTTTACTATTCGCACCAACTCAAAAAACCATCGCAGAGTTTGCAGATCATTTTCGAAATACCACCAAGAAAATCAAACAGGATATAGCCAAACTTCCCATAGATGAACGTCTAGCTAACTACATAGTAGAAGGAAGTAAAGACGGGCTCATTGAAGATCTAAATTTAAAACTTAAAGAGTTATCCCCTTTAGATATTATCAATGGACCCCTAATGACCGGAATGGATGAAGTAGGTCGCCTCTTCAACGACAACGAATTAATTGTTGCAGAGGTCCTTCAAAGTGCAGAGGCAATGAAAGCAGCAGTCAAACACTTAGAGCAATTTATGGACAAAAAAGATTCGTCCAAAAAAGGCACTATTATTTTGGCAACAGTAAAAGGAGACGTACATGACATTGGTAAAAACCTAGTCGACATTATCCTTACCAACAATGGTTACCAAGTCAAAAATCTGGGAATTAAAGTTCCTCCTCACGACCTAATAGAGGCCATTCGCCAGTATCGCCCAGACATCGTAGGTTTATCGGGACTACTCGTCAAATCAGCACAACAAATGGTTGTTACTGCATCAGAACTAACTCAATCCGGAGAACACCCTCCCTTAATGGTAGGCGGGGCTGCTTTATCCAATAAATTTACGCGTCTACGCATATCCCCTGAATACAATGGAATTGTTACTTATGCAAAAGATGCAATGGAAGGATTGAAACTAGCTAATCATTTAATTGACCCTAACAAGCGCAAGCTTTTAGAGGAGAAACTAGAAGAACAGTCTATACAACTTTCTAAACGCCAAACTAAAAAAATGGCCCCCAAATCTATTTCTACTTCTCGCTCAAACTCAATTAAAATTTTACCCGAAGTCCCTCAAGCACCTGATTTTAAAAGACATGTTCTTAAAAATATTAACTTGGACGAAGTTTGGAACTTCCTGAATTTATCCATGCTCTACGGTAAACATATGGGATTGAAGGGTGGCCTCTCTCAAAAACTGCAAAATGAGGATGAAAAGGCAACAAAATTAAAAGAACTATTTGAAGAACTCAAATTAGACTGCCATCAAGGATTAATGAAAGCTAATGCTGTGTGGCAATTTTTCCCAGCAAAAAGTGAAGGTAATAAACTTTTTCTTTTGGAAGATACCAACGAGAAAACAATTGCTACATTTGAATTTCCTAGACAAGTTAAAAATCAACAACTTTGCCTGGCCGACTATGTACATAACAAAAAATTGTCAACAACAGACTCAATTTGTCTCTTTGCCGTCACAGCAGGAGAAGGTATTAGAGAAATTGCCGAACAATATAAAAATGATGGCCTATACCTTAAAAGTCATGCTATCCAAGCATTAGCCATTGAAACGGCAGAAGCATTAGCTGAATGGTTGCACACTAAACTACGCGGCCAGTGGGGTTTCCCAGATTCTCCTAATATCACTACGAAAGAACGTCTTCAGGCACGTTATCAGGGCAAACGATACTCCTTTGGTTATCCTGCCTGTCCCAGCTTAGAAGATCAGAAAATACTTTGGGAATTA
>CAZASS010000128.1:0-997 GCA_964487835.1 uncultured Acidobacteriota bacterium | reverse complement strand
TTGGACCCTCACACATCGGAATAGAACTCACGGAAGACTACATGATGGATCCAGAAGCTTCAGTAAGTGCTATTGTGTTTCATCACCCAGATGCCAAGTATTTTTCTGTGTAGATATTTGAACCTGTACAACAAAAATCGTATAGGCCAACAACTCCTAAAATTATCTTCAAACAAAGCACAACAGCTAATATTTGAATCAGTAGTACTCTCTCATTCTTGTCCCATCAGAAATTACTATTAACTCTCAAGATTGTCCGTTGACTTCCGGCATAAGTCTAAATATTATCGAACACACGAAGGGGCAAGCGGGACAGCCACCATGATCAACCAAGATCGTGTTCAAATTAGAGTTAAAAAATGAGCGAACGTATTTACTCAACTAGAGAATTGGCTCAAGTTTGGAACGTTAGCGAATCAACCGTCAAACGGTGGTCGGACTCAGGTGAACTTCGCTGCTATCGCACCCCAGGAGGCCACCGCAAGTTCCATCTTCAAGACATCTGCAATTACCAAAAAAGCAGAGGATTTGAGGCCACCGGCCTGCTAACAACTGAACAATGGGAAAATCCTGAAATTGAAGAGTCACTGAACCGCAAACATTTCGATAAGATTCGACAACTTGTTCATTATCTGGCTTTGCAAAACCAACGCAGTCGCATTCGAAATCTTATGGAGCGGTTATACATGAGAGGCATAGGCCTTTCAGATATTTATGATGACATTTTGATTCCAGTTTTAGAAAGAAGCCAAAAAGAACTTGAAGCTAATGAAATATCTCTTGGTTACGCGGAACTTCTTAAAAACAACCTAGACACAGCCATGTCACTTTTATTTCCGGAATTAATTCGTCGCCGTCAAAATGGAAAAACCGGACTGTGTGCGGCCCCAGATGATTCCTGCCGAATATTGCTAAACGCCCTATCTCAAATCATAGAAGTTGAAGGATGGGACTGCTTAAACCTCGGCAACAGAATCCCGTGCACTGCTATGGCAGA
>CAZASS010000127.1:0-6128 GCA_964487835.1 uncultured Acidobacteriota bacterium | reverse complement strand
TTGACTTAAATAGTCGGGCAATACAGTTGCCTCGTGCACTACATTTTCATCCATAAATGGAACAATAGCACACTTTAAGCCAATCTCACAACCTAGGGAAAACCTGATTTTCTCTAAGAATCAATATACAAAATAGTCCGGCTAAAACCAGATCGTACTGCAGATGCTAACCTGCGATAGTGTTATAATCTGGCCCCAAGTGAATAGTCCAAACAAGCACCCAAAACTCCAACATGCAAAAGTGGAAACAAGCGACAATCTTATGGTTCGTCTAGGTCTAATTCAGATGTGTTGCACCAACAACCCAGACAAAAATCTTAAAAAAGGAATAGCACATATCCGTCAGGCAGTTTCTCAAGGAGCTCAAATTGTCTGTCTACAAGAATTATTCCATTCTCACTACTTCTGCCAAAAGGAAGATACTCGTTTTTTTGACTTAGCTGAACCGGTTCCTGGACCTACTACAAAAATCCTAAGCCAACTGGCATCTGAATTACAGATAATCATCATAGCGCCTCTATTTGAAAAACGTACAGCGGGTATTTATCACAATACAGCAGTAGTAATTGACCACACTGGCAATTTACTTGGAAAATACAGGAAAATGCATGTCCCCGATGATCCCTTCTACTACGAAAAATTTTACTTCACGCCAGGAGATCTTGGTTTCCAGAGTTTTTCAACAATACATGGTGAAATAGGAAGTTTAATCTGTTGTTATCAATGGTTGAGTGATTCAGCTCGTATCACTGAATTGGATGGATCCCAGTTACTCTTCTACCCTACAGCCATTGGTTGGCAACAAGGTGAATCTGAAGAAAATAATAGATCCCAACTTAAAGCTTGGGAAACAATTCAGCAAGGCCATGCAATTGCCAATGGAGTTTTTTTGGTAGCAGTCAATCGAGTGGGTCAGGAAGGCAAATTGAATTTTTGGGGAAGTTCCTTTGTTTGTGATCCTTCAGGAAAAGTTCTAGACAAAGCTTCTACCGACAATGAAGAAATTCTAATAGTAGATTGTGATCTTGGGGCAATTGAAGCTACACGGCGCAGTTGGCCATTTCTGAGAGACCGACGTATTGAATCATATCAAGGACTTTCACTACGCTTTGGCCACTCCGAAACAAAAAATGAATGAACAATCCCTCCCCGCTGCTCTAGGATATAAAATGCCTCCCGAGTGGTTCCCTCATCATTCCACCTGGTTGGCATGGCCTAAAAATTCTACTACATGGCCCGATCGAGTTATTCAAGTTCAAAAGATTTATCTGCAACTCATTTCACTACTATCAAGCCATGAAAAAATTGATCTTTTGGTAGACAAAAAATCAACTCAAGTATCTATTTTAAAACAACTTAAAGAGTATAAAGTACCACTTCAACAGATCCGTTTTCACTTAATTCCAACAGCCGATTCCTGGATCCGAGACTACGGACCCAATTTTATTGTAAGGCTCAGAAAAGGGAATAAAGAACTCGCTTTTAACCACTGGAAATTTAACTCTTGGGGCAACAAATACGAAGACCTCAAACAAGATACCAACATTCCTGAAACATTGGAATCTGTCTTTAAAGTTCCCCGTTTCACTCCCCCACTAGTATTAGAAGGAGGAGCTTTTGATATTAACGGGAAAGGAATTTGCTTAACTACCGAGTCATGTTTACTGAACCCCAATCGAAACCCTAATTACTCACGATCAGAGATTGAACAATACTTAGCTAATTTTATAGGAATAAATAAAGTTATTTGGCTGGGAAAAGGAATCGTAGGAAGTGACACTGACGGACACGTCGACGAACTAGCACGATTTATAAATTCTAATACCATCATCTGTGCTATTGAGGAAGACCCTTCTGACGAAAATTATTCTTTACTGCAAGAGAACTATCAACGTCTGGAAAAGGCCCGAGATTTAAAAGGACACCCCTTCAAAATTGTTTCTCTTCCCATGCCCAAAGCAGTGCAAATATCCCAGAAGCGTCTTCCAGCCAGCTATGCTAATTTTTATATAGCCAACAAAATGGTTCTAGTCCCCACTTTCAACCAAACTCGAGATCAAAAGGCTATAAAAATCCTTCAAAAAAATTTCCATGATCGTAAAGTCATCGGAGTAGATTGCTCAGATATGCTTCTGGGAATGGGAACACTCCACTGCATCACTCAACAACAACCGGAAAGCGCTTTCAACGATGTGGGATAGGCCTATTTTATAAACTATACAAAACAGTTACTAATTGGTAGGAGTACGAACCTTCTCAACCTCCTCTTCCATTTTCTGGTTCAGCCGGATCTTTTCATCGTTCATATGCTGGTTTAATTTCCCCACCTCTTCATAACCACCTGATTCGAACGCCTTTTTCATCTGAGACTGGGAATTGATTTCAATCTCAGCAATTCGTGCACGATACTTAGCTCTAATTTCAGCAATGGTCTTTTTTTGTTTTTCAGAGAGCTTATTGACTGCTACATCACCACGCCCCTCTAATTTTTCTAAGGCAATTTCCAAAGCCGATTTCAAATCATCAGTCATTCTTCCCTCCAGTTATTCTTACTCACACATCGATGTACTTCAAAACTTAACATGAAAACCTTAGAAACTAGTCTTTCATACATCAGAATATGATGGAACAATCTGTATGGGCATTTACTACATCGTATTCACGAATCGTAGATAGTGTCATCAAACGTATGACCCGCAGGAATCATAGGCAGTACATGTTCCGTGTAGGGGACAATTACATCCAAAACATAGGCTCTATCACAGGCTAGCATTTCATCAAGAGCTTCAGAAACCTCTTGCTTCTTGGTTACGCGACGAGCCTCTACTCCAAATCCTTGAGCTACTTTGACAAAATCAGGGTAGGAACTCTCAGGATTATGAGGATCTCCGATAAAAGTATGAGCCCGATTACTTGAATAAAATCGGTCCTCCCACTGGACCACCATACCTAGGTATTGATTATTTAAAATTAGTGCCTTTGCCGCAATATCTTCCGTGTGAGCAGTAGCCAGTTCTTGAATATTCATCACAAAACTGCCATCTCCATCTATATCAATAACTGGCCAATCAGGACAACCCAGCTTAGCCCCCAATGCAGCTGGATAACCAAAGCCCATAGCCCCTAATCCTGCTGAAGTTAAGAAAGTTCTTGGATAAAGAAATTTAAAGTACTGAGCAGTCCACATCTGGTGTTGTCCTACACCAGTCGTGATAATAGCCCGTCCTTTAGTTTTCTCTGAAAGTTGTTCTAAAACGTACTGCGGCATAATCTGATCATCATTGCTCTGATACTGAAAGGGTTTCTCTTGTTTGACCCTATTCAGTTCCTCTACCCACTGGGAATAATTATTTCCTCCCAAGTCCATCTTACTCAACTTCTCCAAGACGTAGCCGACATCACTCGTAACTGGTACGTTAGCCGTCTTAATTTTGTTTATCTCCGAAGCATCAATATCCACATGAACAATTTCCCCGTGTTTAGCAAAAGCTTCAACTTTACCCGTCACTCGATCATCAAAACGCACACCCAACGCTAGTAAAAGATCGGCATTATTTACCGCGTAATTAGCATAAACAGCTCCATGCATTCCCAGCATGTCAAAACATAAAGGGTGGTCTGCAGGAAAGGCTCCTAACCCTAAAACAGTCATTACAATAGGAATGCCTGTTTTTTCCACAAACGTTGTTAACTCCTGTGAGGCATTAGCACAGATCGTACCATTCCCAGCATAAATAATTGGCTTTTTGGCCTTGCGAATAGCATCAACAATTCTCTCTAATTCTCCAGACTGTGCCTCCAAGTTTGGACGATAATTTTTTAGATTAATCTCGGAAGTCCACTCAGGAATACATTCGGACTGTTGGATATTCTTGGGAATATCAATTACAACAGGCCCAGGTCTTCCTGTAGAAGCAATATAGAACGCCTCCTTGATAATTTGTGGCAAATCTTCTATTCGCAGAACCAAGTAATTATGCTTAGTTATCGGACGACTTACCCCCACTATATCGGTTTCCTGAAAAGCGTCTTTACCAATCATGGCCTGAGCAACTTGCCCTGTGATTGCCACCAGTGGGACCGAATCCATCTTAGCATCTACAAGGCCTGTTACCAGATTGGTAGCGCCTGGACCAGATGTAGCTAACACCACACCGACTTTACCAGTCGCTTAGGCATATCCTTCAGCCGCAAAAACAGCCCCTTGTTCATGTCGAGGCAACACCACCCGAAGACTTGCTTCTCCCTCAACACGAGTCAACGCCTGATGGATCTCCATCGAGGCCCCTCCCGGATATCCGAAGATAATTTCCACACCTTCACGTATTAGACCCTCGACAACAATATCGGATCCTTTCAAAGGCTGTAATTGATCTTTCATTTTCGTTTCCATTAATCCATTCCCAACTGTATATATACTAGCAATTTTAGTCCCTCAGAAGATCAAGATCAAACCTTCTCAACGAAGGTGGAATTCCTCGTACTCTACCTTTAAACCCTTTCTGTGCTACTCTCTGATCTGTGATCAACCCCACATCTACCCAGTTGTCTTCAGAATTACAGACAGATATTTCACTAGCCGAACTAAGTACTCTCAAGGTAGGAGGAATAGGCCAATGGCTTGTAGAAGTCCAAAATTTAGAGCAACTAAGGCAGAGCTATGATTGGGCCAGAAGTCGATCTATTCCCATCCTATATTTAGGTGATGGCAGCAATATTCTATTCTCCGACAAAGGCTTTCCTGGTCTGCTCATTCAAAATAGATTCACAGGTAAGGATCGAAGTGAAAATGAAGTGGAAATAGGATCTGCAGAGAATCTAGAAGAAGTAATTACCTGGTTAAATCATCTCGGACTTCAGGGTATGGAACGCATGTTTGGAATTCCAGGTACCATAGGAGGAGCCCTAGTAGGTAACGCCGGAGCTTATGGCCAAGAAATCGGAGACAAAGTAATCGACATTAGTGTCTTTATAGATGGAGAGGTTAAAGTACTTCCCAAATCTACTTTTCACTTCCTCTATCGCAATAGCGCTTTCAAACAACATCCAGATTGGTTTATCTTAAAATGCAAACTGCGTCTTAACAAAAGTTCTAAAGATCTTCAGCAAATATCCGACGATATTCTATCCAAACGTCTGGTAAAATATCCCACGAGTCTGAGATGTCCAGGCAGTTTCTTTAAGAATATTGTATTAGACGAGTTATCCCAAGAAGCAACGGACCAAATACCAGATGATTTCGTTATGTTTGGGAAAATTCCAGCAGGAAAACTCCTAGAAGCTGTAGGGGCTAATGGTACTAGAAAAGGAGAAGCTCAGTTCGCTGACTATCACGGCAATCTAATGATTAATTTAGGACAAGCAAGTAGTCAAGATATTCTGAAGCTAGCTGACAAATACGCAGGTCGGGTACTTGACCGTTTTGGCGTCCAATTACAACCAGAAGTTGTAATTATAGATAATAACCAGTGGCCCTATTTACAGACAAATTCATATACATTTCTTGAAAACAAAGAAAAACAGGCACTCTAAAAAAAATGTCAGGTAAAAAGTTCATTATTTCTGGCCGCCAAACGTTATCCGGTAATTACACGGTACAAGGCAATAAAAATGCTGCCTTACCACTTATTTCAGCCTGTCTTTTAACACGATCTGTTCTTCATCTTCAAAACGTTCCACGAATTGCCGATGTAGATCGTCTTCTCCAACTCCTTCAAGAGCTTAATGTTCATTTTGAATGGAACGACCAAACTTTATCGATAGACTCCAGTCAATTCAAAGCAGCAGAACTCCCTACCCAGTTGGTCGAAAAATTGCGCGGCTCTATTCTTCTACTTGGAGGACTAGCGCCTCTACTTGATCAGATCTCCAGCGCATTACCAGGAGGATGTCCTATAGGTCGACGCTCTTTCGATGTACATTGGGATGTCTTTCGCTCAGCGGGATTTTCAGTTCTTCCAGAAACTAATGGAATTAGACTAGAACGTCGCAAAACCATAGAAACTCCAAGAGTATATTTGGAAGAAAGTTCCGTCACAGCCACTGAAAATGCCCTTCTTCTGTTCGCGAGTTTAGGACGAGGAATCATTGAAAATCCAGCGCGTGAACCTCATGTTCTAACACTAATA
>CAZASS010000126.1:2060-6135 GCA_964487835.1 uncultured Acidobacteriota bacterium | reverse complement strand
AAAAAAATAAATTTTGAATTGGGAACCGGCTGGCAATTTCTTGAGAGTCTTCATCAATTCCACCTTGGCTGCTTGAAGTCGGCCGGGATTCATGCTGCCGGACTAGTCGATGATGAATATGAACCGACTCCCTAAGCCATGTCTGCCAAAAAAACAGACCTCTACTTGATGAACTCCATCAACCCATTTCGCCTAGAAGGTCAAAAAACAGTCATGCTGGAACTCTTTGATCAGCTTGACTGGAAAATTCCTGATCGTATCGTAGTTCCCGGGGGTAATTTAGGCAATAGTTCCTCCTACGGCAAAGCCCTCATGGAACTGAAACAACTGGGCTTAATCGACAAGATCCCCCGCATTACAATTATTCAAGCTAGTGGTGCTGATCCCCTCTATCGCACCCTGGTAACAAGTTCCCAAGAATTAGTTCCCGTCAGCAATGCTTGGACACTAGCCAGCGCAATTAAAATTGGAAGACCCATCAGCTGGAAAAAAGCTTTGCGGGCCCTTAACTTTACTGATGGTTGGTGCGATGTAGCTAATGAGCAAGAAATTGCCGATGCTAAAGCAATACTGGGAAGCGATGGCATTGGTTGCGAACCTGCTTCTGCTACTACCATAGCCGGACTCAAAAAGCTCTTAGAATCAAGTGAGCATGGAGCCAGCATTGATCCAAATGAAGACATCATAGTCATTTTAACCGGGCATCAACTAAAAGACCCTGAGTACACCATTAATTATCATCTTGACAACTTATACCAACATGCCATCTACGAAAATCTGATCACTGAAAAATCAGGGAAACTAACCTCTACTTTTGCAAACCAACCAATCGCAATGGCTGCCAACAAGAAAGATATTGTTCAGTTATTAGACTTATAGGACGATGAAGTTTTCAACTTTGGGCCAACTCAAACAAGAGAAAGGCACCCCATTCAACTTCCGTTCAATCAAAGACGAACTGAGAGAAAACTTAATTGATAAACTCCAACAAAAAGAAAAGATTTTTCCTGGCATAATCGGCTATGAAAATTCAGTCATTCCCGGACTTCTCAATGCCATACTGTCAAAACACAACCTTATTCTTTTAGGTTTACGAGGACAAGCCAAGAGTCGTATTCTTCGGGCCCTCACTACCTTACTTGATAACGAACTTGCTTGTGTAGCCGGCTGTGAAATTAACGACGACCCCTTCTTCCCTATTTGTGCTACCTGTATAAAACGGATCAAGGAAGAAGTAGACGACCTGCCCATCGTTTATCTCCAAAAAGAAAAACGCTATGTAGAAAAATTGGCGACTCCTGACGTCACCATTGCTGACATCATAGGCGACTTAGATCCAATCAAAGCAGCCAAACATGGCAGAGACCTTTCCGCACATGAAAACATTCACTTTGGACTTCTGCCCCGAGGGCACCGAGGAATTTTCGCCATCAACGAACTGCCAGACTTAGCTCCCAAAATTCAAGTGGGTCTTTTCAATGTAATGCAAGAAGGAGATATTCAAATAAAAGGATTTCCAATTCGATTACCCCTCGATATCTTTCTAGTATTCTCAGCTAATCCTGAAGACTATACTGCTCGGGGGAAAATTATTACTCCATTAAAAGACAGGATTGGATCTCAGATTAGCACCCATTATCCACATACTCTGCACGATGGTATTGCAATCACCCGCCAAGAATCTTGGGTTAATCGCAACCCATCTGAAAGTTCAGAAATTCCTGATTTCATTTGGGAAATTGTTGAAAATATCGCTTTTAAGGGAAGGGATGACAAGCGTGTCGATAAGCGCTCAGGCGTCAGCCAACGATTACCAATCGCCTGCCTTGAAAACACGCTGAGTAATGCCGAAAGAAGAGCTT
Organism: uncultured Acidobacteriota bacterium; assembly: GCA_964487835.1. GTDB lineage: Bacteria > Acidobacteriota > UBA6911 > RPQK01 > JADFOI01 > JAUXKG01. The sequence continues at coordinate 4,273 of CAZASS010000126.1, read as the reverse complement.
TAGCAACTGAGGATCAAAAAATGGTCCCCCGTATTTCCGACATTTATGCTTCTATTCCCGCAATCACTGGCAAATTGGAACTGGAATATGAAGGTGAGTTAAAAGGTGCTGAGTGTATTGCTAAAGAACTCATCGAATCAGCAATTTTGGCAACTTTTGAACAATATTTTCCTGATAATAAATTTGATCAAATCATCCAATGGTTTGATCTCGGTGGAGAAATAAAGGTTGATGATCAAATTTCTTCCAAGCAATACTTTAGCACTGTAAAATCTATACAGGGACTTGAGGAAATTCTTAATGCACAAGATATTCAGCCCAAAGACAACTTAGAAATGGCTGTTTCAATGATCGAGTTTATCCTGGAAGGACTTGCTGGGCAAAAACATCTGAGCCGCAATGAATCAAGGGGCTATTTCAGTGAAGCTTAACAAACAAAGCAGGAGTACCGCGAAACCATTCCTTCCCCCAAAGACACTCCAAAATAAAACATTGTTGCTCAATAAATAAAATGTCTAAAATTTATTATACTCGATATATTACTGATGCGATCGACTCAATTGATCTAGAGGGACTACTAAACCAACTCCAAGATTTTTTTCTGCAAAGCGGTTTTTCCTCCCAGCAGGGTTCCATCGGCTCATCCGACCAAAATCTTCCCAATCTCTATCAAGCATTGGCCGACATCCTAATTGAAAATGAAGAAATTCCCCAAGACCGGCATGAGGCTCTCGAAAAATATTCCCGACAATTCCCCTACAATGAACTTGAAGACACCTCAAAAGAACTCTTAGACCAACTCGTTGAGCGACTAATTGACCATGACTACCTCCTCCCTTCAGAAGAGTCTTGGGGAAAACCATCCCTAGAGGGAGAAGGTAATGAATCAGAGGCAAAAAAAGATGTGTGGTTTGAATTAACCGAAAAAAGCATTGATTTACTCGGTTATAAAATGTTCCGAGAGTTGTTGGGTTCAGTAGGTGGAAATAGTTTTGGTCTGCACGACACTCAGAAACTATCTACGGGAATACAATCAGATACTTACAGTAAACCCTACGAGTTTGGGGATACTTTGAATTTGGACGTTGGAGGGACCCTCTTGCGTGCACTTGAAAGAGAAGGATTAGGTGGGGCTCTCAACCTAGAATATGAAGATCTAATGGTTTACCAAACTGATTATCAAAGCTCCTGTGCAACAGTGCTAATGCTGGACTGTAGTCATAGTATGATTCTTTATGGTGAGGACCGCTTTACTCCAGCCAAAAAAGTAGCCTTAGCCTTGTCTTATCTCACCCGCACCCAATTTACAAACGATTCACTGCACGTAGTTCTCTTTCACGATTCCGCTGAAGAAATTCCTCTGGCTAAATTACCCTCTGTAAAAGTAGGTCCTTACCACACTAATACGTGTGAAGGGCTACGTCTTTCCCGGGAAATTTTGACACGCCAAAAGCAGGATATGCGTCAAATTATCATGATTACTGACGGTAAACCCTCAGCCATTAAATTACCAAATGGAAAAATTTACAAAAACCCTTTTGGCTTAGACCCTGTGATTCTGCAAGAAACCTTCAAGGAAGTAACCAATTGCTACAAAAATGGCATTTCTATTAATACCTTTATGGTGGCTCGAGACAACTATCTCATGGATTTTGTAATGAAATTATCCCAAATTTGCCGCGGGAAGGCTTACTTTACTAATACTCTTGATCTAGGAAATTATCTTTTCATGGATTTCATGAACAACAAAACAAAAACGGTGTACTAATGAGCAACTCTCCGATTAATCCATCCAACTGTACTATCGGTCGCCACCTAGTAGAACAACAAAAAAAATTCCCTCAATCAACTGGGAACCTCACCAGTCTTATGTGGGATCTCACTACCGCATTCAAAATTATTTCAATGGCAGTCAACAAAGCAGGACTCATTGAAATCTTAGGAGTCACTGGAGAAAAAAACGTCCATGGAGAACAGGTTAAGCAACTAGATATCTTTGCTCATGACACGATTGTTAAGGCTATGAGTTACGGTGGACACCTGTGCTTGATGGCATCAGAAGAAAGCCCAGATATTGTGCCCATTCCCAGCAAATTTAAAAAAGGTGAATATGTTTTGCTATTCGATCCGCTAGATGGCTCCTCAAACATTGATGCTAACGTTAGCGTGGGAAGTATTTTTTCGATCTTGCGCAAAAAAAACAAAAAATCAGA
>CAZASS010000126.1:0-2050 GCA_964487835.1 uncultured Acidobacteriota bacterium | reverse complement strand
GAACTTGTGGCTGCTTGTTTCGTCATCTATGGATCGAGCACATTGCTTGTTTATACTTCTGGAGATGGTGTTCTTGGATTTACCCTAGACCCCGGAATTTGTGAGTTTTTACTCTCCCATCCCAACATGAAAATTCCACCACACGGATCTACCTATTCAATTAACGAGGGATATTACAATCAATGGCACAAGACAACCCAAGCGTATATACAATTTTTAAAGAATGGCCGAGAAAACAACAAACCATATTCCCTGCGCTACATTGGATCTCTGGTTGCCGATTTTCATCGAAATTTACTACAAGGCGGTATCTTTCTATATCCTGCCAATTACCAGAATCCAGATAACCCTCGCCCTAAACTCCGTCTGTTGTATGAAGGCAATCCCTTGGCCTTTATAGTTGAGCAAGCAGGGGGCAGCGCCTCCACTGGTCATGACAGAATATTAAACATCCAGCCAACATCTTTACATCAAAAAGTGCCACTGGTTATTGGAAGTTATGACAATGTATTAGCTTACGAAACTTTTCTCCAAGTAACCCCTCAGCCTAACCCACCGAAGTAACATTTCATCTACACCTGCCGGAAAAATGCTAAAATTTCCTTAGCTATGGGTAAAAAAACCTCTGGAAAAAAGAAAGAAGTTCATGAGGAAGAGCTTGTAGAATCTCTTCTTGAACCTAAAAAGGATGAATTTCCTGCAGAAGATAGAGTTACGCTTGCCAAACTTGATCCACTACGCCGATATTTACTAGAAATTAGCAGATTCGAACCTCTCAGCCCCGAAGAAGAACAGCGACTGGCAATTTTATATCGCGATAATGATGATCAACAAGCAGCTTACCAATTGGTAACAGCTAATCTGGAGCTAGTAGTCAAAATTGCGAGATTATACAACCGCGTTTATACCAACGTAATGGATCTGATCCAAGAAGGAAACATTGGTTTAATGGAAGCAGTCAAAAGATTTGATCCTTATAAAGGGGCTAGCTTGCCTACTTACGCTTCTTGGTGGATCAAAGCCTATATCATTAAATTCATACTCGACAATTTTCGGATCGTTCGAGTCGGCACCACTAACGAACGACGCAAGCTTTTATTCAATCTGCGAAAAGAAAAGGAAAAACTGCGCTTGCAGGGTATTGAACCTACTGCATCTTTAATTGCCAAAAAGTTAAACGTCAGTGTGAAGGATGTGCGAGATGTCGAACAAAGCATTGAATCGAGCGACTTGAGCCTAGAATCTTACGTCGACAAGAACGAATCCATCCAATACTTAGACACCCTAGAAGCCACTGAGGAATTGATCGATGAAAGATTAGCAAGAGGAGAACTGCAAAAATTATTTAACAAAAAAGTAAGAACCCTTTCAAAGGGCTTGAGTAAAAGAGAAAAAATGATACTCAACGATCGATTGGTTGCTGAAACTCCAAAAACTCTTCAACAAATTGCCGAACGATTCGGTGTGTCTCGAGAAGCCATCCGACTAACCGAAAAAGCTCTTGTTGCAAAAATCAAAACCTACATGCAAGAAGAACTTAAGGGAGTCACCGACGTAGAATTTGGGCTCATTACCTAATTGATCATACTTGACTGACGACCTTCACAAAATAAGCATCGCATCACCATAACTATAAAACCGATATTTTCTTTGAACTGCCTCACGGTAGCATCTCTGGATTAAATCCTTTCCAGCAAAAGCGGAAACCAAAAATAAAAGCGTAGATCCAGGCAAGTGAAAATTGGTGATCAAACCTCCCAGCACTCGAAACTCAAAACCAGGATAGATGAACAAATCGGCCCACCCACTATCGGAGATTATTCCTTGAAGCTTAACGATAACCTGCTCAAGAGCACGAGTGGTGCTCGTTCCTACCGCAATCAATTTTCCTGAAGATTGGCTGTGACTCTGAATTAAGGAAGCAGCCTCTTGGCCTATTTCATAGTATTCCTTATCCATCTGATGCCCCTGAATAGTAGCGGTCTTGATCGGTTTGAAAGTGCCATAGCCAATATGCAGTGTAATTTCACAATGTGGTAATTGTCCGAGC
>CAZASS010000125.1:4174-6257 GCA_964487835.1 uncultured Acidobacteriota bacterium | reverse complement strand
ATCTATGGCAACCAACGCCTCCGTCTGATTGATGACGATATAGCCCCCTTTTTTCAACCATACTTTCTGCCTGAGAGCTCTTTCTAAATCAGCAGACACCCCATAGTCGTCAAAAAGAGGGAGTTTCTTGTTGTAGAGTCGCACTCGTTTGACCAAACTAGGATTGAACCGATTGACAATATTGACAATTCCTTCATATTCCTGCTCATCATCGACCACAATTGATCTGAACTCATCAGAAAAATGGTCTCGAATAACTCTGTGAACTAAACTGGACTCTCTATGTATTAGAGCGGGAGCGGAGGACTTCTCAGTCTTGCGCCGAATATCCTCCCACAGATCTGTTAGATACTGCATATCTCGCTGAAAGTCTTCTTTACTTGCCCCCGCACCAACTGTTCGGACAATAAACCCTCTTTTAGTATTACCGAGAAGGCCAGCAATAATTTTTTTCAACCGTTGGCGTTCTTTGCTGGATTCAATTTGCCGGGAAACACCAACATGCTCAACGTTTGGCATAAACACCAAGTAACGCCCGGGAAGAGCAACGTGCGATGTAATACGAGCTCCCTTTTTCCCCAGAGGTTCTTTGGCTACCTGCACCAAGATTTCTTGGCCCTGGCGCAAAACATCATCAATTAACACACGGTCAGCAGGGCTTCCTCTCCGCTTGTTTTGCCTTCTTCTCCAAGGCATAGCTAGTTTTTCTGTAGGAGGTTTACGCCTTAGTCGGGCCTCAGTGTCAGGAGGGTCTTCCTTCGCAGATTTGTCAGGATTAAAATCCACCACTGTCTTTGGGCTGTCAGGAAGCAAGTGGTGGCTCTCCCCTGGCAACCGCGAAGACCATCGAGAAGGCTCTTTGCTGGAAGCAAGATTATCATCAGCAAAAACTGACTGCCGGCCTTCCTGCTTTCTATCGGCGGCTGTCTTTGCTTGCCCTCCTTGACCTTGGGAGTCTTTGCGAAAAAAAAGACTTCGATTTTGAGATGACGACCGACTGCCTCGACTATCCTGGCTACTTTGGCGACCTTCACCACCTCGATTGCCTCGACTATCCTGGCTGCTTTGGCGACCTTGACGTGTACGAGCAGTACCGCCAGCAGACCTCTGGTCTCCTTGACGATCAAGTGAAGTCCAGGCTTCATCGGCACCGCTTACTTCAAAAAACTCCTCGTAATCTTCGAGAAAGTCACCTACATACAAAAAGGCATCTCTATCCAAGCCAACATCTACAAAAGCCGCCTGCATGCCAGGTAGCACCCTGGTTACTTTCCCTTTGCAAATATTTCCAAGGATTCCCCTGTTTGCTGTTCTTTCAATGAAAATTTCTTTGGTTTGATCTTCCTCCAAAATTGCCAGTCTGGTCTCCAGGCTGGTAGAGGAAATTAATAAATCTTTTGGCATAACTCTTCCCTTCAAACGAACATATAAGTCCGTTGTACTACGCACCCCATGAATAAGGAGTGCTCACTAAAGAAGTTTTCTCGCTAAGGTAAGAGCTACTTGACTGGCCAACTTGCTATTCCCGCCTACAGGCAGGAAGGGGGGACTTGTAAATGCTGCAAATCTCTTTAAACAAAATTTTTCTGCGCTCGTGACCGGCTAATTTCCACCGCTTCACACCTAGAGGGCCTCCGACTAACACTTGATGTCGGATTCCTAATCAATCTTAAGACCCTAACAATATTCTTGGCGCCGAAAGCGGCGCTCGGGGCAGTCCCCACAATGGGCCTAGCCAGCTTGTTACCTTTCTCGCTCTGTTAAAATTCCCGCGAGAACCTTCTATATAAAGTCAAACATAATGACTGTTACTATCTAATCTTATTGCCATTATACCGCCACAAAGCAAAAACTGGCAAGTGTTAGGGGTGTTGACCCAATGGAATATTAATAGACGAAACGCCGTTGAAAGACGCTTAAGGCTAGACCCAAAGCCGCAAAAGTAGTCAAAGTGAAAGAGCCTCCATAGCTTAAAAGGGGTAGAGGTATCCCGATAGCTGGCAAAACACCAAGGGTCATCCCAACATTAACTACGACATGAAAAAAGATAAGGCTTGCAACACCGGTAACAATCATAATTCCC
>CAZASS010000125.1:0-4164 GCA_964487835.1 uncultured Acidobacteriota bacterium | reverse complement strand
TGAATTAAGCGCATCAAAACTAGCAAATAGAGCATCAAAATTATCGAAGCCCCCACAAATCCAACCTCCTCTGCCAATAAAGCAAATATGAAGTCTGTATGAACCTCCGGCACAAAACCTAACTTGCTCTGCAAGCCCTGCCCAATGCCTTTTCCTAGCAAACCCCCAGAGCCTATGGCAATTTGAGATTGCCGAGTTTGGTAACCAATGCCTTGAGGATCCAAATCTGGATCCAAAGTCACCAAAATTCGTTGTTTTTGATAATCCTTTAACGCCAGCCAAGTAAGTGGAGCAACTGCCAGAGAAAAAGCCAGCATGCCTAAAAGTAGTTTCTTTTTCAAGCCAGTTATCAGCAGAGTCATACCCGCCAATATAGGAAGATACATGAGCGCAGTGCCCAAATCGCCCTGCAGAACAATTAGAACAATAGGGGATAAAATCATAGCACTTAGCCTAGTGTAATGTTGCCGAGTCAAACGGTTTTCACTAACCTGGCCTAAATATTGCGCCAACGCTAAAATTACTGCTAATTTAACAATTTCAGAGGGTTGAAACTGCATGTCACCAAGAACAATCCAGCTCTTGCTGCCATTAATCTCGGTACCGAACAATAACAGCCCGCCCAAAAGACCCAACGAACACAAATAAAACTGCAAGCCATGATCGACCAACAAATGATAGTCAACAGAAGCAACTATTAAGCAAACGCCAACCCCTAAAATAATCCAAAAAAACTGGCGAACAAAAATGCCAGAACTGCCTGGAGCCGCGGCGCTATAAATTCCAAGCACTCCCAAAAAAGCAAGGGCCAAAGATGATCCAAAAAGAAAATAATCTAATTCAGGAAGTGATTTTTTTCCAAACATTTATAATGTCTTGTCTGTCTTATCTTGCGTGAATGCGACTGCAGAACCAGAAACACTTGTTCTGTACTTCCTGTGATAACCTTCAAACATTTCTCCCGCTATACGTGCCGCAGATCCTCCTCCAGCCCCTCCACGCTGAACAATAACAGCAACATCAATTTCGGGAGCATTTCGAGGGGCAAACCCTACAAACCAAGCGTTGGGCTCAAACCTTTTAGCACTATCTTCAGAAAGCTCCTCACGCACTGCTCGACTAATAGTTTGTGCTGTTCCTGTCTTGCCAGACACCTCAAAATTTGCGACTTGCGCGGCCTGTCCGGTACCTCCATCATTCACAACACTCCACATAGCTTCCTTTATTTGCTCAAGATTCTCTGGAGCAAAATTCTCTGGCAGAACAAATGGCATAGCATCTTTAGGAGAATCAGGGTTGGTTTTTACCAGATGAAGCAAGGGAACGCGACCTGTAGCTATAATGCTGATGGCTCGGGCTAACTGAAGCGGCGTAGCCAGTAAAGGCCCTTGACCGATAGCAACTGAAATAGTTTCTCCGGGGTACCAGGGCTCTCCCCTGGCTCGTCTTTTCCATTCCTCTGAGGGAACCAGCCCGGGGACCTCTCCCAAAAGGTTAATACCTGTTTTCACCCCCAACCCCACACGCCGACTAAATATCTCAATATCCTGAATTCCCAATTGTTGCCCCAGATTGTAGAAATAAATGTTACAAGAATGCTGAATGGCTTCTCTCAAGGTAATTTTGCCATGGCCTGCTTCATGCCAGCAACCGAAACGACGATTGTAAAATGTCGCTTCTCCGACACACCTAACCGTGCTATTCGCATTAATTGCCGAGCGCTCCAACCCCGCCAAAGCCATAATGATTTTAAAAACAGAACCAGGAGGAAAAGCATTCTGGAAAACACGGTTTTGCAAAGGGCTTTCCGGCTGATCAATTAAATTGGCCCATTCCGCTGAGCTGAGACTTCTGGCAAATTGATTGGGGTCAAAAGTAGGTCGGCTTGCCATCGCCATAATTTCTCCAGTGTGTGCATCAAATGCAACTATTGCACCCGTATTGTTGTCCAATCCAGTTTCAGCAATTTCCTGCAGGTCCAGATCTATCGTCACTTGAAGGGGTTTGCCAATTATTGGAGCTACATTCTCTACATCGCTGAGATTCCTCCCTCGACTATCCACCAATACACGTCGCAACCCATCAATACCCATCAGGGCCTGGTTGTGGCTTCTTTCAACTCCATACTGGCCAACTAAATCCGAAGGTTTGTTTTGGGCAAAATCCGGCTGTTGCAACTGCTCCAGAGAAATCTCCCCCACATACCCCAATACATGTGCTGCCAAATTTCCATAACGGTAAAGCCTTCGGGGTTGCTTAACGATTCCCAGCTCTGGATGTTCAGGTTGGTGGGCAAGCAAATAAGCCACCTCTTCCATTGTTAGATCTTCTTTTATTACTACCGGCTGATAGCGATCGTAACCCACAGCTTTTTTTAAAATTTCTTCAATTGATTCAGCGTCTAGGCTTAATCCATCTTTTAAAAATTGAACTGCTTCCTCTGATCGGTGTTCCTCCTCTCGGAACAGGAGCAAATTAAACTCAAACACATTGTCCACTAATACCCGTCCTTCACGATCATAGATCAGTCCTCGGGGGGCAATTTGAGGGAAAGTTCGAATGCGGTTCTGTTCGGCTAACTGCCTATAATGTTCGTGATTAAGCACAGACAAAAACCACAACTGAATAACAAACAGGAAAAAACTAACAACAAACAGCACACGCACCCAGCCTAAACGACTTACAAGCTTGCGATTGTCCTGAAAAATAGGCATCTGTAACCCTGTCTAAAGTGAAAATCCGCCCTCTTCCAATCGTCGGAAGTCTTTTCTGGGGAATTTAATTCGATTGTAGGCCCGAAAGACAATTACGCCAATCACCCCAGTAACTGGTATTTTGATCAGCATCTGGATCCAAAATCCAGGCAAAAGTGGCTGATTGAGAATAACTGCTATGCCAGTTACCACTGCGCTATCCAGCAGAGACAGGGCCCCAATCATTAAAAATCGCGCAAAGGAATGCTCCAAGACTAGCCACTTGTTCAGATGGGCCCCCACAAAACCTATTAGAGCTTTACTGGATCCATTTAGCCCTAACAACATGCCAAAAACCGCATCTTGAAACCAGCCCAACAGAGTCCCACACGCAACACCTCTAATGGGCGTAGAGTGCCACCCAATACAGAGCGCAAACACCAGAGGGAGATCCAAATAACTAGCGCTTGGAATATAATTTATTGCAATACTTTCAAAAACCGTAGCGATAGCCAACAAGATAACGATTTCCCGTTTTCTAATATTATCATTCAAGTTTTTCACCCATCAAAACGCTACGGTTATCTTGATTAGACACAACCAAAATTTCCTCTAGTCGAAGATAATCAACAAAAGGCTTCACCCATATATCACGATAAATTATTGCCCCCTTAACAGATTTAACCACCTTTCCAATGGGGAGCCCTTTGGGATAGATTTGGTCATGACCTGAGGTATACACAACATCCCCTTCTGCTACTGACTCATAGCTGGGGATAAAATTCCAACGCAATAGTTGCGTACCATCTCCCTGAACAACTCCTTGCAAGCGGCTATCTTTCAGCATGCCTCCTGCTGCTGCCCCAAAATTGGTAATCAATTCAACCTCAGCTGTAGAGCCAGTGGTTGACCAAACTCGCCCAACAATTCCATCCACATTAATAATTGCCGTGTCTCTACCGATTCCTTGTTGCGCTCCAGAAGCAATTACTAGACGGTGAGCATAGAAGGGGGGATTCTTCCATACAACAGATGACCAAAAGGTATTAAATGGAAATTGCTCCCGGACTTGAAGGGGGTCTTTTTGACGCCAAGACTGAAATTCAATTCCCTGCAACTGTGGCAATGATGCTCTAAGCCGCATGTTTTCCTCACGCAAATGTCGATTCTCCGTTTCGGCATCATAAAGCAAGACATATTGATTCAAAACACCTGCAATTGTCTCGGTTGCAAAATGAGCCCCGGTAGCAAATGGAGCAAAAATTGTAAGACCCCAAGCGCGAATTAGAAGCCGACCATCACTTGTTTGAACTTGCACAGAAAGGAGCAACAAGTTAAGCAGAAGTACCGCCCCCAAAAAAACAGCCGGTTTTTGCTCTCGCAGTGAGATCATGTTGTCTTTAATCGTTTCAACATTTCAAGATCTTCCAACATTTTCCCCGTTCCTATAACAACGGATGAAAGAGGCTCC
>CAZASS010000124.1:3138-6257 GCA_964487835.1 uncultured Acidobacteriota bacterium | reverse complement strand
TACGGAATCTTCTGTACTTGTGCATCCCTAATCTTGTATCCCATCTTTTCATTCCTTAGATCAACCTCCACTCTAAGTTGACCGGTCCCCTTCTCCTTAAGGTCGTTTTCTATCTGGGCCGCATAGCTATGGTGCTTTTCACTAATGGGAATAATAATAGCTTGAATAGGAGCTAACCAAATAGGAAAAGCCCCAGCATAATGTTCTGTAAGAACTCCAACAAACCTTTCCAATGATCCTAGAAGTGCCCGATGGATCATCACCACAGAATGATCCTTGGAATCTGACCCTACATAAGTAGCCTTAAATCGTTCAGGAAGGCTAAAATCAAACTGAAAGGTACTTAACTGCCAAGAACGTCCCAATGCATCTATCAAACTAACATCAATTTTAGGCCCATAAAAAGCTGCCTCTCCCTCAAAACGTTCATAACTCCATCCTTTTTGGTTAAGAGCTTGAATCAAGACCGACTCAGCATTATCCCAATCTTCTGGACTTCCTGCATAATTTTTAGCCTTATCAGGATCCCACACCGAGAGATTCACTTGATAACCAGTAAAACCAAAGCTCTCCAAGACACGTTCAGCTAAATCAAGAGTTTGAACAACCTCATCCAAAACCTGATCGGGTCGGCAGAAAATGTGGGCATCATCTTGTGTGAACCCCCGGACCCTTAGCATGCCATGAAGTGTTCCTGATTTTTCATAACGATAAACTGTGCCAAATTCAGCAATGCGAACCGGAAGTTCTCGATAACTCCGTTTGACAGACTTGTAAATCAAAATGTGCCCCGGACAATTCATTGGCTTCAAAACGTATTCCTGAGTATCCAATGACATGGTATACATGTTTTCCAGAAAGTATTCGTAATGCCCTGAAATTTTCCACAAATCGCTCTTAGCAATATGCGGCGTATACACAAACTGATACCCTTGACTTTCTAATTCGCAACGCAGAAATTCCTCAATAATATGACGTAAACGTGCGCCTCTTGGGTGCCTAAAAATTTATCCTGGGGCTACATTTTCTTTGATACTGAAGAGTCCTAATTCTTTGCCTTAGCGGCGATGAGCACGCTTGCGAGCCTCCTCTAAATTCTGCAAGTGATTTTCAAGCTCTTCCTCATTTAAAAAGGCAGTCCCATAGATTCTTTGCAGCTGCTCACGCTCTTCATCCCCTCGCCAATAAGATCCTGCAACCGACAAAAGTTTGAATGGTCCCAAACAAGTAGTTGAAACAACATGCGGACCAGTACAAAAATCCATCATTCCTGCTAATTTATAACAAGATAGAACTTCTCCCTCTCTATCCTGAATTAGCTCCACCTTAAGTTTTTCTCCATGATGTTGAAATAGTTGAAGCGCCTCTTCATGGCTAATAATTGAGGGTTCATAAGGCAAATCCAGAGCCATCAGCTCCCTCATTTTATCTTCTATTTTAGGCAGATCCTCTTCTGTAAACCGGTGTGAAGTCTGAAAATCATAGTAAAACCCTTCAGCAGTAGGAGGACCAATTCCCAAGTGCACTTCAGGGAAAAGCTCACTTACTGCCAATGCCATTAAATGAGAAGTAGAATGGCGAACGATCTCTAAGGCTTCTTCCTTATCGTCTACCTTAAGAAGGTCCCCATTCCTGTTAATAATCTGCAAAGATAATAATTCAGACAATTTTCTTCATCCAAGGAAATGGTAGGTGCGAGCGGATTTGAACCGCTGACCCCTTGCACGTCAAGCAAGTGCTCTTCCCCTGAGCTACGCACCTACAAACCATCAATTAAATTTTAAAATACCCAGTATATCTACAAAGGAGGCAACTGAGGAAATAACTAGCAACAGACATCCCTCAGAAGACCTCTCGAAAGAAGTCTTCTGTTTGATATTTGATTTGTTACATTTCGTGAAAATGGATCTACCGAACTGAGTCTTTGAGAGCCTTGCCAGGAACAAATCTAGCCACTCTCCTAGCTGAAATATTGATTGACTGACCTGTTTGAGGATTGCGACCGATACGCGCAGCTCTTTGAGAAGTGGAAAAAGTTCCAAAACCCACTAAAGTAACCTTACCTCCATTCTTCAGTGAATCCCCCACATTCTTAGTAAAAGAGTTTAATGCATCTTGTGCTTGAGATTTAGTAATTCTCGCATCTTTCGCAATGGCTTCAACTAATTCGGATTTGTTCATATTTTCTCCTTTGGTTCAATAAAAATTCTTAATACAATGAAACTCACCAAACAACAACTCGTATTAGGCCGCTTTTTTCACCAACCGCTTTCGTAGCTGCCTAAGCGCCTCTTCAAACTGCTCTAATTGAATAGAATCATTCAACTTCCTATAAAAGTCATCATCCAATTTCGTCACATCGTCAGTACCATTCTCAAAATAAAAATTAGACACAAAATCCTGACTCGGCGACCTTACATCAGGCACTACCCCAGAATCCCTCAAAACTGGGGATTGAATAGGGTTCCCATTTGCACGATAGAATAACCTAGTTGAGATTTGCAACACTGAACCATCTTCCAAATGAAAAATTTCTTGGAAAGATCCTTCCCCATTGGTTCTTTCTCCCACTGTTTCACCTACTGCATGATCCCTGAGAGCTGAAGCAAAAATTTCCGCAAACTCACTTGTACCGCCATCGATCAAAATAAACACAGGGAAGCCAATTATAACTGGTTCTCTCAAGGAAAAATATTCCGTTTCCTCTCCCTCCCTATCCTTCACACTTAGTATCTTTTTGCCTTTGGGTAAAAGTAAATCAGTAGCTTCTAAGACTCCTTGCAAATCTCCCTCTGCTGTTCCACGAATGTCAATTAATAGTCCCCGCATCTCCAAAGCACTCAACATTTTGAGCTTTGCAGAAACATCTACTCCCACACCCTTTTCAAAATGAGGGATTTTTAAAAAACCAACTTTGTCATCCACAATACGAGCTGAAACCTCGGGTAGCACTACTCTTTTTCTGGTCAATTGAAGACGTGAAGGATTATTGCTACGGCCACGTATAACCCTAATACTGACTGTGCTATCCTCCTCTCCATACAACACCTGCTTCGCTTCCCACAAGCTCATCTCTGTGGTTAATTGTCCGTCAATTGACTCAATCAAGTCTCCCGAGC
>CAZASS010000124.1:0-3128 GCA_964487835.1 uncultured Acidobacteriota bacterium | reverse complement strand
TCTTTCTCAGCAGAACTACCAGGAATGGTTGAAACTATGTAAAAATAACCATGACGTTTGGAAACAGTTATTCCAGGTGACGCACCCACTCCCCTACTTGGTCCCGTAAGTTCCTGATACCTATCGTAATCAATGAAGCTTGAGTAAGGATCCAAACCTTCCATCATCCCATGGAAAGCACCTAACATGGCCTTATCAAGATCAGGACTTTCGACATAGTCACTCTTTACCTTACTCAAAACATCCATAAAAATAGCTAAGTCCCGATAGGTATCGTTTCGTGCTGAAACTCTATTCAACACACCACCAACCACCCCATAGGCCACAAAGCACGCTGATAAAAAAAGTGTAACTAATTTAGTCTTGGACAACCTTAAATCCTCTAGACAACAAGTCTCAGTCTGATGCTGTATTATAGCCTAGGAAGTGTGGCGCAACAACGAAGAAAATACTATCAATAACGTGTTCTTACTTGTGTAATGTCAAGATGGATGGCCTTAGATGTTGGATCAAAAACCATAGGAATTGCACTCACAGATCCCTTAAATATTACTGTTCGTCCTTTGACAACTCTTTCAAGAAAGACTGTTCAAAAAGATACAGAACACATTGTCAATATGGTGCAAGACCATGAGGTGGAAAAAATGATAGTGGGTATGCCTCTTTATCTAGAAGGGAGCAGGAGTGATATCCTAGATGTTATTGAGCCACTTGTTATCACACTTCGAGACACTCTCGAAATACCTGTTGAGTGGGCCGATGAAAGCTTATCAACAAAACATGCTGAGAGGATTATGGCTCAAGTAGGAGTTCCAATTTCACAGCGCCGGAATAAACGAAATGAGTTCTCGGCTGCCGTAATTTTACAATGGTATTTAGAGGAATCAAAACCAACATAAAAAATACCTTCTTAGGGTTTATTGGAGCATTGACCGGACTAATTTCCGGTCTTGTTCTACTATGGTTCCTAATAGCACTTTACAAACCTTACCAAGGGTATTTTAGCTCTCAACAAATAATTTCTATTCCTTTAGGACAAACAACTGCCCAAATTGCTCTCAATCTACAAAACCAAGGTATAATTCAGTCTTCTTTGCTCTTCCGATGGTACGTACGTCTTGGGTACACCTCATCATCTTTGAAGGCAGGAGAATACCAATTCCAAAATGCTGTTAATTTGTCAGAAGTGGCAACCAAAATTCAGCAAGGGTTAGTGAATTACTACAAGGTAACTATTCGTGAAGAAATGACCATAAGGGAAATTGCAAAACACCTTGATCTAGAAGGATTCGGAGCAGTAAAAAATTACCAAAGAGCACTCCAAAAAATTTCCCTTATCGCAGATTTAGATCCACTTGCTAAGAATCTTGAAGGTTATCTTTTCCCAGAAACATACTTTGTCACGCGAAGCATGACAGAAAGTGAAATTGTCGCTACTATGGTCAAAGAATTTCGCACAATGTGGACAGCAGATCGCTCCCAACGTGCTAGAGAAATTGGTCTTACGATGCGTGAAGTAATTACTTTGGCTTCTCTGATAGAAAAAGAAACAGGATTGCCCGAGGAACGTCCTCTAGTTTCTGCAGTTTTTCAAAATAGATTGCATAAAAATATAAGACTAGCTTGTGATCCAACAGTAATTTATGCCGTCAAACAGATTAAAGAATATGATGGAATTATTCATCAAAGTGATCTGGCTCTAGATTCTCCCTACAACACCTATCGATATGCAGGACTACCTCCGGGACCAATCGCTAATCCTGGCTTGGAATCAATAGACGCCGCACTCCATCCAGCCAACGTCAACTATCTTTATTTTGTTTCTAAAAATGATGGTAGCCATTTTTTTTCTTCAAATTATCGAGACCACCACAGGGCTGTTCAACAATACCAGCGAAATAGAGGTAACCGATAAAAACACAAGATCCTCCGGTCAAAAAAACTGAAGAACTGCAGGGGAAAGGCAAAACAATGACACTAAAAAAGGCACCACTCTTTATCCTCACATTCCTGATTTTGAATCTGAGCATTGAAAGTAGGCCTCAAAATCCACAATCGTTTATTCCACCTCCCGTAAGAATAACGGTTCCTTTTGATCAAGCCTGGAAACAAATCTCTACAACCCTTTATGATGTCGATCTTGAAATTGCCTCTCAGAACCGGGGCCAAGGAACCATGCTAAGCACTTTTCGAGAATATAGTTCCGGACCCCTTGTTGACAGTCACATTGCCAAAATCGGCAAAAAACCTAAACTTATTGATGCCCAATGGCTTAGGGTTCGCTATCGATATCAAATTTTGATGGAACTCATCCATGAAAAAGAAACTCTTATAACTGTTAGTACTGAAATTTTTGCTCTTAAACGAGAATTTTTAGGAAAGGAATCCTGGATACCAATCGTTACCAATGGGAAATTGGAAGAAGAAATTCTAACTCGATTTGGCCGACAACTTTTTGGCCAAAAATTTAGCATTAAAACTCCTCCAAAAGAGTTCAAGGTAGAAAGTGGACCGAGTATTGTCTCTACAGTGAAGAGAATTAATGAATGAGCGTATCCTGGACATCCTCGACCAGTCGCTAACCTTTTCTCTCTGGATTTTCTTAGCGGTTTTAGCGGTGGTTCTGCTATTTGTGAATCAAAGTTTGCGTACACGCAAACGAAATTCATTAGATCATCAGTTTGAAAAACAGCACGAGACGATTCGTCAAAATAACACCTTCCAATTTTTGCCCAACGAAACTCGTATTATCTTCCAAACTCTCTTTCTCTCATTAGGAATCGCTTCCCTAGCATTTATCCTTTCCAGTTTCCTTCCCATAACTGGGCTTGAAAATTTTGCTAATTTAACTTCTAGGAAAAGCGTTTCTTTGAGGGTAACATCCCTGCACCACAACCGCTTCCATGAAGGGTTTTCTTTGCAAGGAGAGGTGTGGAGTCAGACTCAAGAACCAATGTCTAATTTGAAAGTAATTATATCCATTTGGCAATCCAACCAAGACCTACTTGATACTGTTTCAGTCCCAGTTATACCTAATCCTGTCTCTGGAAGTTCTTCAGGAACCTTTAAACTACAATATGAAAAATATTCTCCATTGCTTTATGGTTATCGACTAGCTTTTGAAAATT
>CAZASS010000123.1:0-6359 GCA_964487835.1 uncultured Acidobacteriota bacterium | reverse complement strand
AGCCCAAACAAAGGACTTGGATTCAGTTCAAGTTCTGTTAGCGGCAGGTGCCAAGCTGGATGGTCTCACCCCAGAATGGGGTAGTGCCTTGGTATTGGCGGCAGCCCGTGGTCATGAGGATCTTGCCCTTCTTCTTTTGAAAGAGGGAGCTGATCCGAATGCGGCAGACAAAAATCAGATTGCCGCTCTACATTATGCGATGTTACCAGGATTAGCATATTTGGGAGGTGTCCCGGTCCATATTAATGCTAGTGCCTATGTATATCGTCCTATGATGAAAAAACTAATTCAGGAGCTTTTAAACAAAGGAGCTAATCCAAACGCTCAACTTGCTCATCTCGATTATATACCGGGGATGCCTGCTATTACGCCAAAGTTGAATATGGAAGGTATGACTCCTTTGATGTTGGCAGCAGCTGCTGGTGATCCTAGCTTAGCACGGACTTTACTGGAAGCAGGAGGAGATCCCTTGGTGACCAATAAGGATAAATCTACAGCATTGATGGTGGCAGCAGGTCTTGCTTTCAAACGAGATCGTCCAACAAAGAAGGAATACGAAGGCGCGTTAGAAGTTGACAAGATGTTGGTAGAACGGGGCGCCAATGTGAATGCAGTATGTGAGAATGGTTGGACTGCTTTGCATGGAGCAGCTTACAGTGGGGCAGATGATTTTGTTCGATGGTTAGTAGAGAATGGGGCGCAATTGGATCCGTTAGATGATTTTTCACAGACACCCTGGAGTATTGCCGAAGGTTTAATTGGTGCAACTCTTATCAATTTCGAAGTAAAGGCTCATGGTCCCCATCCAAAGACGGCAAAATTACTTCTTGAATTAGGAGCTGATCGGTCAGTGGTTCCTGGAATAAGGCGATCAGATTATGAGGGTGTTTTAGAAGGAGAATCCATTCGTGTAGTGCCAGTTGATTTAAATCCTTAACGAATATTGTGGGTTTTCTCTAGGTTGTCACCATATCTAGAAAATAATTTTATCCTTCTACAATTGTCCAGTTTCGTCCGGTATCTCCGAGTCCTTCCGTTCCATTAGACGTCACGACTACAGTATCTTCTATTTTAACTCTACCCACTTCGAAATGTTCAAAATCAGTCTCTATGGAGAGGACCATTCCTGCTTCTAGGGTACTTAGATTATCGGGATGAATGATAGGAGGTTCGTGTGTAACCATTCCCAATCCGTGGGCAACAAATCTGCCTGCACCTCCTGAAAATTGAGAAGCTTCAAAAGCATGATTGCCTGCTAAATGTATTTCTGAACATGGTGTTCCAGGCTTGACTAGAGCACGGATTTTTTCCTGTATACTAAGGATTTCCTCCAGCATTTCATTTGCTATGGCAGACGGTTTGCCCATGCATCCCATGCGAGCAATATCTGAGATGTAATCCTGAAGTTCTCCACCGGCGTCGAGTTCCAGAACCTGTCCGTGTTTCCACTGTGTTTGTGAGGGAGCACGAAGCATGCTGGGTCCTGCGCTGGTAAAGCAATACATGAAATCTGGGCCTCGTTGTTCAACTTCTATCCGTATGTGATTGTTCAGATCTTGTGTTGTGATGCCATTTTTCCCCCAATGAAAAGTACTTTGAATAGCTTCTGCCAAGGCTTCGTGGGCTTTTCTAAGGATGGAAATTTCTTGTTTTGTTTTGATTTCTCGCAGATAACTTAACAGTTCGGTGCAATCTACTAATGTTGCATGGGGAAGGCCCTGCTGGATAGCAATATAGGCGTCTGTTGGTAGAAAGGGAAATTCTAATCCAATGATTCCTGTTTCCAATCCCAGATGTTTGATTGCATTCACAGTGAGATCAGCTGCACTCCAGGTCTGATAAACCCCTAGATGTTGGTGTTCTATCCAAAGGGGTTGTTCTTTTAATTCTCTACTTTCCTGTTTGCGTCCCACGTAGAAGGCATTTTCAAATTGTCCCCGTGGTAAGCCAACTACTGAAAGATATCGATTAGTCCCCATTCGATTTGAACGGGCAAAGAAATGATGGTAGTGCCCTCCGGTAAGGTATCGAATATTGTGACGTGTGGTTGCTAGTACCAAATCCATTTTAGATTTTTTCATCAGTATTTCGAGTTTTTCAAAGTCGAAGGGATATGTCATGAAACTACTCTACACCATTACTGAGTGAACGTTTTGCCAAGGAAACCAAGAGGGGAACTATAAATGAATTCGAAAGACTTCATCTTTTGGTCAGTTAGTCCTATATATACACTTTTAGATTAGTTTGTATTCAATTGTTTTAGATCGCATAAACACCCTATCGGTAAAGGATAAATCCATTTTTGGATTATTAATAGTTTGTAATAGTTTGGATCCAGAGTGGTAGGGAAAGTGGTAGAATATTAGGTGAGTTCTCACCTGTTATTTAGAGACCAAGTAATGAATAAATTACTAGTACTTACCCTACCTATATTGCTCCTTATAGGATGCTCCTCAACCGTAACAGATGAAGATAAACAGGCTGTACAGACAAATGAGCTAACGGGTGAGTGGAAAAAATTGGCAGAAAATACGAATGGAGACACTATCTATATAGATTTTGAGAGAATCAAACAAGAGGATGGATATGTTTATTGGTGGCATCTAATAGACTTACTTGAACCATTGGATGGGAGTATGTCTGTTAAAGCGTACAGGCAAGGGGATTGCGATGAGTTTCGTTATAAAAGTTCAAATGTCTCTTTTTACAGTGAACCAATGGGAGAGGGAGATATGCTTGAGAAATTTTCCGAACCCGATGAAGATTGGACTTATCCTAATCCTGAATCCGGTGGAGAATTAGAACTGAAAAATGTCTGTGACTACGTGAAAAGTAAGAAGAATAAAAAATGAAACAACTAATCCTCACACTGATTCTAGTAACCCTATCCGCACCTATTTGCTTTGGAGAGTGGACAGGAGTGACGGAAGGTGAAGATGGAAACACTTACTATGTAGATTTTGAGAGAATCAAAGAACGTAGAGGGTATGTTTATTATTGGTATCTAACAGACTACCCTAAACCAAATAAAGATGGGTGGATGTCTACTGAAAGATACTGGCAAGGGGATTGTGATCCGTTGCGTTTTAAAACAATAAATTCTATTGGATACAAAGAACCAATGGGAGAGGGATTCTTAGGTAGTAAGACGGAACCTTCTAAAAATTGGATTTATCCTCCTCCTGACTCTGTTTATGAAGGCATACTAAAAAGAGTCTGTCGCTATGTGAAACTTAGTGAGAAAAACAGGAAAGACTTTTTGGAGTTCTGGAAGGAGTTTTGGAAAGGGGAGAGTGGCATAAGGCCATGAAACCGATTGTTATCCCTTGACCCTAAATAGTGTGAACGCCCTGTTCATATAGGTTCTCTACCCTAAGTTGATTTGTGAGAGTTGGGCAGACTTTTGCAGACGTTGGGGAACTTACATGACAAACGAATAACTAGATCTTATATAGCTGTGTAGGCATTTTGTCGCTGATGATCCGCTACTTGATTGGTTGAAATTATATAGTCAGGCGACTCTGGAGTACTTAATCAATGTTGTTTAATGAACTCGGTCTTTCGGCCGAACTGCTGCGTGCAATCGATAAAAAGGGGTACCGTCAAATGACTCCGGTACAGCAACAAGCTATCCCGGTTATCCTCGACGGTCAGGATATCTTAGCCTGCGCTCAGACTGGTACCGGCAAAACTGCTGGCTTTACACTTCCTATCCTACAACGCCTGCAAAAACCTAGTTCTGGCCCGCGTCGTATTCAGGTGCTTATTCTTACACCAACACGCGAGCTTGCGGCGCAGGTTGCGGAAAGCGTGCGTGACTACGGGTCCCATCTACCCTTTAAGACTACAGTGATTTTTGGTGGTGTCAGTATTAATCCGCAGATCGCAAAACTGAAAAAGGGAACGGACGTTATAGTTGCAACGCCTGGCCGTCTGCTTGACAATATAGAGCGCAACACAGTTAACCTCTCCCACATAAATATTCTTGTTCTCGACGAAGCAGATCGAATGGTGGACATGGGGTTCATCCGGGATATACAAAAAATTCTCAAAAAACTACCAAACAAGCGTCAGAACCTACTGTTTTCGGCAACATTCTCTAACGAGATCAGACGTCTTGCGGCAGATTTGTTGAACTCACCCATCGAAATCCAAGTTGCCGCGCGAAATGCTCTGGCAGATGGCATAGAACAAGTGGTGCATCCCGTCGATCGAGTCCGCAAGCGTGCTTTGCTGTCACATCGCATCTGTAGCGAGAACTGGCGCCAGGTACTTGTCTTTACACGTACGAAACGTGGTGCCAATCGGCTTGCTGAGCAGTTATCCAAGGATGGCCTGAATACAGTTGCGATTCACAGCAACAAGTCACAGGGGGCGCGAACGCGTGCACTCAAGAATTTCAAAGACGGTACAGTTCGAATTCTCGTTGCAACCGATATCGCTGCACGCGGTCTCGACATCAACAAACTTCCACATGGCGTCAACTACGAATTGCCATACGTCGCTGAAGACTATCTGCATCGAATCGGCCGCACGGCACGTGCCGGCCAGAAATGTCACGCTGTCTCGCACGTTTGTGTCGACGAAAAGAAGCTATTACTTGTCATAGAAAGATTACTGAAACACGAGATAGATAAAAAGATCATTGCCGGCTACGAGCCTGATCCGCGCATCAAAGCAAAGCCGGTCACGCAGGGACGTTCACAACGGCCGAGAGATAGGCGTTTTAAACCACAGAATAAGAGACGCGGTGGAGCGACGAAGAATCGCGGTAGGAAGCGTCGGCGTTCGTCCAATCAGAGGTGGCCTGCCCAGTAGGATTAATGGGCCAGCGGATTATTCGACCAATTTGAATAGTCATTTCTGTTGCATTTCTCTTAGTTTTTTCCACAAGTATTCTTTTAGTTCTATGAATTCTGGAAGTCGGTCAATTCCGTCTTGGCGGGGACGAGGCAAGGGGACATCAACTGACTCTTGGACGCGTCCCGGGCGCGGACTGAGAAGCACTACTCGATCTCCTAAGCGTACTGCTTCTTCCATACTATGAGTGACGAAAATGACGGTTTTTTGTGTGTTCTGATGAAATTGTAGTAGGTCTTCCTGTAATGTGCGACGAGTTTGAGCGTCGACTGAGCCAAAGGGTTCATCCATGAGCAGGATTTGGGGATCAACAGCTAAAGCGCGTGCCAGACCTACTCTCTGTTGCATTCCCCCGGATAGATGGTTGGGGTAGTGATGTTCAAATCCGGAAAGAGTTACTGATCTAATCAATTCCATCGCTTTTTCTTCTCGTTCTTTCTTGGAAACACCTCTTAATTCGAGACCAAAAGCTACATTGGTAAGTACGTCTGCCCATGGTAGCAGGGCAAAATTCTGAAAAACCATAGAACGGTCTGGTCCTGGTCCTGTAACCGGCTGGTTGTTAATGAGGATTTCTCCTTCATCCCAAGGAACTAGTCCCCCAATCATTTTTACTAAAGTAGTTTTTCCGCAGCCACTGGGTCCTAGTAGGCATAGAAATTCCTGTTTTTGGATTACTAGGTCAATATTTTTTAAAGCAACAACTGCTGGTTGTTCGTCGCGGGATGGATAAATTTTTGAACAATGCTTTACCTCAATCATTCGATAGTTACCTCACTTTTCCAAGGGAGAAGTTTTTGTGTTATGTAATTGATCAGCCATATGAGAATCACTGCTTCAATCAAGACCAAGAAGACGACTGCGTATGGATGTTTAAAAGACTAAGCAGGCTTCAACAAGCTTTCATCTATGGAAACTCCTAACCCCGGTTTGTCAGGAAGTGTTACATGGCCTTCAGTAAACTCAAGTCCACCTTGGGTGACTAAGTCTCTTTCAAGTCGAGTATGTTGCATGACGCCGCATACTATTGGATGTTTTAGAGTTAGTACCAAATGAGCACTAGCAGTGTTGGAGAGCTTGCCTTCGCCGGGCACTCCATCCACTCGGGTGAGAATGCCAAAACTTTCCGCTAAAGTTGCTAGTTTTTTAGCCTTATATAGGCCACCTGCCTTGATTGGTTTGATGCAAAATGCGTCGGCGGCATTATGATGAATGACTGCTGCTCCATTTTCTACTGTGTGACAACTTTCATCTGCAATGATGGTAGCAGATACTTGGCAGCAGACTTTAGACATCCCCTCTAGACCTTCTACAGGTTGTTCTACATAGACGTTGTGCGATTCTAATTCCCGAATAGCACTAATAGCTTCCTTAACTGTCCAGTGTTGGTGTAGGTCGCTAACGATCTCAACTTTAGCACCAACCTGAGAGCGAATTGCTGCGATACGTTCTATGTCTTGTCGATAGTTTTTACCAGGAGTCCCAATGTGGACTTCAAA
>CAZASS010000122.1:4716-6435 GCA_964487835.1 uncultured Acidobacteriota bacterium | reverse complement strand
TTTAGGATGTTAGCAGCGATCGGATCTATATCTTTAAATCCATAAAAAAGCCAGGCTGGTATTTCAAAAGATCGGAGTTTTTCTTGTATTTCTAGAATAGGTGCTTCTTTTTTTTTGTTCATGAGATTTGCTGATAGCTTTCCGAAATTGTGCTTCTAATAGTGTCGGCTAATACATCCAAATCTAGATCAAGATAGTTTTCAAACTCGACCGGCGTATGAATGATCATTTGCATAGAGCCTGGAGAAATGTATATCGATCCACGTGCCAAACGTCGATGGGCTCCAATAATAGTAACGGGTACAATGGGAGCGTTAGCATATCTTGCCAGCAAAAGGCTGCCTCTCTTAAAGTGGGCTACTTTATCTCCAAAGGTTCTCATTCCTTCGGGATAGATCACAAAGGATATCCCTTTTTTAATCCTACGGGCAGCTTGTTGGAAGCTTCTTAGAGTTTGACGATGATTTTGTGGATCAACTGCAATATTTCCAGAGCGTTGCAGGTGCCAACCCAAGAAGGGTATACGGAATAGCGAGGCTTTAGCGGCAAAACGAAACTGGAAGGGAAGTTCAGATAAGAAAGCCCAATGGTCAAACATACTTAGATGATTGGCCACTAAAATATAGGATTTGTTTAGATCTAGGTTTTCTAAACCTTGGATGTCTATTTTGACTCGCGAAACCCAAATTATAAAGCGGCTCCAGGTTCGGGCACACCAATGCTGAGAACGTCCCGTTTGATCGAATAGAGAGACTGTCATGCTTAGACAGGCCATTACGGCAGTCCATAACAAAATCAACGGTACACGCCAGATTGCATTTATTTTGACGAGAAAAGCCATTCTAATGCAACACATGCTAAATCAGCCAAAGTAGGAGGGTCAAGGAACTGTTGCAGACTGTACTTTCCAAATGCTCAGATCTATCTCTAGTAGTTTCGGAGAAACCTTGAAATCACACTCTCAGGAGAATTTTACACGGAAATAGAGCCAAAGAAGAAAGACTCTTTGGGTGAGTGAAAGTGGTATTATAACCGGCGTGGCAGCCACACTTTATCTCGTCGATGGAATGTCTAGTATTTATAGGGCATACCATGCAATTCAGGGATTGACTAATAAGCAAGGTATTCCCACAAATGCTGTGTTTGGCTTTACCAATATGCTGCGTAAGCTAATTGTGGAGGAGGAGCCAGATTATTTGGGGATTGCCATGGATGTTCCTGGGCCCACCTTTCGACATGAGCTTTATGCTGACTACAAGGCTACAAGACGTCCTATGCCTGAGGATTTAGTTCAGCAAATTCCTTACGTTATACAGGTTTGTAAAGCTTTGAGGATTCCTGTCATTTCCTGTGAAAAGTATGAGGCAGATGATGTGATTGGGACCCTGGTGCGCCAAGGTGGGAAAGCGGGATTGCAGGTAGTAGTGGGCACTATTGATAAAGATATGTTCCAGTTAGTGGGTGATGAGGTCACTCTTCTAGATACACGTACCATGACTCGGTTGAACCCATCGAAGGTGGAGGAAAAATTTGGGGTTTTTCCTGAAAAAGTGGTTGATGTTCTCAGTTTGGTTGGAGATTCTTCGGATAATATCCCTGGAGCGCCTGGTATTGGACAAAAAGGTGCTAGGCAATTGATTTTGGAATATGGAAATCTTGACAATTTGCTCTCATCCTGCGACCAGGTTTCCCGTAAAAGTTACCGGGAAAGTTTACAAG
>CAZASS010000122.1:0-4706 GCA_964487835.1 uncultured Acidobacteriota bacterium | reverse complement strand
TAGTAGGAGTCAAACGAACAAATCAAATTTTATTGGAATTGAACTTGGATGAATTGAAGTTATCAGACCCCGAGTACGATGGGGCCCGCAAACTTTTTGAAGAATTAGAATTTTCCGCTTTATTAGAAGATTTTTCCTCTGCAAGAGAATTGGTGCAATTGGACTACATGGCTCTTGAAACTGTTGAAGAATTGCAAGAGTTGATTGTGAGAATTAAGGGAAACATTGCAGGTCTTTCACTGCTTTACTCATTTGATAATCGTTCATTAGTAGTAAAGGCTATGGCTGTATGTGAAGAAAAACAAAAAGCCGTATTTATTCCTCAAAAATTATTGGAAAGTTGTCCTGCCGAAATTTCCCAGTTGATCAAGCAGCCTAGAGGATGGGTTGTTCACAATTTAAAGTCTCTTCACCTTGTTGCCCAATCCCAAGATTGGGTGCTAACCAATAGCCTGCAGGATACAATGTTGATGGCCTATCTCTTAAATCCCAATCCAAACGATTTTTCACTGGAAAAATTAGCTCCAGAGTATTTGCAGTGTAGAGCGACGAAGGTGGAGTCGGTAGAAGATGGGGATAAGACTCTCCATATTTTGTGTGAAAGAGCAGATTTTGGATTGCAGCTTTTTGAAGTGTTAGATCCTCAGCTTGAATCAAGGAGGATGGATGAGCTTTTCAAAAAAATCGAAGTGCCATTGGTTGGGGTGTTGGTGCGGATGGAAGAACATGGGGTGAAGGTTGATTGTGAGTTACTCATCCAAATGTCTAATAAATTGACAAAGGAGATTGGACAAGTGACGAGTAGAATTTACGAGATTGCAGATGAGGAGTTCAACATTAATTCCTCTAAGCAGCTTTCTGCTGTGTTATTTGAAAAGCTTAATCTTCCGGGGGCAAAAAAGACCCGTAAGGCAGGCCACTATGCTACGGGAGTAGAAGTTCTTAAAGGCTTAGCCGAGACTCATGAAATTGCCCGCTTGATATTGGATTATCGGGAGATGGCAAAGTTGAAGAATACTTATTTGGATGCTTTGCCTAAATTAGTTAATTCTAAAACTGGTCGTATCCATACCTCTTACAATCAAACGGTTGCAGCTACTGGTCGACTTTCTTCTAGTAATCCGAACCTTCAAAATATCCCTATCAGAAGCAAGCTGGGAAGAGAGATTAGACGTGCTTTTATTGCTGAGCCGGGGTATTTGATTTTGGCTGCTGATTATTCACAGATCGAACTCCGCATTATGGCCCATTTATCTAAGGATCCTGTTTTGGTGGATGCTTTTCTTAAGGGAGAAGATATTCATGAAAGAACAGCTCGTGAGGTTTTTGGAATGCAAGCTCTTATGAATCCTCGTGAGTGTCGGCGTCATGCTAAGGCTATTAATTTTGGGATTATGTATGGTCTAAGTGCTTTCGGTTTAGCTAAAAGTTTGAAAATTGACCGTCAGGAAGCTCAGAAATTTATCGATGATTATTTTGAAAAATATAAGGGAATAAAAGTTTGGAAATCTAGAATTTTAGAAGAGGTTAATGAGAGAGGATATGTGACTACTCTATTTGGACGAGTCAGGCCGATACCAGAAATTCATAGTAAAAATCGTAATATGAGGAACTTCGGGGAGCGTACGGCAATTAACGCTCCCATTCAGGGCACAGCTGCTGATTTAATCAAAAAAGCAATGGTTGAAATAGATCACGAAATATCTGATAGACAGATGAAGAGTAAGCTTATCATGCAAGTACATGATGAACTTGTTTTGGAAGTCGAGAATGGAGAATTAGAACAAATAAGTTTGCTTGTTAGGGAGAAAATGGAAGGAGTAGTAGATTTAATAGTACCGCTTCAGGTTGATCTGGCTACAGGTTCTTCCTGGTTTGAGGCTAAGTAAAGTATGGATGGCTGCTTTGTTCCAGTTAGTTAAGTGACTTATTCCCTTAATTCAAGGACAATGGGAAGTTTGACTTATGCAGAGTATTACAGTGCGTGGTGCTCGGGAGCACAACTTAAAAAATGTGGATCTTGACATTCCGCGCAATCAGTTGACCGTTATTACTGGTTTGAGCGGTTCAGGAAAGTCCAGTCTTGCCTTTGACACTCTTTATGCGGAGGGTCAACGACGTTATATTGAGTCCCTGTCTACGTATGCCCGCCAATTTTTAGAACAAATGGAAAGGCCTGATGTGGATTCTATCGAGGGGCTTTCTCCTTCTATCTCGATAGAACAGCGCACAACCGGCAGAAGTACGCGATCTACGGTAGGAACTATCACAGAAATTTACGACTATCTGAGACTGTTGTTTTCGAGTATTGGTATTCCTTACTGCCCTGTTTGTGACAAGCCGATAACTAGGCAGTCAATCGACCAGATTGTTAAAAGAATTTTTGAACTTCCAGATAATAGTCGGATTTTTATCCTTGCTCCTGTAGTAAGAGAGAGAAAGGGTGAGTTCAAGAATCAATTTGAGAAGTATTTGAAAGAAGGATATCTCCGAGCCCGAGTAGATGGCTCAATGGTTAGCTTGGAAGACCCACCAAAATTAGATAGACGAAAGAACCACAGTATTGACATAGTTGTTGATCGACTATTAGTTCAGAAAAAACTCCACAATCGCATGGAAAGTTCAGTACGCCAAGCTATTAAAATGACCGAGGGATTAGTTGCAGTATCAGTAATTAATGGTTCGGAAATTCTTTTTTCTGAGGCAATGGCCTGTACAGACTGTGGAATCAATATTCCAACTTTAGAGCCCCGAAGTTTTTCTTTTAATAGTCGTTTTGGAGCTTGCCTTTATTGCCGGGGAACCGGATCAGAATTGCAGGCGGATATGCAGCAAATTATAGAAAATCCAGAGGCTCCTTTGAGTAAATTGAAGTTAACTCTTCCCGATAAGGAGTTTGGACATTTCTTTCGGGAATCAACTAAAGCGCTTCTTCGGGAATTTAATGTTGACCCTAAAACTCCATTTCAGAAATATTCCAAGAAATTATCTCAAGTTTTGTTGCAGGGGATTGAACAACCATTACAGTTTGAATACGAAGAGCATTCATATAGTTCTATTTTTTCGGGGCTAAATCGGTGGTTGATTAACAAAATTGAGTCAACAAAAAGTAATAAAATGAGGCAGAAATTAACTGCATTTATGAATGAAGACAATTGTAGTTTTTGTGAGGGAAGTCGACTGTGCCCAGAAAGTCGAGCAGTGAGGGTTAAAGGTCTCCGTATTTCTGATTACTGTAGCCTAACACTGAATGAGTGTCTGAAATCTATTAATAAAATCAAACTCTCCCCACGTGAGGAGGTTGTTGTTGGTCAAGTAGTACAGGAGATTAGTAATCGACTGAAATTTATGCTCAATTTGGGTCTTTCTTATCTAACATTGGATCGAACTGCAGCTTCATTATCTGGTGGAGAGACTCAGCGAGTTCGTCTTGCGACTCAGATTGGTTCTCAACTGCAAGGGGTATTATATGTTTTGGACGAACCCTCCATTGGACTTCATGCTCGAGACACTGAAAACTTAATGACTGCTCTCAAAGAACTTCGGGATTTAGGAAATACTGTTATTGTAGTAGAACATGACGATGCCACTATTAGGAGTGCTGATCACATAGTTGATTTAGGTCCTAAAGCTGGTGTTGGTGGGGGGTATGTAGTGGCTGAAGGAACTCTTTCTGAGGTGCTCAAGAATAATCAATCTCTCACAGCCAGTTATTTGAATGGGAGTAAACGAATACCAGTGCCTGAACTTCGTCGTTCGGGAAGTGGAAAAGCTGTTCAATTACAAGGGGTACGTCATAATAACCTTCGGGATGTTAATGTTGCTTTCCCCCTTGGTGTTTTAATTGCAGTGACAGGTGTTTCGGGTTCGGGGAAATCTTCTCTTGTAGACGATGTTCTATATCGTTCACTTTCTCATCGTCTACACGGCTCTTTACTTAAAAAAGGTGTTTGTAGCAGTATTCGAGGAATGGAGTATATCGACAAAATAATTGAGATTGATCAGTCACCTATTGGTCGTACTCCTCGTTCTAACCCGGCAACCTATACTGGGGCGTTTACTCCCATTCGTGAAATTTTTGCCCTGTTGCCTGAGTCGCGTATGCGTGGCTATAAGTCGGGCAGATTTAGCTTTAACGTGAAAGGAGGGCGTTGTGAAACTTGTCAGGGTGATGGACTCCGCAAAATTGAGATGAACTTTCTTCCTAATGTTTACGTAACCTGCGAAGCTTGCCAGGGCGCCCGCTATAATCGCGAGACTCTTTCCATTAAATATAAAGGCTTTTCTATTGCGGATATTCTCGGCATGAGTATTGAAGAAGCTGTCACGGTTTTTAAAAATGTTCCACGTATTCAAGTTAAACTTCAGACTATGCTTGATGTAGGACTGGGCTACGTTCGTTTGGGACAATCTGCCAATACATTGTCAGGGGGAGAAGCTCAACGTGTGAAGTTATCTCGGGAACTGAGTAAAAGATCTACCGGAAAAACACTCTATATTTTGGATGAGCCAACTACAGGATTGCATTTTGAGGATGTAAAAAAGCTTCTTGACATTATCAATCGGCTAGTCGATCGTGAAAATACTGTGATAATTACGGAGCATAACCTCGAAGTAATTAAGTGCGCTGATTGGATAATTGATGTAGGGCCTTAGGGGGGAAACCGGGGAGGGCGTGTGGTGGACAGTGGTCCTCCTGAGACGGT
>CAZASS010000121.1:0-6529 GCA_964487835.1 uncultured Acidobacteriota bacterium | reverse complement strand
CAAAGTTCGTTCACTAGAGACGGTCTTGGTCTTTCCGGTGTAGAGGGAATCTCTGATAGTTTTTTTAAGGCATGAGTTAATAGTGCGTTCCCAGCCAAAACAGCAATGCCTTCTCCAAACTTTTTGTGAGTAGTTAACTGTCCTCTTCGATAGTCATCATTATCCATGGAAGGAAGATCATCATGGATCAGAGAATAGGTGTGAATCAGTTCCACGGCACAGGCTAGATGGACGAGATTATTTCTATCTATTTGCAGAGCTTCACCCGTTGCTAGAATTAAGATCGGTCGAATGCGTTTCCCGCCTGCAAAGATACTGTAGTGCATGGCTTCGTGAAGGCTCTTTGGATTTGTATGGAGAGGTGGGAGAAAATTAGCCAAATGACTATCAACAAATTCTTTTTGGGTTTTTAAATAGTGAGAAATGTTAAAGGTGTTCTTTAGTGTGGGGGCAGATTTTTTTTTCAAGACTGATTCTGATCGTCCTCAATTTGGAAAGATTTTTCCGTGAATTGTTCCTTTTCGTCTTTGAGCAGAATTTCTACTTTTCGTTCAGCTTCATCCAGTTTCGTACTACAAAAACGGGTGATTTGGGTTCCTTCCTCAAAAAGTTTCAACGCCTCTTCGAGGGCCAAATCACCCGTTTCTAGCTTTCCAACGATTTTTTCCAAGCGATCAAGGGCTTTTTCAAAATCTTTATGTTCCATTTGCTTTGCCTCGTTTATTAAATCTTCTGGGCTCGGAATTTGCCCTGCGCAACTTGCACATTCAGCTTATCACCTTTTTTGAGTTGATTAGAGTTGCGGATGATTTGATTCTTGTCAGAGGTGGCTATGGCGTACCCTCTATTCAAAACAGCTTGGGGAGAAAAGGCTTCAAGTTGATTGATGTGAAAGTTATACGATTGTTTTTTAGATTGCAGATAAAATTGGATTTGTCTGGATAAATCCTTTTTTTGTTGTGCAACCTTTTCTTTTATAGGAGGTAACTTGTTGGGCAATGTTTGAAGCAGTCGTGTATGAAGATCATCTAAATGTTGTTGTAAAAATCTAAGATTGCTTTCCGGGTCAACCAAAGCTCGATTACTAGTCAATTTGTGTAATTGTTGGCGTTTATAAGTAATGTGCAAACGAAACGCCTGACTACATCGCAGAATCAATCCTTCCACACGGTCACGCAAATCTGTTCGTGCTCCAGACACAATTTCTGCTGCTGCTGATGGAGTCGGAGCTGTTTGGTCAGCAACAAAATCAGCAATTGTAGAGTCTATTTCATGTCCTACTGCTGAGATGATCGGAATGCGAGATTCAAAAATAGTCCTAGCTACAGCTTCCTCGTTAAATGCTTGTAGATCTTCCAAGGACCCCCCGCCCCGAGTGAGGATAATGACATCAATGTCGTTGCGGTTATTGAGACAGGTGATGCCTTCAATGATTTGTTGCACAGAAGCTGTCCCCTGAACTTGGGCAGGGAATATTAGGATGTTGAGTCGGTTATTGCGACGAGAAAGGACCCTCAAAATATCCTGTATTGCTGCACCCGAGGGAGAAGTGACAACTCCTACTTTAGTTGGCAGGAGAGGTAAATTTTTCTTGTGACCTTTGTCAAACAGTCCTTCAGACTTTAACTTGATCTTGAGATCTTCAAATTGCTTTTGAAGATCTCCTGGCCCTACTGGTTCCATTGATTCAACGATTAATTGAAAGTCTCCGCGTGGGGCATAGACTGAAATAGAACCTCGAACAACTACTTCCATACCATCTTCAGGGCTAAACTTTAGTAGGCGATTTCGCATTTTAAAACAAACTGTTTTTAGCTGTGCTTCGCTATCTTTCAAGGTGAAATAGAGATGCCCAGAGGGAGGTGCTCCTAAGTTAGAAATTTCGCCCCTGACCCAAATGTCATGAAATTCTTCTTCTAGTTGAGATTTGACACTGTCAACAATTTGGGTGATAGAAAGAATTGGTCGATTCTCGAGTAGATTTAGTTTTTGTTGTTCCATGGGAATTGTCGCGAGTCTTTCAGAAGGTTTGGTAAATTGTCAATAACAAGCCGTCTTGAAATACTCTTTTTGTTTTGGTTAGGAAAGAAATTTTACTTGGTAAGTCAGTGGTCACTCAATTAGCATAGGGTCTTAATATTGATCGAATGGGGTGAAGAATATGAAAAGTAAGGAGAATCGGTGGACTCGCCGAAAGGTACTCAAGACTTTGACTACTGCAGGAGCCGTGACGGGGATAATGCCCGCGCCCTATTTGGGAGCTTCGATGTCCGATGCATCATTGGGTAATGCCGATTGGCCCCGTTTTGGTCAGAATTTACAGAATACTCGCTTTAATTCCCGAGAAAATATATTAACGAGAAGCAATGTAGACCGTTTGAAATTGAAATGGTCCTTTGAGTCGGAGGCACCGTTTCAGTCAACTCCAACAGTTGTTGGAGATACGGTTTATTTTGGGACACTACTCGGGTATCAGTATGCGGTAGAAGCATCTACGGGAAAGGTTAAATGGAAATTTGGTACTGGATACGATGAACGTCAAAATGCAGCAGATCAGGGATTGCGTTCCTCATCCCAGTACCATAATGGGCGGCTTTATATTTCCACTAGTTTGACAAAAATTCATTGTTTGGACGCGGAGACTGGTGAGGAGTTGTGGCAGACGCAGCTGGATGAGAATCCCATGAGAAATCGAGCTCAAATCCTATGTTCAGTTGCTGTGCATCAAGGAAAGGTGTATGCGGGAACTTCTTCTGCGGAGGCGCAAGCAGTTTGTCTAGACGCCGAAACAGGGGCTGTAAGGTGGCGCTTTTACGTAGTGCCCGACCGGAGTAAAGCGGGTGGAGGCTCAATTTGGACTTCGCCTGCAATTGATGAGGCTGCCAATATTGTCTACTACACTACTGGTAGCGTCAAAAGCTTTATAGGGACGGACCCTATGCTTTTCACTGAAAGCCTCTTGGCTTTTGATGGTGATACTGGGCAATTGCTTTGGTACGATCAAGTAAGACCTGCAGATCCGTTTGATTTAGATTATGGCTGTCATCCCATGGTTTTTGACGCCGTCCATCCTGCCAGAGAACATGAAACTCGTCCGTGTGTTGCGGCGGGTAATAAAGCCGGAATGTTTTGCTTCAATCGCTATACAGGCCAAAAATATTGGAAAGTTATGTTGACTAACGCTACCCAAAAGGGCGGGCCTCTTGTGAACAGTACGGCGGTGGCATACAATCGAGTTTTCGTTGTGTCTAATTCGGCTGGTATTAGAGGTAGGCCTCCTATGTCGGTTGCAGCTGGGCTCCATGCTTATACAGGTGATATACAGTGGTGGGTAGCCAATCCAGCTCTCATCGAAGGTCCAGTGGCTGTAGCAGGAGAGGTTTTTTACCAGGGACTGCAGAATGGTATTCTTGAAGCTATTGATGCAAAAACAGGGGAGCAATTGTGGAAGCATAATCTTCCTGGACCAATTCGGGGTGGGATGTCTATAGCCAATGGGACTCTTTATACTAGTACAGGAACAAGTGTAGATTGGAATGTGCGTGATTTAAGAGCAGAAAAAAAGTGGAAGCTTTATGCATTTTCCCCAGACGGTCAGTAACAAAAACACAAGCTGATTTTAGGAGGTTTCTTATGATGGTATCGAAGGTGAATCGAAGACAATTTTTGAAGGTGTCAGGAATTGGAACCGGTCTTCTTTTAGGTTCCTCCTTTGATGTAAATGCTCAGTCAAATGACAAGATAAAGGTCATTCAAATCCGTAGCAATTATCGGATCGGAAGATGGTATTTTGATCCAGTCGGATTACATATACAGCCAGGCGAGAAAGTTCGTTGGGTCTGTACTAAATGGGGTGGTTCGGCAACAGCCTATCATCCTTCAAATAACAATCACGAGCTAAGAATTCCCGAGAATGCTGAACCTTTTGACTCAGGGATCATGATTCAGGGTGACTACGATCCTAACGAAGCCCAGGCTACTAACAGAGCGACTTTTGAATGGGTGTTCGAAGAGGAAGGTACCTACGATTATTATAGCCGTAATCACGAAAGATTAGGCGCAGTTGGTCGGATTGTAGTGGGTTCCCCTGGGGGACCTGCTGAAAACCCGCTGGGTTATGGTGGGAGCGAGGGTCGAGCTCCTGGTTGGCCAGATGTAAAAACAATGCTTGCTTGGCTTGATCCAGAGAAGATTGTCCGAGAAAAAGTGGTTCGTTATCCAATGGATATATTGGAGCGGAGCTTTCCTCTGGAGTTGTCTGACGACTAAGTATTTGTTAATTAAATAGACGAAAACGAATGCCGCCGGTCACGATGGTTGGTGTGCCTAGTAGTGTGACTGAGCCTGCTTGGACGGCATAGCGCCGGTTGAACACATTTTCCACTGATAGAAATAGTTCAGATGAGTCTCCTATTGGGCGATAGGCGGTGAGGTCTGCAACAAAGAAACTACCTAATTTGAGCTGATTAAGATCATCGTCGAAGCGATGGCTTTCGTAGCGACTCATCAGACTAATATTAGCTAGTTTTGGGTTAAAGTAATCAATGCCCAAACTTATTCTATGTTTTGGTACTTGAGGAATTCGATTTCCCTGTATCGATGTATTAGCAGAAAAGGTCTCGATTGTGGCTTTGCTTCCAACGTAGTGAGCTCGAATATTCCACTGTGGACTGGCTTGATAATCAACGCTGGTGTCAATTCCCTGAATTAGGGAACTGCCTAGGTTTTGGCGCTGCCGAGTAATGAGAGAGTTTGTTGTGCTGATGGTTACATTGGAGATAGGATCTTTCAATCGGTTCCAAAATACTCCTGTACGCCAGAGCAATTTCTCTGTGGCAGAATAATTAAAACCCACTTCAACACCGGTCAGTCGATCAGGTCTTAGATTTTCATAAGAATTAGATAGTACACTGCCGACTCTATAAAGTCGGTATAATTCAATGAGTGAGGGAGCCCTAAAGCCTTGGTGAAAAGAGCCACGCAAAGTAAGCTTTTCATTGGCTTGAAAAGAGAGTCCAGCGCGTGGGGTTACAGTGGTTTCTGAAGTATTGGCAAAAGAGGTTACCGTTGTTGTGTTTGTTGTATTAAGTGTTTGGCTGTACGAAGCCTTATGGTTAAGCCAGTAATCTAGTCGGGCACCTAGCAGCAATGTTAATCTAGGGTGGAGAGCTATAAGGTCTTGAAAGAAGGTCGAAGCATATGTTTGTGTGCCCTGAATTAAGCGGTCTTTATCGTTGATTCCAACAAGGGATCCCCAAGTACGATAGACGTCTTCTATATTGTCTGCTGTGATCCATCGAGCATCAGTTCCTACACTGAATAAGTGTTTTTCAGAGAGGCGTTTCTGCCACTGTCCGTTTATACCAAAGTCTTTGGAGGGGACCTTTTGAACTAGGGCCAAAAGTTCAGAATTGCGGTCAGTCAAGACTTTACTGAAGCTACTTTTGAAGGTTTGAATGTGTGAAAATAAATTGGCCTGCCAATTACTGCCGTCGGAAGTATAAGCCTTTACACCTCCACCCAAAAGGGTTTCTCGAGTGGAATTTTCACGTAAAGGGGTTCCGTTGTCCCTCTCTTCGTTGAAGAAACGTCCGTTGTGAAACCAAGTTATAGTTGAGTTGGGGGAGTAATTGAGTCTCCAGTTTCCGGTTTGGTGCTGAGAGCTAAATTTGGTATCGACGGATCCTCTTTCCGTTTTGCGGACTAGCTTGTAGCCGCCGGTATTGAATACGCTTCCACCTGCAGAAAAACCAAATTTCCCCAATTGATGGCTGCCAAAAAAATCTAGATTAGCGGTTTCTCTTGATCCCCCTTGAGCTGTGATAGACATTGTCCTAGGAGCTGGCTTTCTAGTGGTGATATCGATAACTCCGGCCATTGCAGAATTGCCATAGAGGTTAGAGAGGCCCCCCTCAGCTACTTCAATAGTTTCGATCTGAGATTGAGGAATTTTCCCCCAATGAATCCAATTCCCAAAGTGATCGTTGTGAGGTATGCCGTCTAGAATTACTAGTGTTCGACTGGCTCCGCTGGCTCCGATTCCTCGTAGTGATACGCCTTGTGAGGTTGGATGGGCTACCAAACTACTAGTCCGACGGAAAAGACTGAAGCTTGAGACTTGCTTAAGCAAGTCATCAACAGTCAAAGCAGCGGATCTCTTGATATCTTCATGGGTTAGTATTGACACTTTATTAGGGATATCGGTCAATCTTTGTTGTGATTTAGTAGCGGTGACTGTGATTTTTTCAGTCAGAGGAGCTACAGTCAATTTTAGGTCGAGTGATGTGGTTTCTAGCTTGTTTATTTCGAATGATCTAATCAGTGATGTGAATCCTTCCAACCGAAGTTGTATTAGATAATGACCTGTTGGAAGATTGGGGAATCGGAAAGTTCAACCGAAGTTAGAACTACTGAAACACAATTGATGCGAAACCGTCAGAGTTTGCTCTCCTCCCGTATAGATGGCCTACGTATTGAAGACCAGGTTCGTGCCGCTCTTAATTTGAAAAACCTGCCTGTAGGTTTGTAT
>CAZASS010000120.1:0-6545 GCA_964487835.1 uncultured Acidobacteriota bacterium | reverse complement strand
ATACAAGATTAGAGATGCACAAATGCAGAAGATTCCGTATATGTTAGTTGTAGGAGATAGAGAAGTAAGTGACCAAACTATTGCGGTCAGGAATCGTTTTGAGGGGGACCAGGGATCCATGAAATTAGATCAATTTATTGATCTAATTAAGGATTTTGTTGATAAAAAGGTCACAAAACCGTAGATTGTGTCTGGGAGGAGCGATATTAGAGGAGCTAGAGTAAATCACCAAATTCGGAGTCGTGAGGTTCGAGTTATTGATGATAACGGGGACGTACTGGGAATAATGGAACCAGGACGGGCCCATCGGTTGGCTGTAGAAAAAGGTTTAGACTTGGTTGAGGTTGCGCCGTCTGCACAGCCTCCTGTCTGCCGGATCATGGACCACGGCAAGTATAGGTATGAACAGAGTAAGAAGGCACAAGAGGCCAAGAAGCACCAAAAGACCGTTCAGGTTAAGGAAGTGAAATTCAGGCCTAAGATTGATACGCATGACTATGAGTTCAAGAAGAATCACATTATCCGTTTTCTAAGAGGGGAAAATAAAGTAAAGGCGACTGTTATGTTTAGAGGACGGGAAGTGACTCATTCGCAAATTGGACAGGAAATTTTAGAGCGCTTGATAGATGAACTCGAAGAGTTTGCTAGTGTCGAAAAACATCCCAAGCTGGAGGGGCATATGATGACGATGATTCTTATCCCAAAGAAGGCTACAGGTGGGAGTGAAAAGGAAGCGCAAGCATGAAACTAAAAACTAAACGAGCGGCTGCTAAGCGGTTTAAGATAACAGGAAGTGGTAAAATTAAAAGACAGCGGGCTCACCATAGCCATATTTTGGAAAAAAAATCACCTAAACGTAAAAGAAGTTTGAGAAAAGGTGCTAATGTAAGTGTGGCTGATGAGAACCGTGTTAAACAAATGCTGAAGCTAAAATAGGTGGATAAATAATATGGCTCGAGTAACACGTGGCAATAGAAGGCTTCTACGGCGAAAGAAGATTCTAAAGCAAGCTAAGGGATATAGAGGCACAAAGAGCAAATTACATCGGAGTGCTAAAGAGCAGGTCATGAGATCGTTGGCCTACGCTTATAGAGATAGAAGACAGAAGAAAAGAAATTTTCGCAGGCTTTGGATCATACGTATTGGGGCTGCAGCTAGGCAGCATGGTTTTTCGTATAGCAAATTGACTTTTGGTTTAAAGAAGGCGGGTATTGATCTCGATAGAAAAGTGATGGCAGATGTAGCTGTGCGAGATCCTCGGGCGTTTGAGAAACTGGTCCAAACTGCTAGGGAAGCAATTAATCATTAGTACACTATTTGGTTTTTGAGGTTCCGGTGCCAGTTACGGAATTTTCTCACTGACACATGTTATAGAGAGAGCATGTAACCAATGCGAGGTAAGGTCCATCCCCTAAGGGAAGAATTTAGTCGGGACATGGAGTCAGTATCCAGCTCTGACCAACTTTCAGATCTTAGGGATGAATATTTAGGTCGAAAGCGCGGACTAATTAGTCTGGAACTAAAGAAGTTGTCTGTGCTTTCTTCCGAAGAGCGTCCTTTGGTTGGGCAAAAGCTCAACGAGTTGAAGGAGCAAGTTGAGCAGTCACTCCTAGAAAAAAAATCTTACTTTGAACAACAGCATCGTTCGAATCGGTTGAAGACCGAGGGGATTGATGTGACTTTGCCGGGATATTCGTTTCCGAAAGGTAATATTCATCCTTTAAGAAGGGTTTGGGAAGAGATGGAGGAAATCCTTGTTTATATGGGATTTTCAGTCGTTTCCGGTCCAGAGGTAGAAGATGAATATTATAATTTTGAAGCTCTAAATATTCCCAAGGGGCACCCTGCCCGAGATGATCAGGACACGTTGTATCTTTCTGGTAATTTGTTACTAAGAACTCACACCTCTCCAGTACAAATTAGAACGCTGGAGAGTCAACAGCCTCCGCTTCGTATTGTTGTTCCTGGTCGGGTTTATCGGCGTGATTCGGTTGATGCAACCCACAGCCCCATGTTTCACCAGATGGAAGGTCTGGTTGTTGATAAAGGGATCACGCTAGCAGATTTGAAAGGAACACTGGAAATTTTTTTAAAGGCACTTTTTTCCGAGGATACACTGGTACGTCTTCGTCCTAGTTATTTCCCCTTTGTAGAACCTGGGGCTGAAGTGGATATTAGTTGTATTTTTTGTCGTGCCAAGGGCTGTAGAGTATGTAAAAACACTGGTTGGATTGAAATTCTTGGGGCAGGAATGGTTCATCCTAAGGTTTTTGAAATGGTGGGATATGATCCAGAGGAGTACACGGCATTTGCTTGGGGTATGGGTATTGATCGAATTGCACTGCTCAAATATCAAGTAAATGATTTACGGTTGTTTTTCGAAAATGATATCCGCTTTCTTAGACAGTTTTAAAGATCAATGAAAATTAACTATAAGTGGCTTCAGGATTTTGTAACCCTTGGAGAACTAGGGGTAACTATTGAGGAGATAGGATGTGTTCTGACAGATCTAGGTTTAAATGTTGAAGAGATTGAAAGTTTAGATGACAACCTTGTTTTAGATATTGAAGTTACAACGAATAGATCCGACTGTCTTAATCACTTAGGCATTGCTCGAGAAATTGCAGCTCATTATAGAATTCCCGTCAATTCAGTGGACGTCTTTTTTTCAGAGAACAAGAAAAAATCAAATAGTTTATCTAGTGATATACAAATAGATAATGCCGATTTGTGCCCTAGATATACCGGAATGGTAATTACCGATCTCAAAGTTGAAGAGTCTCCAGACTGGCTCAAAAGTCGTTTAGAGAGTGTGGGGCAAAGGCCTATCAATAATGTTGTTGATATTACGAACTATGTGATGTTAGCGATTGGTCAACCTCTTCACGCTTTCGATTATGAAAAGCTGAAAGAGAATCGTATTGTCGTTCGAACTGTTAAGTCTGGGGAAAGCTTGGATTTTTTAGATGGGGTTCAACGCCAACTCAATTCTTCTATGTTGGCAATTTGTGATGCTCAGCGTCCGGTGGCTCTAGCTGGCATTATGGGTGGACAGGAGACTGAGGTTTCTGTCGAGACGAGTACAATCTTTCTGGAAAGTGCTTACTTTGATCCTGGCTCGATTCGTAGAACAGCAAAATACTTAGGATTAACTACTGAGGCCTCATTTCGCTTTGAGAGAGGAGCTGATCCAGGGATGACTGATAAGGCCTTGAATTATGCCTGTCATTTGTTTCAGAAAATCAGTGGAGGTGTGTTGGCAGGTCCTATCCTTGATGAATATCCCAGTCCTCATCCGAAAACAAGTATCCTGCTCCGTTCGGAACGGATAGGCAAATTAGCAGGATTGAGCGTTGATCAGGAGTTTATTACTGATGTTTTGCCGCGTCTCGAGTTTGGTTTGTCTCCCAATAGTAAAGAAGGTGTTTGGCAAGTTTCAGTTCCCAGTTTCAGGTCTGACGTAAAGATGGAAGTAGATTTGATCGAAGAAGTTGCACGACATTATGGCTATGATCAAATTAAAAGTACGTATCCTGCCACATCTGGTATTGGAAAGTTTTTATCAACCCGTAATCATGATCGAATTATCACTCGTAAGCTTGGAGGCTTAGGTTTTTATGAGGCTTTTAATTACGTGTTTGCCAATCCTTCAAAGGAGGCTACGTTTTGGGATTCTTCTTCTATGGTAGAAATTTCCAACCCTCTGACGGAGGAAGATACGCATTTGCGTATTAGTCTTATTCCCGGATTGCTCCGAACATTGGAACGAAATCTGAATCATGGTAATCAAGATGTTAGATTATTTGAGTTTGGCAGGGTATTTGTTCCAGATGGCGGAGATTTACAGGAGGTTCAGGAAATATCTAAGTTAGCTTTGGTAGCAACTGGATCGTTTTATCAACCTTTCTGGGACCAACTCGACGATCAGTTCAGTTTTTATCACCTCAAAGGCGTTGTTGAGTCGTTATTGGATGGGCTGGATCAACAAGGAACATTCGAAGCCATTTCTAATGTCGATTTTCTTCATACTAATGTTAGTGCTCGTGTTAGCGTTGGGGATAAATTATTAGGAGTTATGGGAGAAGTGTCCCCAGAAATCCAAGAGATATATCGGTTTAGACAATCTGTTTTTGTAGCAGAATTTTCTTTGAGTCCTCTCTATGATAAACCTTTGCAGGAGCCGCAGTATTTTAGTTTTGGAAAATTTCCGTCGGTAGAGCAAGATCTTTCTTTTCTCGTTGACAACAAACTGGAATACGCTAAAATCCTAGATGCTGTAGAAGAGCTGAATATTTCGGATCTTCAAGGAATTAAGCTCATTGATCTCTACCAAGGCCCAACGCTTCCCCAGGGCAAGGCGAGCTTATCCATACGCTTGACCTTTGCCAATTCGGAAAGGACCCTGATTCAGGATGAAGTTAATCAGCATACAGAGAGAGTCTTCTCAGTTTTACAGAAGAAATTTTCTGTGGAGGGTCGTTCTTGATGGTTGAATCGAAGAAAGTTTTTTCTCAGTTGGAAACTCGATTAACTCAGGTCATTCGGGTTTTAAATTCTCTTCAGACTGAGAACAAAAAACTTATGGGTAAGAACGAAAAACTTAAGAAAGATCTGGAGGAAGTAACAGAAAAAAATTATTTAAAAGATCAAAAAATTGAGCAATTGAAGGGTGATCGTCTAGAAGTTCAGACGAGAGTAGAGAAAATTATGCAAAAAATGACGGTCTTGGAGTAATGGCAGTTGGTTTATGAAAAAAGTGGATATGCGGTCATAACATGAGTGAGGATTCAACTCGGGTCACATCAGTAACAATCTATAATCAGACGTATCAGATACGTAGCGGTGATAACCCTGATTATGTGGAGAGATTGGCGAAGCATGTTAATGAGAGAATGACCGAAGTGTCAGAATTAACTCCAACCGTGGATAGTTTGAAAGTTGCTGTTTTGGCAGCACTTAATATTGCTGACGAGTGTTTTTCAGCAAAAGAAAAATTAAATGATTTTGAAGAAAATATTCGTCAAGAAAGCAAGAAAATAGATAAGCTTCTGGAGCCTTTTTTGGATCCAAGTCCCGAGTGAATTTTCTCTATTGTCTTGTCAAATACGATCCCCTGCAATGTTTGTGATGGTAAGTGTAAATTCGACAACACCAACACATAAGAGACTCGGGTTCTATCATGGTGTGCACTCCTTTTATTTAGGAATTGCCTAAAGTGAGAGATAGAGTTTCTACCTGCTGAGAGCAGGCTGAATTTCACAAATCACACGACAAAGCGGGGGTATTCTCCCTGAGACGATCCCTTTCCTTTATTTGGGGAGTTAATGATGGATATTGCCGTGACTACAAGTGTTGCACTAATAGCTGCTGTGGCTATATTTGTTTGGGTTGTTGTTAAGTTGCGATGGGTGGATAGACGTATTGTTCAGGCTAAGCAATTGGCCGATGAAATCGAAAAAAATGCTAACCAGAAGGCTGAACAAGCTAAGAAAGAAAAACTAGTTGAAGCAAAGGATCAAATTTTCATCTGGCGCTCTGAGGCGGAAAAAGAGAATCAGAATAGGCGTCGTGAACTTAATCGCTTAGAGAATCGTTTGGCTGCTAAGGAAGACAACATTCAAAATAAGGAGCAGGTTTTACTTCGTAAGGATCAAGAGAATGAAAAACGTTCGAATCTTCTTCAGCAAAAAGAGAGCGATTTTGTTGAAAAAGAAGATCAATTGGAACAGTTAATAGAAGAACAGAAAAGGAAACTGGAGTCCGTGGCAGGAATGACAGTTGAGGAGGCAAAGAAGAATCTGATTGACTCAGTGCAAACGGAAGCTCGCCATGAAGCAACCTTTCTTGTGAAACGTATTGAAGAAGAAGCGCGGCAGAAGGCTGAACAAGAAGCTCGAAAAATTATTGCTCAGGCAATTCAGCGTTGTGCAGCGGAACATGTTGTTGAAACTAGTGTTTCGGTTGTAGATCTACCATCCGATGATATGAAGGGACGTATTATCGGAAGAGAAGGACGCAATATTCGTGCTTTGGAACAAGCGACTGGGGTGGATTTAATTGTTGATGATACCCCTGAAGCCGTCATTTTGTCGGGATTTGATCCTTTGCGCAGAGAAATAGCCAAATTAGCTATTGAACGTCTCATTGAGGATGGACGTATACACCCCACTCGCATTGAAGAAATAGTTGAAAAAGTTCAGAAGGAAATGGAGAAAAAGGTATTTGAAGAAGGGGAGGAAGTTGCCTTGGAACTTGGTATTCATGGAATGAATCCTGAGTTACTAAGAATGGTTGGAAAGCTCAAGTATCGAACTAGTTATGGGCAAAATATCCTTTATCACAGTCGAGAAGTAGCTTTTTTGGCAGGAATCATGGCCCGTGAGCTAGGCGTTGATGTAACAGTGTGTAAGCGAGGTGGTCTTCTGCACGACGTGGGTAAAGCTGTTGACAGAGATATGGAGGGAACTCATTTGCACCTTGGAGTTGAATTAGCTCGTAAGTATGGAGAGAGTGCAGAAGTTATACATGCCATAGAAGCTCATCAT
>CAZASS010000119.1:0-6610 GCA_964487835.1 uncultured Acidobacteriota bacterium | reverse complement strand
CAACTTAACAACAATTTCCTCGATTGAAAATCAAATTTCGAATGAAAAGTAATCCCAGCAAAAATGCACTTAAGTTAATTGTTATCAGCACTATAAGATTATTTTTAAAATAAATGAATGAAAGGAAAAATTGTCATAGCAACTTCCTAGAATTGCGAGACCATTAGATAACCAGGGGGGACTAAAACAATGGTCAAGGCTACCGGACAGGCGCATACTTCAACATCAACTGGACTCAAAATAGAAAGGTTCTTTACAAGTGAAGGGCAGCACCCCTTTGATGATATCGAATGGGAGACTCGAACAGCTGAAATTAAAGACTTCAAAACCAATGAGGTTTCCTTCCGACAAGAAGATTTAAAATTCCCTAAATCTTGGTCTCAACGAGCGACAGATATCGTATCTAGTAAATATTTTCGGGGACACCTTGGAAGTCCCAAACGAGAAAACAGCGTTCAGCAAATGATCGGTCGTATTGTCAACACTCTGACCTCCTGGGGTGAACAAACGGGTTATTTTGCATCAAAACAAGATTCTCAAACCTTCACCCATGAACTGAGCTACCTACTTGTCCACCAGATGGCAGCTTTTAACAGCCCTGTTCAATTCAACGTCGGAGTCAAGGAAGACCCGCAGTGCTCTGCTTGCTTCATAAACAGCGTTGAGGACCATATGGCATCAATCATGAAGCTAGCTAAAACGGAAGCTCACATTTTCAAGGGAGGTTCGGGCTCTGGAGTCAACCTATCCCAAATTCGTTCCTCGCAAGAACCATTGGCAGTAGGAGGATTTGCCTCAGGACCAGTTTCCTTTATGAGGGGTTATGACAGTTTCGCTGGTGCTATCAAGTCGGGAGGAGCAACACGAAGAGCTGCCAAAATGGTTATCCTCAATGCAGAACATCCCGACATTGAAGAATATATCTGGTGCAAAGCTCGGGAAGAACAAAAAGCCCATAAGTTAATTGCATTGGG
Organism: uncultured Acidobacteriota bacterium; assembly: GCA_964487835.1. Taxonomy (GTDB): domain Bacteria; phylum Acidobacteriota; class UBA6911; order RPQK01; family JADFOI01; genus JAUXKG01. The sequence continues at coordinate 5,636 of CAZASS010000119.1, read as the reverse complement.
TTATGACGACTCCATCGACGGAGAGGCCTATCGAACAGTTCAATTTCAAAATGCAAATAATAGCGTAAGCGTTACAGACGAATTTATGGAAGCCGTCGTCAAAGATAAAGAGTGGAAAACGCGTAAAGTCACAACCGGGGAGGGTGTCAAAACCTACAAGGCACGTGAAATACTGGATTGGGTTGCAGAAGCAACTTGGGTCTGCGGAGACCCCGGTCTTCAATTCTACACCAACTTGAACGACTGGCACACAAGTCCCAATAGCGGTCCTATAAATGCGTGCAACCCCTGTTCTGAATACGTTTTTCTAGACAACTCCGCCTGTAACTTGTCTTCTCTAAACCTCATGAAGTTTGTCAATGAAGAAGAAAAATTTGACGTTCAGTCTTTTCAACAGGCCGTCCAAATTATGATTCTGGCTCAAGAAATTATTGTAGATAACTCCTCTTACCCTCCTCCGGAAATTGAAAAGATCAGTCACGAATACCGGACACTGGGTTTAGGATATGCAAATTTGGGAGCACTTTTGATGTCCCGTGGACTTCCCTATGATGGAGAACAAGGGCGTCAACTCGCGGCAGCGATTACTGCTCTTATGACTGGCCAGGCCTATTTAACTAGTGCTGAAATCGCAGAAAAAAAGGGCTCTTTTGTTGGATTTGAAACTAACCAAGGCCCCATGATGCGCGTAATAAACAAACATCGAGATGCTCTGTCAGGGATCGACTCCGCACTAGATAAAATGGATCTTCTGCACTCTGCTATGGAAGTCTGGGATGCAGCAATTGAGAAAGGCTCTAGTCATGGATTCCGAAACGCCCAGGTCACTCTCTTGGCACCTACTGGAACTATAGCGTTCATGATGGATTGTGATACAACTGGAATAGAACCGGACTTTTCTTTGGTTAAATTCAAAAAACTGGTAGGGGGAGGCAATCTCAAAATTGTCAACAATACCATCCCTATAGCCCTAAAAAAGCTTGGTTATGAAGAACAAGAAGTCACAGATATCTTAGAATATATTGAAAAGAGCGAAACAATCGAAGGCGCTCCTGGTCTCAAACAAGAACATTTGCCAGTGTTTGACTGTGCAGACAGGGCAGTCAATGGAAGTCGTTCAATTTCCTATAATGGACACATTCAGATGTGTGGTGCCGTTCAACCCTTTCTTTCTGGTGCCATATCTAAAACCATTAATTTGCCCAATGAAGCCAGTAAAGACGAGATTCTGGAAGCCTATATTCAGGGGTGGAAGTGTGGTTTAAAATCTATCTCTGTTTATCGAGATGGATGTAAAATGGTTCAACCTTTATCGAACAAAGACCGAGCTCCAGCAACCCTAGGCCCTCAACAACGAAATATGCCCAAAGATCACCCAGCCCTCCAACACGAATTTAGAATTAAAGGATTTAAGGGGTTCCTAACGATGGGGATGTATCCAGAAGATAATGAATTAGGTGAAATCTTTCTCAATTTCGCTAAACAGGGTTCGACTCTTCAAGGAATGGGAATGGCATGGGCAATCGCTATCTCAATGGGACTACAGCGAGGAGTTCCATTGGAAGACTATGTTCGCATGTTTGCCCATATGAGTTTCGAACCAGCAGGTTTCTCGGATAATTCTCAGATACCTTTTGCAACTTCTATTCCCGACTATGTCATGCGTTATTTAGCTACACAGTACCTCAGTTCAGAAGTGCAGGAAGCTTTGGGAATCCACAATGCTAAACCAAATGGCAGCATTCAAGATGGGGTGCAGGTAAGTTTTCCTGAACAAGTCCGTCGATCCGACTCCGAAAGTGCTGCTGAAAGACTGATTAAGGAAAGTCGCCAAGAAGAATCCCATACTTGCCTACAATGTGGAAATCTTATGCAGCGCAATGGCAACTGCTTTCTTTGTAGTGTCTGTGGAACTACTTCGGGTTGTAGTTGAAAAACTAAGCACAACACCCAATATAAGAGTTGTATTACCAATTAAACAACCGAAACTCTTTGGAAACTCCAATAATTAGTCCGAAATCAGGGTCGGTATCCGTAAACCCCGAAAACAACCCGACATCCCAATACAAATGTGCAGCCTGGATCTGAGCACCCAGACGCAAGGAGGATTGCTCCTCAGTCCCAATACCCCCCGGGCCAGTTCGCCCATGAATGTCCCCCACTAGTCTAACGCGAGGGTGAACATCATAAAGAGCAGCAACTCCGTAACTAAATAAATCATCTTGAGCTCCGGCAGTCACTGGATCCCCTAAGATTGCTACCCCGAAATTAGTCAATAACGTAATCTTGTCAAATTCTTTTTCTAGCAATAAACTGCCAAAAACATTAGTTTCATCATTCCCCAAGCCTGCTTCATTAGATGCTTTGGGTAACTCCATACCAAATCGGAAAGCCAGTGCTGGTCGATTCCCCTCTCCCTCCAAAAAACGAACCTTGGTTGCCAAAGTAAAATCTCCCACATCATTCGTAGAATTACCGGAAAAATTTAACTTGGGAGCATTAGGAGCCGTGGTATTTTTTTTCTGGATGCTTAAAGTATTTTGGAGTGCTCCTTGAACCTGAATTTCTACATTATCTGCTACACCCAAACGAAACCCGACCACACCAGCACGGGTTAAATCCCCTTCCAGACCGGAAAATGGAAAAACTGCGTTTTGGAGATATTCAATCCCTACATCTAAAAGTACGTGGCCCTGGGAAACAGTTTCAGCACGCTCAGTAACTAGAGGGCGTTGTTGAGCATAAAGCAACGGACCTTGCAACAAAAAAATCGCAGTGATCAAATACCTCATCGCCGGAGTTTAATGGCTTTGAAAGCTCTATTGCAAGCTAGACACATCACTCTGCTACTCCACTCCTCCCCCTAAGCTGCAACATTTTGCCTACAAATCGCCTAATTCGTATTGCAAAATTGATAACATAGCTACTGGTGCAGTTTCTGTACGTAATATCCGAGCTCCTAGATGAACAGGATAAACTTGGTATTGTTTGAAAATTTCCCGATCACTTTTGCTCCACCCTCCTTCGGGACCAATCAAAACCATCCAAGAAGATTTTTGTCTATTCTCTTCAATTATTTTTTTTAGTTGAATCCCTTTCTTTTCGTCCAAAAAGAGTTTTACTGCAGCCGATGTTGTTTCAAGATATGCTTTCAAATCAATTGGATTAGACAATTCAGGAATATGGGAACGTTTAGATTGCTTAACCGCCTCCAGCAAAACTCTTTTCCAGCGCCTTATTTTTCTGTCTTCCCCCGGTCCGGAAAGACGGACTTCTGTTCGTTCTGTAATCAAAGGCACAATGGTTGAAATACCCAACTCAGTTGCCTTTTGAATGACCCATTCAAATTTGTCTTTCTTAATTAGAGCCTGCCCCAATATTATTTTCAAAGAAGACTCTCCAGTAGACTCAACCTCTCCCAAAACCCTAGCAAACCATCCTTGATCGTTTTTCTGCAGACAGCACCTATATAGCTTTCCCCGACCATCTAGACCCAGAAAAGGATCCTCCAGCTTAGCCCGGCGTACTCGAACCAGATGATGTATTTCCTCTGGATCCAGAATAGCCTTATTTTTGTTGATTAGCTGAATCAAAGCACGTAACATGCAGCTTCATTCCAAGAAAACGCAGATAATTATTTTTATTTACAGCAAAACGCCTTGGCAAAAGTAGTTACAACCAGACCAACTGACTATGAAAACAACTAAGTCTTGATTTTCCCAAAAGATCAAACAGAAACCCTATTAGACATAAAATTGAAACTTGTCTGGATGACAAATTTGCTACAAGAAATCCCGGAAATTTCTATTACAAAGACTACCTCAACATCTCTTTGACAGAGTCAAAAAAACCTCCAGATTCCTCCGTTTCCCCTGAGATTTCAGCAAGGCGTTCAATTAATTCCTGTTGCTCTTTAGTCAATTTTTTAGGAATTACAACTTTCACCCGTACTTATTGGTCTCCTTTTCTGCCTCCGTTCACACTGGAAATACCACGACCTTTTAGTCTGAACAAGGTTTCTGACTGGGTTCCCGAAGGAATTTTGATAGTCTCAGTTTCTTTATTCAAGGTTGGTACTGAAAGATCTGCACCCAAAGCAGCTTGATAAAAAGTAACTGGTATTTCGCAGAAAATATCGTTGTCCTGACGCACAAAAAAAGGATGTTCTTCTACTGATATAACGACATATAAGTCCCCAGATGGACCACCCTGCGAACCCGTTTCTCCTGCTCGGGAAATTCTTAATCGAGACCCCTCATCTACACCGGCTGGAATATCAATTTCTAGAACTTTTTCCTTTTTTTCCTGACCCTGTCCCTGACATTCAGGACAAGGGATCTTTATAATCTTCCCTTGACCATGACAATGTCCACAGGCCCGACTAATACTAAAAAATCCCTGCTGATAACGAACGCTTCCTTGGCCTTTACAGGTAGAACAAACCTCGATACCTCCCCCAGGATCTGCACCTGAACCTTCACAATTTTGACAAGGTTCCATTCTAGGAATTTTTAACTTTGTATTTACTCCGAATGCAGCTTCATTAAAACTTATTCTCAAGTCGTAACGCAGATCTGCTCCCCTTTGCGGCCGATTAGAATGTCTTCTAGTTCCACCGAAAACATCACCAAAACCAAAAAAGTCCCCTAAAATATCGCTAAAATCAGCAAATACATCAGGATCGAATCCTCCTGCGCCAGCATTAACCCCAGCGTGACCGAAACGATCGTAACGGGCCCTTTTTTCTGAGTCGCTCAAAATGCTATATGCTTCAGCACCCTCTTTGAATTTCTCTTCTGCCTCTTTGTTTCCAGCATTCTTGTCTGGATGGTGCTGAACCGCCAATCGACGATAGGCAGTTTTAATTTCCTGTTGCCCGGCATCTCTGCCGACTCCCAATATCTCGTAATAGTCTCTTTTTGACAAAAAACTGTTCTCCTAATTTACCCCACTTAGATCAACAAAATGCTATGACACATTTCCAAGAAGGTTACTTCTGTGATTACTTTAATTTTTCCTCATCCACTAAAGACGAATCCGGTTGTGCTGCTACTTTCACCTGGGCTGGCCGAAGCAACCGGTCTTTGATCATATATCCCTTTCGATATTCCTCCAGAATTTTACCCTCTTCATGCTCAGCCGTCACCTCTCTCACCACTGCCTCATGTACATTTGGATCGAACCAAGCTCCAAAACCAGGAATCTCAGTAACATCAAATTTCTCTAAAACCAACTTAAACTCTTTGAGCATCAATCCATAACCCTGACGATAGGTTTCCAGAGTAGCTTCCTCTGATTCCTGTGCCAAACTATCGAGGCCCTTCTCAAAAGAATCTACAATATTTAATAACTTTTCGATCACTGTAGCTTGAGCACTCAGCCTCTCCTCCTCCTTTTCCTTGATAACTCGTTTACGAAAATTTTCGAATTCCGCCTGCTTGCGAAGAAGCAAATCATAATTTTCGTCACGGGCCCTCTTTAGGCTTTCAATACTATCCACCTCCGGATTAGGTTGCTCTTCCTCACCAACAATATCCTGTGCCTGTACTTCTTCGGAAGACTCGTCTTCCATATCTTCTATCTCTTGTCCCATGATCTCCTTGACTCTGTGAAATTTAGGATCGCGGAAGCAACCT
>CAZASS010000118.1:0-6653 GCA_964487835.1 uncultured Acidobacteriota bacterium | reverse complement strand
TAAGGAGAGATTCTTTTCCGTATTGATGCAGTGCCTCCCGAACAATTTGAGGATCAGTTTTTCCATCTAGGCGAATATCCTTGAGGCCATTTTCAAGGTTATAAGTTTTTTGAATAGCACTATTCATAGCGCGTTTACCCGCGCCATCTGTCATTATTAAGGTGCCGTCTATGTCAAAAAGGACAAGTCTCATTAAGGTATTATACAGCCTGCGTATTTACGAATTTTCTTTATCTGCAGTGATGTCTTGATGGATTTCCATTTTTAGTTGCTTCCATACTTGACGTGCTTCTTCTACCGAACCCTCATCTTCAATAGTAGTGATATCACCTGGATCACGATCTAGAATAATAGCTTTGAACACCCGTCTCATAATCTTTCCACTTCGAGTTTTGGGAAGAATATTTACAAAATTTATCTCACCAATAACAGCTATTGGTCCTAGTTGTTGGCGGACAGTGTCAATAAGTTCCTTTTTAAGCTGAGGAGAAGGAGTGTAACCGTGTCGGAGTACTATGAAAGCTGAAATAACTTCTCCTCGCAATGGATCAGGTCGGCCGGTCACACCAGCTTCGGAGACTTGAGGATGTTGCAGGAAAGCTGTTTCTACTTCGACAGTACCAATGCGATGAGCTGCTATTTTTATAACCTCATCAGCTCTTCCGGCAAACCAGACATACCCGTCTTCGTCTATGTGAGCAGAATCACCTGTGAAATAGACTTCAGAGATTTTACCCCAATATTCTTGGGTATATCGCTCAGGTTCATTCCACAAGGTTGGAGTCAGACTTGGGAAGGGGCGTTTAAGAACCAGAATGCCTTTTTCATTAGGTGGACATTCTTCCCCATCCGACGTCATTATTGCAGCCTCCATTCCAGGTAGTGGAATGCCAGCTGAGCCTGGTATAATCGGCAATAGAGATAATCCATAAGGATTTCCTATCAACGGCCCTCCAGTTTCTGTTTGCCACCAATGATCTATAACGGGGATGTGATTTTCAAAAATTTCTTCTTGCAACCATTTCCAAACGGGAGCATTAAGGGCTTCACCAGCACAAAAAAGCCGTTGTAGTGAGGAAAAATCAAACCCGCGTATTGGTTCTTCCCCGTAACGCAGTAAGAGCCTGACTACCGTCGGAGAAGTAAATACTCCAGTAATACGGAATTCCTGAATTAAACTCCACAGCACTTCAGGGCCAGGATAATCCAAAGCTCCTTCGTAAGCGATGCTGGTACACCCACATAGTAGTGGAGCGTAGACTATATAGCTGTGGCCAACCACCCAACCTATATCTGAAGTAGCCCACCAAATATCATTTTCATTCAAACCGAAACACCAGCGTCCCATGCTATGAATTCCAACTTGATAGCCTCCGTGCGTATGTACTGCTAGCTTAGGTTTTGCCGTTGTTCCTGAAGTCGCTAGTATATAGGCAGCTTCATTGGCTTCCATTTGAACATGGGAACCTTTGTTATTGACTGAATATTCAAGAAAAGTTTCCCAGTTGATATCGCGGCCCTTAAGTTTTTCAGAAGACGATGAGTTTCGTTCAAGAACAACAACTGATTCAACGGTGTCACTAAATTTTTTTAGAGCAGAATCAACAATTTCTTTAAGCGGGACAATTGTGCCTTTTCTGAATGTGATATCGGCGGTAAAAACGACTTTGGAATTACTGGCTTCAATTCGGTCGGAAAGAGCACCAGCTCCAAACCCTGCAAAAACTACTGAATGAATAACACCTATTCGCACACAAGCAAGCATTAGCATAATAGCTTCAGGGCAGAGAGGCATATAAATGGTTACACAATCTCCCTTGTGTAGATTTATTCCCCGAAGTGCTGCTGAAATTTTTTCTACTCTTTGGTGTAATTCTTTGTAGGAAAATTTTTCTCGTTGCCCTCGTTCATTGGCATAAATAAGGGCGGTTTTTTCACCTCGGCCTTGTTTGAGGTGATAGTCAAGACAATTATAAGACAAGTTGGTCTGGGCACCAGGAAACCACTGAAAAGAAGGGTCAGACCAATCGAAGACGCGATCCCATTTTGAAAACCAATGAAGTTCATTAGCGGCTTCAACCCAAAAACCTTCTGGATCAGTTCGGGCTTTCTCTATCCAGTTATCAATTATCGGATTGCCAAAAGGCATTGAAGTTTTCCTTAGTTATTACAAATGGCAAACAATTTCAGTATAAGTATAAGCTAGCTTTCAAAAAAGCTTATCTTTAAATTGATTAATCAGCGAACAATATTTTTCTATGTAGATTATTATGCTCAAGATGTTTAAGGGTAATCACTTGCTATTAGCTTGTTGCATAAAGAAAATAGAGCGATGAAAGCGCTAGTTTATACTACTCCGGGAAAAGTTGAGCTACGTAATATTAGTGTTCCCCATGCGAATTCTGATGAAGTAATTGTTCGGGTTCAAGTTGCTGGCATTTGTGGTTCAGACATGGGAGGGTTTCTAGGACATCACGTCCGTCGACAGCCACCTCTCGTACTCGGCCATGAAATGGTAGGGGTTGTTGAAGAAAGTAGCCAAGAAGATTTTCCTCATGGAAAAAGAGTGGCGGTCAACCCTCTATTCTCATGTTTCCGGTGTTCTAATTGTTTATCTGGGCGTCACAATACCTGTTACAGGTGGAAACTTTTGGGAATGGATAATGTTCAAGGAGCATTTGCAGAATGGGTTAGCGTTCCTGCGTCAGCTCTTTTCCCTATACCAGAAGATTTGCCCGATGAGGTTGCGGTTTTACCCGAACCAGTAGCTTGTGCAGTTCATTTACTTTCTATGATTGTGTCTGACAGGTTTGGCACATTAGCTATTTTAGGAGCTGGCACTCAAGGAATATTGGTTTTGATTTTAGCTAAATTGCTAGGCTATCAGAACATTTTTATTACTGATACTAATCAAGATCGATTGTCTGTCGCCAGTCAATTAGGGGCCACGCAAACCCTTAATCCCTCTGAGGTTGAGGTGGTGTCTGCAATACACGATTTAACTGATGGTCTGGGTGCAGAAGTTGTTATCGATGCCGTAGGATCTTCACCGACTCGACAACAGGCAACTGAAATATGTCAATCAGGAGGACAAGTTCTTTTGCTTGGATTAGCAGAACAAAAAACTGAGATAGATTTTATAGATTTAATCCGTAGAGAAATTCAATTGCAAACTTCTTTTGGTTACAACATGAATGATTTTGCTAAGGCCGTTAGCTTGGTTGCTAACAATAAAGTCAACATAACTCCTTGGACTGAAACTAAGATGATTGAAGAAGGGCAAATAGCTTTCGAGAAAATGATTAACAACCCGGGTCCTATAATTAAAATGATACTGAGGCCTTAATAGATGAATTGGCTTCTGAGCAGAACGGAATTGCTATCGCAAATAAGTTAGGGGTATGAGCTAAACGAATATTTTAACGAGTTGGGGGTACCAAGTCCTCTTGTCTAATAACTCTTAGTAGTGCACTGATTTTTGGTTCTAATATCCTTGTAAATAAGTTTGGGAGTACTAGCTCGGCCATCTTAGACCAATTGAATGCTACTTCAGCCATTTCAGGCCAATTAGATTCAACATATTCGAATTCTTTAAGTTCTTTAGCATTTTTTTGTTCAGTAGCAATATCCTTGATCACAGTCAGCCATAAAATTGGCCCTGTATGAGCATATTCCGCAGGAAATTCTTCTATAGATCTTTCTACCATCTTTAAGGCTTCTACAATCTCTTTTTGGGAAGCTTTGAGATTTGAAATTCTAAGATCTAGTTCTTCAGCCAACTCCTCATCTATGTCAATTTCTTCGCTATCACCATCTTCGACCTCAGAATTTTTGGCACTGATATCTTTAACTTCAGAGTCTTGAATATCAGCATCTTCAGCTTCATCCTCAGCTTCTTTGGCTAATTCAGCTAGTTCCTCAAGATCAATTTCTTCGGCTAACTTTAAACTGGATTCTGTTCTGCGTTTTAAATAGCGAGCAATTTGCAACTCTTCTTCTGATGTGCAGGGAGTTAGGTTTTGTGTGAAGTTTAATAGGGTTGAGCCTGTTCTTTGCGTGGATTGAGCTAAAAGGGGACCTGTGCAAATATAAAAGAGAAGGAGAATTGAAATATTCAGGATAGCTGTATAGTGGTTAGTCGTGGTTTTAGTCATCTGTAGTGATTTTATTCACATGTAAAAGAGGTGACAACCCCTTTTAGAGATATTTTTTTGCCATAATACATTGTAAAAGATAGTTTTTTTTCACCATCACCTTATAATTAAGACTCTTTGAAAAAGTAGGATTAATATTATCTGGGGAAGTTATGGGGAAAAGAATTAGACAAGTGCAACTGGCAGAATGATGTTGAGTTACAAGTAGTTTTGGAGATAGATGTTTGAAAATTATAAGCAGGCTCTTATTCAGCAGAAGTAAATTTGTTTTACTTTTTATTTATTTTTCTGGACTCCCATTAGTGGTTTTATCCGAATCTAAATCTACTGAAATAAATGGATATATAGAGAACGATAATGGTCAGCCTGTTCTTTCAGCAACCATTGTTTTAACAGGAGTGGAAAATGAGTTTTATCTAGAAACTATTCCTAACGCCCAAGGTTTTTACACATTCTCTTCTTTTCCCAGTGGAAGCTATCGTTTAGAAGTAAAGGCATCGGGATATCTTGGGCAGGCAAGGGAACCCATTGAACCGAGACAGGGCACATCAATTGAAGTAAATTTCAGGCTTCAGCCCATGAAAACCACTATTAGAGAGGCAGAAGAAAGAGGCGCAAAGGAAAGAAATCCCAATATATTTATTAGAAAAGTTGATCTAAATGTTCTTCGTGATCCTTTGAGAAGGCGTGGTATTGAGTCAGTTTTTTTGCGCCATAGTGCAACAGAAAACCAGTTTTTGAATGATATGGGGGCTCCCATGCGTCAAATTCTATTTGTGCAACCCCGAGAGCCTCTCAAACAATTTCACATCTCATTATATGAGGCTCATGAAAACAGTGCCTTGAATGCTAGGCCTTTTTTTAATGTGGGAAGCCTTCGACCTTCCAAAAGAAATCAGGTCGGTGCCAACGCTAGTGGGTCTTTGATTGTGGAAAAATTATTTTTTAGCACAAGTATAGATTTGGTTAAGGACTCCGGTTTTGTTAATGGGAATATTCGTTCCCCTCTTTCGAGTGAACAAACTCCTACCGCCACAAATTCAGCAACGGCGGCCATAGTCGCAGGACTACTTCAAGCATATCCATTGGAAGAAACCCCTAATCTTCCTAGTGTGGCGTCACGCCAATTAAATACCAATGCTATTCGTCGCATTAAAAGTATAGATTGGAATTTAAAGCTAGACTATTTGCCTAGTGAGCAACAAAAACTTGCTTTCCAATATACGGTGTTCGATTATTCTGAAGATCCATTTGAGTTTGTAGCTGGTGGAAATCCTAAAACCAATTTAAGACCACAAACATTTTCAGCTACTCATGTATACAACTGGTCTCCGGGAAGTGTGCTACAAAGTTCCTTTCAATTTTCCAGACTATCCGCTCTGCTTCTTCTTACCGAACGCTTTCGATCTTTGCTTGAGCCATTAGGATTAGAAAATGCTCCCGAAGTGGATTTTGGGGGCAATTTAGGAGATTTCAAAAACATTGGTCCTGGAACTCAATTTCCGAGGAAAAGATTTCAAAATAGATTCAGTGGTAACTGGGGATTTTCTCATTCATCAGGTAAACATCAGTTTCGATTTGGAGGAAGAACTACTCGTATTCAAGTTAACGATCTGCAAAGTGACAATAGTCGTGGAAAATTTACGTTTACAAGCAATTTTGGAAGAACTGCAGTAGAAAACTTTCTAAAAGGAACAGCAACAAAATTCACACAAACTATAGGAGATCTTTATCGAGGATTTCGGACTTGGGAGAATGCCTTATATGTACAGGATAGTTACCAGATGAGGCCTGGCCTTACTGTCAATATAGGGTTGAGACATGAAAGTGTTACTGTTCCAAGTGAAGTTAATAACCGTACTCAATTTAGCTATAAAACAGATGCTAATAATTATGCTCCTCATTTGGGATTAGCCTGGACGCCCAAAGGGGATAATATGGTTATAAGAGCTGGTTACGGAATTTCTTTCGGACATATTTTTCCAGGAACCTATCAACTGGCCCGATTTAATCCTCCAGCTGTCAATACTATTACTGTTCAAAATCCTAATTTAATTAATCCTCTTCAAGGACATTCGTTAGTTCCAAATGAAAACCAACGTTCAGAGTTAAGCCTTATAAGTCCTGATTTACGCTCTTCTTATGGTCACCAGTATAATTTAGTAATACAAAAACGACTTCCACAAAATCTTTTTCTTCAAGTAGGCTATGTTGGAAACCGAACTCATAAATTGTATTTTCCCTTTTTGTCCAATCGGGCTGAACCTGTTCCGGGGGTCACAGCCACTATCGCAAATATTGACGAGAGACGCCCTAACCAAAGCTTTTTTGATGTGCAGACCATCATTAACAGTGGCACGGCCTATTATGATGGATTAAAGCTGAGCTTAACTCGTTCTTTAGCTCAGGGATTGTCTTTTAATATTAACTACTTTTTCAGTAAATCTCTTTCCAATACCACAGATTTTGCAACAACTTTAAATAGGGAAATAGCATTTT
>CAZASS010000117.1:0-6738 GCA_964487835.1 uncultured Acidobacteriota bacterium | reverse complement strand
CCGTTGCAAAAAATAATAACACGTTAACAGGTAACAGTCGAAGAAACTCTTCACTCCTCAATCTAGATTAGATCAGCACAAACGATTCAGCATGAATTTCCGAATACCGAGCGTCCAAGCAAGACCTTTTGACACTACGGAAAATTTTAGGATTTTGGCTGAGTTGAGGGCAACTTACTCAATAGCGAAAGAAGAATACCCACTACGCTCAAAACAGAAAAAATCCAAAAAGCATTCTCCCATCCTCCTGTCGTCTCCCTAACCCAAGCACCTATCAAAGGACCAGCTATACCAGCTACTCCGTAGGCGGAAAAAATCAATCCGTAGTTCACACCTATATTTTTGGTTCCAAAACAGTCTGCGGTACGGGCTGGCAATAAGGACAAATATCCGCCATAAGAAAAGCCAATCACACTAATACCAACCGTATACATTGCAGGACTGGAAGCGGTTCGGAGAATCCACATGAGAGCAACCAAATAAAGAGAAAATGCTATAATCAGAGAATTAATACGGCCAATTCGATCTGAAATCCAACCAAATGCGGGACGGCCTAACCCGTTGAAAATGGACATTGTGCCCAATAGTCCTGCTGCAGCGGCGGCACTGACTCCTGCCAGCTCCTCTCCCATTGGAACTGCTTGTGAAATAACCATCAAGCCGACCCCTGCTCCTAGCAAATAGACACTCCATAAAAGATAAAACTGCAAGGTTTTGACCATCGCTCCTGGTGTAATATCTGGAGTACCCGCAACAACTGCCTCTGCTGATTCAGGATTCCAACCCGGTGGAGACCAGTTTGAAGGAGGATTGTAAAGAACAGAAGCGGACAGAATCACTAACAAACCAAATGTTACTCCAAAAATCAGAAAAGTTTCATGCACACCAACAGTTTGAATTAAACGAGTACCAACTGGAGCACCAATAAGTGCTCCAGCTCCAAAACCAAGGGTCGCAATGCCAGTCATCAATCCTCTCATGTCTGGAAACCACTTAACCACCGTAGCAATGGGAGTTACATAAGCAAAACCAACACCCAATCCCCCCAATATGCCGTAGGTAAAATAGAGTCCAAGTAAGCTATTTCCCATCCAACTGGCTAATAAAAAACCAATTCCTAAAAGAACCCCTCCCGTAATTCCTACTATCCTCGGACCAGCTCTATCCTGCCAACGCCCCGCTACAATCATTCCAATAGCAAAAAATGCAATTGAAAGAGTAAATGGGACCGTAGCCTCAGTACTTGTCCAGCCTTGACTCTGCATAAGAGGAGTCTTGAAAATACTCCATGAATAAAGATTTCCTAGACACAACTGCATAACAACCGCAGCCGCCACAAAAATGTATCGGTTCTGTAATTTCTCTTGCATCATTTGCTCTCCCTATCGAAAAAATATGATCCAAAACTGAGCTCAATCAACAAATTAGACAATTTAAAACATTTTGTCCTATTTTATGTTAATTAAGCCATAATAATTAATTTTAAAACCTATTTAATCCAATAAATGGACAATTTATACAATCTTTAAACCTATTTTTATTTTAATTTATCTTCCTCGTAACCGGTTTAGTCCATTTTTATCCGTGGAAGCACTTCTTCTCCCAACAAAACAACTGTTCGCTCCACCCATTCCAAAGGCATATCAGCCATACTAACTCGAAAATTTATTTGGCTCACGCCGGCTTGCTCATGATACTTACAAATACTTTCAAAACATCTATCTGGCCCACCCACAAAATACATACTATCCCCAACCGCTTCTAACATTTCTGGACCAGGCTGAAGAGAAACTCCGTGACTGTCTCGAATAAGTCCCAACCTACTGTAAGAGTGCAGTAGCTTAGTAACGTAAGGCTCACTTTCACGCCTCGCCTGTTTATCTGTTTCGGCCAAAAAAGCTGTACGATTAATAACAATTGTGGCATTTGCAGGATCCCTTCCCTGCTGTGAAAGTAATTCACGATAACGTATCGATTGCTTTTCAATTAAATCAAACGGATGATTAGTCGCACCATACCAACCATCCCCAAATTTAGCCGCTCTCTCAACAGAACGAGCTATCCTACCGGCTACCCATATTGGGGGCCCTCCCAATTGAATTGGTGGAGGACAGAGTTGTCCTTTGACAGTAATGTATTTCCCCTTAAATTCTTCTTCACCAGACCATATACTTTTTAGAAAAAGCAATACTTCATCCATACGTGCAGCTATTTCTTCAGTAGAAACCCCATATCTTTTCATAGCTTCTGCATTTCCCACTCCAGCCCCAAGAGTGAATCTTCCTCCCGAAATTTGATCGAGAACTGCCACATCGTGGGCTAATCTAAGAGGATGCCAAAGCATCAAAAGGGTCACACCTGTACCCAGACGCAAGTGTGTGTTCTTAGCCAAGGAAGCCAAAACCAAAAGTGGAGAAGGAACGTGGCCAGGCTGGGAAGATAAACGACCCTGTTCTCCGGCCCAGACAGAGTCGAACCCATAACTCTCCGCTATTTCCAAAATCCTCACATAGTCATCTAATAAGTGATTGAGAGGCTTTGCGGTACTCCAAAAATCCAAAGCTAGACCAAATTTAATATTCAGAACCTACTCCTCTTTACTGCTAAAAACGAAAAATTTCAACTTATGAAAGACACTATGACACAAGGAACAACTATTGTTATTTACTCCAATACTTTGGCCAAACTCTCCACCTTTTTTTACCATTCTAAAACTACATCTCTTCACAATCTTCATTCAGTGATGGCAGATCTGACCTTTAAAGGATACAATCCAACCCCACCTCTTTTGGTAGTTAACGATACACCCAACTATGAAAGGAAGGTAGTTTTGTAATGGAAAAACAACCACCTCAAAAAATAAATCCAAGTTCTACACCCAATGAAACAAGCTCATTGGGAAGTATATTAGCCTCGGTAGGACCAGGATTTGTCTATGTTCTGACCGTTTTAGGAACAGGGGACGTAGTTACAAACAGTACAGCTGGAGCAAGTTACGGATATCATCTAATCTGGGCCCTTGGGATGACCTTGATATTTCGCTATGTCTGGGTCAACACTTCTGCTAAATACGTTTTAGTCACTGGCGAGAGCCTGCTAGTCGGTTATGGAAGAGTCGGAAAATGGGTTCCATGGGCTGTTTCGCTTTCTTTCTTCCCAATCCGCCACTTCACCAATATGTTCCTAATACTTATCATGGGTGAATCAGCTCATCTTTTAGTTCCATTACCCACAGAATGGAGTGCCAAGATCTGGGCTGGGATCTTTACCTTGATTGGATTCTCAATGATGTACTGGGGTGGATATCACATTATTGAGTCATTTTGTAAGCTGCTGGTCGCCGTTATGGGTGTCTCAATGTTAATTGCGGCAATACTCTCTGACCCAGATCCAGTAGCTATTATTCAGGGAACATTTATACCTAATTTACCCCAAGCCCAAGGTCTATATGATGCTGTTTGGATCATAATGGCTTTGATCGGCACTGAAGCAGGCTCAACTGCAAATTTAACTTATGCCTACTTCATCCGAGAAAAGGGATGGACTAATACCTCTTATCTAAAACAACAACGTTTGGATCTGGGTGTTGGTGTTTTGTGCTTGTTTCTCATGGGAGGACTCTTACAAATTGCTGCAGCAGGAACTATTCATCCTCTAGGAATTCAAGTACAAGACTCAGAAGATCTAGCACGAATTTTTTCCGAAACCCAGGGAAGAATAGGATTAATTATTTTTGCGCTGGGTCTTTGGGGATCTGCCTTCTCCAGCTTTATTGGTTTCAACAGTGGTTATGCATTGGTATTAACCGATGTTTGCCGATCCTTTTTACCTTGGTTAAAGAAGTCAGAAAGCTCTTCTGAAAAACCCAATATTAAAAAAGATCCTATTTACCGATCCATTATAATCTTTTGGTCATTCGTCCCTGCCCACGTTATCTTCACCGACACAGCACCTATAGAGTTGATACTAATGGTCATGGTCTGTATCGTTCTAGTCATTCCGATCCTAGCAATTTCTCTCTTGAAAATTACTAACGATAAAAACCTAATGGGCCAATATACAAACAATTGGATTACTAACGGCATTCTAGTCATGCTAACTCTAATTGCGTACGTGAGTGCTTATCTCAATGGAGATAAAATATGGAACAATATATGGGGTTAATTGTCTTTCTTTCATAAAACAGTCTCCCTACTTACCATGACTAGAAAGGGAAAGGACTAAAACCATGAGCGATAGCACTCTCAAACACCCTTCCGATTTGCCCAAATCCAGTCGTCGCTTTTTTCTTCAAACCGGTGTTGCCATTGGAGGATTACTAGGTGCCTGCACTTCAAAAAATTCCCAAAATTCAGTCCAAATTTTGGGTAAAGTTCCTAGTAAATACGGACAAAGATCTCCTTACGAAGAATCGTATCGCTTGGTCCGACCCTCCTCTTCAGGTGGCAGTTCTCCCGGTGGCACCCCTGAAGCAGGGCTAAGCCGAACTCCACTTCAAGATTCCCAGGGTATTATCACTCCTTCCTCGTTACACTTTGAACGTCACCACGCTGGAGTCCCAGAAATTGATCCAACCCAACATCGACTACTCATCCACGGACTAGTGGAAAAGCCCCTAATTTTTACAATGGAAGAACTTCGCCAACTCCCATCAGTTTCACGAATTCTTTTTGTTGAGTGTTCGGGCAACAGTCAAACTGAATGGTCAAAATCAGGCACAACTGTTCAACGAAGTCATGGAAACGCCAGTTGTAGTGAATGGACAGGGATAAAGTTATCACTAATCCTAAAGGAGATGGGGATTCAACCTGAAGGAAAGTGGATCATTGCCGAAGGAGCTGACGCTTGTAAAATGCACCGAAGCCTCCCTTTAAAAAAAGCTATGGAAGATATGATTATTGCCTACGGTCAAAATGGCGAAGCCATTCGCCCAGAACAAGGATATCCCCTTAGGCTTGTTGTTCCGGGATGGGAGGGGAATACCCACGTTAAGTGGCTCCGAAGAATTAAGGTAGTTAACCAACCCTACATGGGACGAGAAGAAACTTCCAAATATACCGATCTTTTACCAGATGGAACTGCCCGCCAATTCACATTTTCAATGGAAGCCAAATCGGTAATTACTTATCCATCAGGAGGACATCAATTATCTGGACCAGGATTTCACGAAATTACGGGGTTGGCTTGGTCAGGACGTGGCTTGATCAACAAAGTTGAGATATCCACTGATAAGGGTCATTCATGGCAGGAAGCTGAACTGCAGGAACCTCGCCTGCCAATCTGTTTTACTCGTTTCAGATTCCCTTGGCAGTGGAAAGGCCAAGCAGCCACTCTTCAATCACGATGTACTGATGAAACAGGCTATATACAACCTAGCCGAGAAGAATTAATTAAGGTTCGCGGGTTAAACACTTTTTACCATTTCAATGGCACTAAAATCTGGCAAGTATTACCCAACGGACAGGTTGAAAATGTTTCAACATAAATGCCATAGATCCTTTTTACTTACTTGTACAGGAATACTAATATTCGTATGCATTCTTGAAGGCCAGCTACCTAATTACGGAGTAGGTCACCCACCTACAACAGATGAAATCCGACACTGGGATATTGCCATTAGTCCTGATGGAAATGAACTTCCAACCGGAGAAGGTACAGCAATTAAAGGAAAAAAAATCTACCAAACACAGTGCGCCGAATGTCACGGTTCTGAGGGACAAGGCTCTAACCAGGGAGGCGCATTAGTAGGAGGACAAGGAACTTTAACAGAATCTAAACCTATCAAAACAGTCGGAAGTTACTGGCCATACGCCACTACACTTTGGGATTACATCAACCGATCCATGCCCTTTTACCGTCCCGGCACATTAACAAATGATCAAGTATACGCAGTAGTAGCCTTAATTCTAAATCTGAATGGCATCATAGGAGAAAATGAGATAATGAACTCCGAAACTTTACCCAAGGTAGAAATGCCAAATAGAAAAGGCTTTGCCCCAGACCCCCGTCCCGACATCAAGCGGACTCAACACAATCATAAAAAATAAAAACTAAACCTATTGCACCTAAACTGACTAACTTCTCTCTGAGTCTATATTGAGTTCTCGGTTTTTATTTTGGATTAATCATTGAAATTTCACCATGAAAGTCAAAGAATTAGAAACGCCACCCCCCGGCCTTGGATTCTGTACTGTCACAGGAAAAGTCCCTACACGAGCTAACAGGCGTTGAGGTATGGTTCCCTCAAGTTGTCCACTATCTACACGTCGAGTTGAAATCAAAACACCATCAAACATAATCATGGCACGACGCCCAAAGCCATCACCCTTAACTAAAATTTTAGCCTTCTGTGATCCCTGCACAGATATTCGGGGAGTGAGTTGATCGATTTGTGGCAAATACACGCTAGGATCAGGTCTAGGAATTGGTATAGCAAAATCAGCGTGGTACTCCGTATCCTGGATAACACCTTCTTTAATAACCCATTTAACAGTTTTTGTATTATTGATATCCTCCAGAGGATTCCGACTCAACACCACTAAATCTCCTAACTTTCCTACCTCAATACTCCCCAAAAGATCATCCTTTCTCATCATCTCAGCCGACCATAGAGTGGCAGAAAGCAAAGCTAGCATTGGTGTAAGTCCAGCATCTACTAACAAAAACATCTCCTGGTCAGTACCCAAACCAGCAATAGCTGTAGCATCAACTCCGGCCACAACTTTTCCTCCCTCTCTA
>CAZASS010000116.1:3849-6839 GCA_964487835.1 uncultured Acidobacteriota bacterium | reverse complement strand
TGTGTACCAGACATAGCGACCATTGGGGTCAGGCATCACATCGTGTAACCAAGCACCGTTGGGATTGCCTCGGAAGGTAGCGGGGATTGCTCCTCGAGGAATTCTATATTCAGTAATAACAGCGCTAGTAGAGGCTTCTTCTGTGGGACGAGGGAAAATTTTATAGGGGATGGGGGGGGAGTCAGGTCCTCTGACAGAGGCAAAAAAGTCAGCCAATTCTCGATTGATATCATGGGTTATTGCGAGAGTTTTTTTAATATTTTCTGCTGAGTGCATTGCTCCAGAGCTGGTGATCCCTCGCATTTTTTCAATAATTTGTAACCATTCGTCTCGGCTACGTTTTTTTCGTAAGGCAAACTGCAAGGAATGGCAGTCGGAACAATCAGCGGCTTCTACTTTTAGTTTATCCGTTCCCGGCATTGCCAACAAAATTTCTGCAGTAGTTAACTCTTCCAGAGAGGGTTCTTTGGGCTGTAAGGTGAGATCTAGTTTTGCTCGCCCTGTTGGTGCAATATTGATTGATTCTTCTTGAATTGATTCGAATCCTGCAAGTTCGACGTCTACTTTGTAGTTTCCAGGTCTCAGATTCCGATAATAATAATGTCCTTCCTTATTGGTAAACACGGTGACAGCAATATTGGAATCTTGAAGGTGGGCTCGAATAGGAATGCCTGCTAGTGGTTCTCCTTGAGGGGATTGAATGTAGCCGCTAAGAGGACTTTCTTCATTATTATTTTTTGAGCAGCCGGTTGCCGTTCCCAACACGCCTAGTATTGTCCAAAAAATTACCATTCGAAAGCCTAATTTCATTTTACTTTCCCTCCTTCCGAGTACAGATGTTATTGCTGGATTTACGCCTAGGTTGAGAAAAGGATACTGTTTTTTGACATTTGTTCAAAGTAAAGTGTTTCAGTTTGATGTTATTCCAGTATGGCTGATGGATCATAAAGCATGACGATGCTGGCACCTAAGACAATTAATAATGTCCCGATGACTAGTTTGGGGGTTACACGTTCTAGGTCTCCTAGTAGGAAGTAAGCTAGAAATGTGGCGAATAAAGGTTGTGTTGCAACCAGTGGATCCACTATTGAGACAGGTCCTCGATCGAGGGCCTCAAAAAGACAGAAATGTCCAATAGCTCCTAATATCCCAGCGCCGGTAAAGAATAGGTAGGTTTTGGGTGGAGCAGAAAACACGTTGATATTTTTTTGGGCATAGGCATAGATAAGCAGCCCAACAAAGGCTGCTGTTTGATCAATTGTGAGTCCCTCAAGAGGGGTGGTTGATGTGGTAGTCAATCCGAAACGTCGGATGACATTACCGATGGCAAAAGATGCTCCAGCCCCTAAAGGAATCCATATTTGCCAAGCCTTCCAACCTTGAAGATTACCGCCTTTTGAGAATACAAGAGTAATGATTCCGATAACGACTAATAGAATTCCTATTAGAAGAAATGGTTGTAGTTGCTCACCTAACCAGATAACAGCAATGGTAGCGGCGAAAAGTGGTCGGGTGCTTATGCCGGCTGTATTTATGGTAACCCCTAGTTGGTCAATTCCGTAAAGAGCTAAAAACCGTCCCAGGGCGTTACCAAAGAGCCCAGCAAGTGCGAAAAGACCGATTGTTGACCAGGAAATGTGGGCTAAGGCATCATCTAATCCATTCCACACCCAGAAAACAATCCAAAAAATCAGAACGTTTACGCCTACTACTATTACCGAGGATTGAACGGGATTTCCACCCATGGAAAACCCTTTTTTGTTCAAAATGGCTCCAGAGCCCCAAGCCAATGCTGTAGTTAACGCCAGTAGATGAATGTAGATTGGCATAGGCTCGGTGAGTTATTCAGTTGTATATGGGCAAAAAAGAATAGTTTTTGCCGTAGTACATCATTTGCTGTGCAAAGTCTTCCGGATACTTTATTTCAACGTCTACGATATCCCCGTTATTATTTTCTTTTGGTACCAGAACTGGATTGATAAAGCCGGAGTAAGGGGCGCGGTTTAAGCGGGCGTAGCGACCCAGTACTTCTTTGTGAAGCTTTGGGTCCACTTTGATGCCATATCTTTCTATTAGGTTTTTACCAGCCTGGTAATCGCCTGTTGATTTGATGCGCTGGATTTCGCGGAGTAATTTTCCAAAGAGATGGCGAAGGGCCTGGTAGTCATTGATTACGTAGTAGGATTTACCTTCTCTGATTTTCTTTTCGATGACTTTACTAGAATGACCCTGTTCGTAAACCCAACTGCAGACCATATGTCGATTGCGCATATGGGCTTGTTCTAAGTTTTCGCCGACCTTCAGCCGTGCTAATTGGATTATCAATCCCCCCTGGATATAGTTGGTGTAGCCAGCACGGCCTACTTCTAAAGAAGGCATTACTCCAATTTCAATTAGTTTTGGATCCATCAGGTAATAGAGCGCTACGAGATCGGCGCGGGCTTCTTCCAGAGTAGAAGCATAGCTTTTAAGGGTCTCTTTAGGGGTTCCAACTCCAGGCTCAATTTGTCCAGAAGCGTGGCCTATAACCTCGTGCATATCGGTATGGAGTTTGCCAGCTAGGATGCCATATTTTTTTGAACGTTCAACATCTTCTTGACTGTAAGCAAATTCTTCCAAGGTGCCACTCGATTTGGCCGACTGTTCATAGGCATAGACGATGTTGCCGAGACTAACGGATTTGGATCCATGTTCTTTTCGGATCCATTCAGAATTGGGTAAATTTATACCAATTGGCGTAGATGGTGAGGCATCTCCTGATTCAACCACCACGGTTACCACTCGAGCTGAGATCCCCTTAACAGTTTTTTTCTTATGTGTTTTTAGTGTAGGAGAATTGTCTTCAAACCATTGGGCGTTTTGACTCAGGGCCTCAATTCTCTGGGTCGCTTCCCGATCTTGAAAGAAGACTACAGATTCAAAGGCCCCCTTATAACCCAGAGGGTCTCCGTAAACTTCAATAAAACCGGTGATGACATCTATGGTGGAAT
>CAZASS010000116.1:2907-3839 GCA_964487835.1 uncultured Acidobacteriota bacterium | reverse complement strand
GGAATGGATGTCTTGTATCCAAAGAATGTTGTGCTCGTCAAAGGTTTTCAAATCTCCAGTTTCTAGATATTGAGTAAGTTTTTGTAGCGAGGCCTTCTGTTCGGTAGTTTCTGCTACCTGTTCAGCTTTTTTCAGCCAGTATACAATTTTTTCAATGGCACTACCGTACATGCCTCCGACTTTCCAAACATTCTCTCGAATAGTATTTCCCTCTTTCACCAGCTTGGAATTAAGGCCATAGGAGATGGGGTGAGAATCATTCTCATCGATTAGAGATTTGTAAAAGAGTTCTACTTCTTTTTTGGTAAGTTCTTTGTCGTAATAGTTAGTGGCTGATTCTCGAATTTGGTCTACTTTTGGATCGAGATTTATCTTTTTAGGATCTACAGTTGGATCAAAAATAATTGGGGTGAGCTTACTTAATAAATTTTCAACAGTTTCTTCCTTCTGAAGAGGGAAGCTGTCTTGATTGGAACTTTCCACCAATTGTCTGAAGTATTTTTGTGAGAATTGGGGTGTAATTTTAATAGTTGAATAATGGTGGTGAATCCCACTCGAAAACCAAATTTGTTTAATGTAGATCAAAAAATGATTCCAATCCTGATTGTTTTTATCTCCTTGGTATGTTTCAAAAATGTTTTCTAGTGTGCTGCGTAGGTAGAGGTTATGGCGATAGTTTTGATCCCAAATAATGTCACGTCCAGATAATGCTGCTTGGTAAAGGTAATAGAGCAGTTTTTTCTGTTTCTTGTTCAGTTCTTTAAAACCTGGGACTTGGTAGCGTAGAATTTGAAGATCAGCGAAACGGTCTCCCTGATACTGGAATTCTGAGTGTTGATCGAGATCAGTTCCCGGGTTGCAAGCTGTCCAAAAGACTACTATCAGAGCTAGAGGTAAGTAAATTTTTTTCATAGCATCTATTCTATGATGAC
>CAZASS010000116.1:2382-2897 GCA_964487835.1 uncultured Acidobacteriota bacterium | reverse complement strand
AAGGTTCTCTAAACTTATTAAGTGCATCTGGAAGTATAGAATTACCATTTAAGATAAGTAAAAATTCTTCATAGCATCTACCTGAGGGAGCGGTTTTTAGATTGAAGAGTTGCGCTAAGCTAATCCGTATAGTCTCTCTTAATGTCCATTTGCGTCGAGACCAGCTAAAATTTTGGCTGGAGTAGCAGGCAAGTCATAGATGCGAACTTTGACTGCATCATATATTGCATTAGTGATGGCCGGAGTGACTGGTACGGTGGCCACTTCTGAAATTCCCTTGGCTCCAAAAGGCCCAGCGGGTTCAGGTTTTTCTATGATGGCAGTTATTATTTCGGGTGTTTCCAGGATTGATGGGACCTTAAGGCCTCGGTAAGTTCTTACCTGAGGTATCCCATCTTTTACTGGAAAGTCTTCGCTTAGAGCGTACCCTAATCCTTGAGAACAGCTTCCTTCTAGTTGTCCTTCAATAACCTTGGGGTTAATGGCCACTCCGACGTCGTGTGCAGCTACTATGC
>CAZASS010000116.1:0-2372 GCA_964487835.1 uncultured Acidobacteriota bacterium | reverse complement strand
GGGGATTTACTTCTACGATAGATGCTTGGGTGGCATAGGCAAAGGTTGGGTAGTTACGATATTCTTCGGGTGGGACACTATTGCGACCTTCCACATCAGCTAGTGCAAATGTTTTGGGAGCCACATGTCTGTAATTGGCCATTACTACTTCTTCTTTTTGGACCAATTGTTGTTCTAATTGTTCCAACGATAATTGGCTGTCAGACATCATGTGGCATATTGCACTATCCATATAGGTTAACTCGGATGCAGGCACTTCCATTACAGAAGCAGCTTTAGCCAGTAATTCGTCTTTGAATAGTTCGGTAGCTTTGAGTACTGCAAAACCGCAAATTAGGGCCTGTCTTTGAGCGCAGGCTCCCCAACTTTTTTGAGTTAACAAGGTGTCTCCAGTCACAAGTTCCAAAGTGTTAGCGTCAAATGGAAGAATGGTCCGAGCAATTTGGGCCATAGCAGTTCTGATGCCTTGTCCAAAGTCCATCACTCCAATTCTTAACTCAACTTTTCCACCGGGTAATAAGGTCAATGTAGCTCCGGCTTCGTCTATTTTCCCTTTTCCCGCACCTACGTTTTTGAAACCGCTAGCTATCCCAATTCCTAGTTTATTTCCGGGTTGAATTTTTTCTTTAAAGCGTGGCAACTCTTTTTCTACAATTGACCGGGCAGCTTCCAGAGTTTCCTCCAAGGCCACACTGTCCCGTAGAATCTGTCCCGAAGCTGTTTTGCTTCCTTCTTTCACAGCATTTCGATAACGCAGATCAAAAGGACTTATATTCAGTTTTTCAGCTGCCTCATCCAGTAGAGACTCAAGGGCAAAAGCTACCTGGTTGATTCCCATACCTCGAAAGGCACTACCTCTGACGTTGTTAGTGTGAACAGCCCAACCTTCCAAGCGAAGATGAGGAACTTCATAGGGACCGCAAGCGAACAGGCAAGCCTGGTCAATCACTCGCGGACTAAGTTCGGTGTAAGGTCCAGCATCTGAAATCATTTTGGCATCAACAGCTAGGATTTTTCCGTTTTTATCCAGGCCAACGCGATAATCCAGCTCATAAGGATGCCGCTTAACACTACAGATAAGAGATTCTTCTCTAGTAAGGGTCATTTTTGTAGGTCGTCGGGTACAGTACGTTGCTAGAACTAGGAGAGGTTCTACCACAGCATCAAATTTACTTCCAAATGCTCCTCCCGATGGGGTTACAATGATGCGCACCTGATCATCTGGTAGTCCCATGGCCTTTGCCATTTGGGTTCTCATTTCGTAGGGAGATTGGGTGGGGACCTTCAGAACCAGCACGTCATCATCCCAATAAGCAACACCCGCCTCCGGCTCTAGATAAGCGTGCTCAATAGCAGGTGTGTCAAAGTGACCCTCGACCACTAGATCAGCTTCAGAGAGTCCCTGTTCTACATCTCCTACCTTGTGAACTAAATGTTTGCAGAGACGTTCGTCTATTTCGTGGTCAGCGCTGTTTCCTGAGGATATTTGATCTGCATCTTCTTCTGAAAGGTAAGAGAGTTTTTTTGCAACTTCTGACGGAGAAAACACCCCTGGAAGGGGTTCGTAGTCGACCTTGATTAAGTTACGAGCTTTTTCAGCAATTTCTTCACTTTCAGCAGCTACCAGTGCTACTGCATCTCCAAGAAAACGGACTTTTTCTCCACACAGAACTGGTTGATCTTGCGTGAGAGGCCCAAAGCCATTATGTCCAGGCACATCGGCAGCTGTCATGACTCGGACTACGCCTGGAACCTTTTCCGCTTCTGTGGTGTCTATTCCCTTAATTAGTGCATGAGGGTGTTCACTCCAGAGCGCCTTCAGATGCAACATATCTTCCATAAATAAGTCGCTTCCAAAGTTTAAAGACCCCTGTACTTTTCCCACACCATCGAAATCGTCCACAGGGCAACCCAGCCCACCACTGGACATCGATTCCATTTCTTCAGGATTTTGCATCCAACGGGCACTTAGTTTAGCTGCATCGATAATTTTGTTATAGCCGGTGCAGCGGCAGATGACGTCTTTGAGGCCATCCATAATTTCTTCATCTGTTGGATTGGGATTGTTGTCTAAAAGAGCTTTAGTAGCCATGACCATACCTGGAGTACAAAAACCACACTGAGTGCCTCCAGAAGACATATAGGCTGCCTGAATAGGGTGTAGATCTCCTGGCTCAGCGATTCCTTCAATGGTTACTACGTCAGCGTTTTCCAAGTTTTCCATTCGCAGTAGACAGGACATCTTGGCTTGACCATTAACCAAAACCATACAGCTGCCGCAATGATCTGTGCCGCACCCATTTTTGGTCCCAGTCATCCTTAGATCTTCCCTCAAAAAATTCATTAGGCTCAGTTTATTGGCTGAGGGGGGA
>CAZASS010000115.1:5755-6914 GCA_964487835.1 uncultured Acidobacteriota bacterium | reverse complement strand
CCTGCACCCGATCTTTATCGACAGCAACCTTTACCCCTTCAGGTATCTCAATTTCTCTTTTCCCAACTCGTGACATAAACTACCCAATCAGCCGTCGGCATAACAAAACCACGGCCAATCACCTCTCCGTCTATTTAAAAATAACTTTAGTAAACCTCTCATAGAACTTCGCCACCATCACCTTCTTTTACGGCCTGTTTTCCTGTCATAATCCCACTGGAAGTTGAGAGAATATTAATCCCCATTCCCCCGAGCACTAGAGGCACTTCATCCCTTCCTACATAAACACGACAACCTGGTTTACTTATCCTTTTCAAAGAACGAATGGCTGGAACATGATCAGAGTCATATTTCAGATCTACCTTTACAGCAAGAAAGGGATCCTTCTCAACCAGATGTTGTCCACTTATAAAACCTTCCTGTTCAAGAATTTTGACAATTGAAACCTTAATTTTCGAATGAGGTACATTCACTGTCTCGTGACGTGCCATTAAGGCATTTCTAATCCGAGTCAGTAAGTCCGCAATTGGGTCCGTCATAGACATATTCCACTCACTCCTTGCACCACTTAATAATTACTTTTAAAACAAAAACTTACTAAACACATTTTACCAACTAGCCTTCACTATCCCCGGAATTTCCCCCCGAAGAGCTAATTCTCGGAAACAAATGCGACACAACTCAAATTTTCGTAAATAACCTCTTGATCTACCACAGCGCTGACAACGCGAGTAACCACGCACTGCAAATTTCGGCTTTCGTCTTTGTTTCGAAATTAGTGATTTTTTTGCCATATTTTTTCTCAGCCCATCATCACCGGACGTTCGTCCCGCTTAGCAAACGGCATCCCCAGTCCAGCTAAAAGAAACCGACCTTCCTCATCGCTTTTGGCCGTAGTTACAATTGTCACATTCATTCCTCTCATTTGATCCGTTCTTCCTAAATCTATTTCAGGAAAAATCAACTGGTCCTTTAAACCTGTTGTGTAGTTTCCCCTACCGTCAAACGATCGCAAGGAAACTCCGCGAAAATCTCGAACTCGAGGCAACGCAATATTAAGAAATCGGTCCAGAAACTCATACATTCTGTCCCCTCGCAAAGTCACCATCACACCTATTGGCATTCCTTCACGTAACTTAAAAGCAGCAATTGCTTTTCT
>CAZASS010000115.1:0-5745 GCA_964487835.1 uncultured Acidobacteriota bacterium | reverse complement strand
CCAGCAATTTAATGTTTTGAATTGCCTCACCAACGCCCATATTCACAACCACTTTACTCACTTTAGGAATGGCCATACTATTGCCATACCCGAACTCTTTAACTAACGCGGGAACAATATCTTTTTTATATTTCTCTTTTAGTCTCGCCATATACTCGTATCCTAGATTACATCAAAATCTATTTATCTATCGTTCCATTACATCTTCTACAGACCCGAACTTTATTACCGTCAGAAAGTTCACTATAGCCAATCCTGCTGGGCTTTCCACATTCACGGCAAATCACCATCAGATTAGCCAAGTGAATGGGGGATTCTCTCTCCACGACTCCACCTTTAATATTTTTTTGAGGATTGGGACGAGTATGTTTTCGAAGAACGTTTATATTCTCGACTACTGCTCGCTGCCTAACAGGAAAAACCCGTAGCACCCTACCTTTCTTACCTTGGTCCTTACCTGCCAAAATCAGGACCTCATCATCTTTTTTTACACGCAACATCTCAATCGGTCTCCCCCGTCTTTTGACGGCTATCTGCTAAAGCACCTCCGGTGCCAAAGAAACAATTTTCATAAACTGTTTTTCACGAAGTTCCCGGGCAACTGGACCAAACACACGTGTACCCAAAGGTTCCTTTTGAGCATCAATTAAAACAGCTGCATTCTCATCAAATCTAATATAGGAACCATCTCTACGCCGTGTTTCCTTGCACACACGGACAACAACTGCTTTAACTACCTCACCCTTTTTAACAGTTCCATCAGGAGTAGCTTCTTTCACAGACGCGGTGATCACATCGCCTAGTCCAGCAATACGACCAGTCCCCCCACCTACTGGCATAATACAGGCTATTTTGCGAGCCCCAGAATTGTCGGCTACTACCAACTTGCTACCCATCTGAATCATGGTTTTAATCCTTAACCTTCTCTATAATTTCTGCCACCATCCAATGCTTTCTCTTACTCAAAGGGCGGGTTTCTTCTATCTTAACTTTATCCCCCACGCGGCAATCATTACTTTCATCATGCGCCATAAATTTATGCGCCTGCCGAATAGTCTTTCCATAAAAAGGGTGCCTAAACAAGCGGTTGACCACAACCACAACAGACTTGTCCATAGCATTAGAAACCACACGACCTACTTTCACATTTCGTTTTTTATTATCTAGCTGTTGTTCCATAGTTTTTCAATCCACTTTCAAACCAACATTGCTTTTAAATTTTTAACTTTTGACACCTTTTTCGGTTAGGACGGTCTTAATCCGAGCTAGATCTCTCCGAACTTGGCGAAACTTCATAACATTATCCTGTTGCCCGGTTGCTTTTTGAAATCGCAATTTGAACAGCTGCTCGGAAAGAGTCGACACTTCACCCTCTAACTCCTCAACAGACATTTCTCTTAATTTTGAAGCTTTCATTAGGTCCCGTACCGTGTAACAAATTTAGTTTTAATTGACAATTTCTGAGCGGCCAATCTAAGCGCTTCGCGCGCTACCTCCTCAGATAACCCTTCCACCTCATAAAGAATTCTCCCTGGGCGAACAACTGCAACCCATCCCTCAGGAGCTCCCTTACCCTTTCCCATACGGGTTTCTGCAGGTTTTTTAGTAATAGGTTTATCGGGGAAGATACGAATCCATACCTTTCCACCACGTCTGGCACGACGTGTAATAGCAATTCGGGCTGCTTCGATTTGCCTGTTCGAAATTTTACCTGATTCCATAGCTTTCAAACCATACTGTCCAAAATCCACAGTATTACCTCGCAAGGCCTTACCTCTCATACGCCCTTTTTGCTGTCTACGATATTTAACTCTTTTCGGCATCAACATAATGGAAAAACTCCTAAGAATCGTCCGTCAGTTCTTTTCTTGGCTCAAAGACATCTCCCTTGTATATCCATACCTTGACACCAATAACTCCGTAAGTTGTAAAGGCTTCAGCAAATCCATACTGAATGTCAGCTCTCAATGTGTGCAGCGGCAAGCGTCCGTGAAGATACCACTCAGCTCTCGCAATTTCCGCACCGTTAAGCCTTCCACCACAACGCACTCGTATACCTTGAGCTCCAAACCTTAAGCCAGTGTCTACAGCACGACGCATAGCCCGACGAAAAGCCACACGCTTAACCAATTGTTGCGCCACTGATTCGGCCACCAACTGAGCGTCTAACTCCGGCTTGTGCACCTCTTGTATGTTAATGAATACTTCTTTACCCGTGCGCTCCTGCAAATCAACTTTAAGCTTATCTATCTCACTTCCCTTTCGACCAATAATAATTCCTGGACGAGAGGTAAATATGCTTACCGTAAGCTTATTCGCAGCCCTTTCAATTTCAATCCATGAAATTCCAGCATGATAGAACCGACTCTTCAGTTCTTTTCTTATTGCTAAATCTTCATGCAACTGTGCTCCATACTGCTTGGTAGCAAACCACCTTGACTTCCAAGTAAAATGATATCCCAGCCTAAATCCATAAGGATGCACCTTTTGACCCAAAGCTATTCCTCCTCACGCTCGTCCGATACCCGGACTGTAATATGATTTTGACGTCGCCTTTCACGAAAAGCCCGCCCCATTGGCGCCGCCCTAATTCTCCACCTATTCTTTGTTGGACCCAAATCAACATGTGCGTCTTTCACTATTAGATCCTCCAAACCAACCGTCTCAGATTTTTGCTCGGCATTGGCTATAGCTGAACGCAAAACCTTCTCAATAGGCCCAGCAGCTTTTTTCCGAGAATCCTGAAGAATACTTAGAGCATCTTCCACTTTTCTCCCCCTAATTAGGTCTATTACTAGACGCGCCTTCTGAGGAGAACCCTTTATATATTTTGCTTGTGCCTTAGCTTCCATAACCCTTTCCCACTACAAACGAGAAGCTTTCTCAGTCTTAGTTGTATGGCCCCTGAATACTCTTGTAGGAGCAAATTCTCCCAATTTATGGCCAACCATATTTTCAGTAATATAAATAGGGATAAATTTCTTACCATTATGAACAGCCAACGTATGTCCGATCATGTCAGGAGTAACAGTTGACCGTCTAGACCAAGTTTTAATTACCGTATTCTCGTTTGTCTCATTTAAATGACTCACTTTTCTTTGTAAATGCTCGTCAACAAATGGACCCTTCTTTACTGATCTAGGCATACAGCCTCCAACTTCGCTAAATACCAATAAAAAACACTACCCCGACTACCCAACATAACCTACCTTTTCTTCTTTCGATGACGAATAATGAATTTCTCTGTCCGCTTATTATTCCGAGTTTTGTAACCTTTTGTTTTCCATCCCCAAGGAGAACAGGGGTGACGCCCTCCAGAAGCCTTTCCTTCCCCGCCACCCATAGGATGGTCTACTGGGTTCATGGCAACCCCGCGCACCTTAGGTCGCCGACCTCGCCAACGGTTAGCCCCAGCTTTTCCAAGCGACACATTGTCATGCTCCGTATTACCTGTTTGGCCGATTGTAGCCCGACACCGAATATGTACTCGTCTAACTTCACCAGAAGGCAATCTCAACTGAGCATAATCACCTTCTTTTGCCACCAGCTGAGCCGAAGTTCCTGCACTTCGAGCCAACTGCCCCCCTCTTCCTAAATTTAGTTCAATATTGTGTATAGTGGTTCCAAGGGGAATATTTATCATAGGCAAATTATTACCTGGCACAATATCAGCCTCTGATCCAGACAAGACTTTATCGCCAGCACCCAAACCATGTGGAGCTATAATGTACCTCTTCTCCCCATCTACGTAATGAAGTCGGGCAATCCGTGCACTACGATTAGGGTCGTACTCAATTGCAGCAACTACCGCAGGAATTCCATCCTTGTCTCTGAGAAAATCAATAACCCGATACTTGCGACTATGCCCTCCACCTCGACGTCGCACTGAGATTCCACCTTGTCCGTTTCGCCCGCTAATACGCATATTCCCCTGTGTCAAACTTTTAAGAGGTTCAATATCAGACAAGTTCTCTCTAGTCTGAACTGTCCGAAACCGGGTACCTGGAGATGTTGGTCCGTACTTTCTAATTGCCATTACACACCCTCAAAAAACTCAATCGGTTTTTGACCCTCTTTCAACGTGACATAGGCTTTTTTCCAAGCTGATTGCCGCCCAGAATATCGACACTGCCTTTTAATTTTCCCCGAATAACGAGCCGTTCGAACTTTCTCAACCTTGACATCAAATATTTCTTCAACAGCTTCTTTGATCTGCTGTTTTTTAACATCTGGTCTCACCTCAAAAGTTACCATCAATCCCCCACTCTTCTCCTTTTCCAGAGTGCTTTTTTCTGTTACATGAGGTGACCGCAAAATATCGTGAATAGTAGTCATCGCTCTAAAATTCCTTGAAGTTCTAAAATTGCATGCTTACTAATCAAAAGATGCTCACAATCAACCAGATCATAAACATTAACTCCTGGAGGAATAACCATTTTCACTCCTGCCAAATTTCGTGAACTTAGATAAAGATTTTTATTTTCACGATCATCCACTACCAAAACTTTGGCATTCAGACTAAAGGCTTCCAACAAATGAACACATTCCTTCGTTTTATGACTCTCCAAAGTTAATTCATCCACAACGATTAACTTTTGATTTTTAAGTTTGTCAGTTAAAACTGCCCTGAGAGCTCCCCGACGCTTTTTCTTAGGAAAGGAATAGGAATAATCCCGAGGTGATGGACCAAACACAGTCCCACCACTTCTCCAAAGAGGGCTTCGAATTGTTCCCGCTCGGGCTCGACCTGTTCCTTTTTGCCTCCACGGCTTTCTTCCTCCCCCTCCTCGAACAGCAGAACGATTCTTAGTTGAATGCGTGCCTTTACGCTGAGCTGCTCTAAACGCGTTGATAGCTTCCCAAACCAGCGTCTCACTAGCAACATAATCGAATACTTTGTCAGACAGCTTCAACTTCTCAACTACCTTGTTTTTGGAATTTTTAACTTCTACTTCTGCCATAATCCTAAACCACTAAATTACTATCCATCCCTATCACAACTAGTCACACAGCATTCACGTGATTAATGTACACGTAACCACCAATACTTCCTGGAACAGATCCTTTAACCACTAATAAATTATTTTCCTCTTCAACCTGAACCACTTCCAAATTGCGAATTGTCACCTGATTGTTGCCCATTCTTCCCGGCAGTTTTGTTCCCTTAAAAACACGACTGGGATAAGCACTGGCACCAATTGATCCAGGAGCTCTATGGAACATCGATCCATGAGTCGCTCGTCCACCGTGAAATCCATGGCGCTTCATAACCCCTTGAAATCCGCGGCCCTTAACTTTTCCTGTCACACTCACTAAATCCGTTGCCTCAAATACATTCTCAACCAATACCTGATCTCCCACAGAAATAGGGCTTTCTTCCGTTTCCGAGAAAGAAAATTCTTTCAACACCCTCAATGGAGGTGCGTCCGCCTTCTTAAAATGTCCCTTCATGGGTTGATTAGCTTGAATTTTTCGACCAATTTCTACCAAACCCAACTGGACAACACTGTACCCTTCTCTCTCTGGAACCTTTTTCTGAACCACTACACACGGTCCCGCCTGAATCACAGTTGCCGGAACAGCACGACCTTCCTCATCAAATAACTGGGTCATACCCAGTTTTTTACCTATCAGACCCTTAACCCTAATTTTCACTTTGGCTTCCGGTTTGTCTTTTACCTCAGGAGCGGCTTCTTCAGCCGGAGTTTCCTCTGCAGCCTCAGCAGCTTCCACTGGAGCTTCTTC
>CAZASS010000114.1:5957-6925 GCA_964487835.1 uncultured Acidobacteriota bacterium | reverse complement strand
CAGTTGTTTCTTCTAATTTCATAACTAAGTATGTTTTGTTTCATTATTTTTCATGTCTGTAAGATTTTCCTCCCGATTACAGAGTGTGGAACTTTTCATGATTCGCCAAGTCATGATGAAGGCTCGGAATTGTATTAATTTAGGAATTGGAGAGCCTGATTTTTTTGCCCCTGAAGTTATTAGAGAAGAAGCTCATCGGATTTTAGAGAAAGAGAAGATTGGATACTCTCCAACCGCGGGGATTCCTGAACTGTGCCAAGAGATTCTAAGCTATCACGGGAACCTTCCCAATCATTCTGTTTGTGTGACCAATGGCAGCCAGGAAGCTCTCTTTGATCTGATTTTATCTCTTATTCAAAAAGGGGATGAGGTGTTAGTTCCCAACCCTGGATTTCCGGCCTATCCTACTGTGGTTAAGATAGCAGGAGGGGTTCCTGTTGATTACCCTCTCCGGCACGAGAATAACTTTCAATTAGACGAGGAAGAACTCCTGTCTTTAGTAAATTCTCGCACGCGATGCATTATTTTAGTTTCTCCATCCAATCCAACCGGTCAATGCTTAACATCAGAACAAATGAAATTTGTTAGCCAACTGGCAGAAGACAAAAACCTAGTGGTCATTAGTGACGAAATTTATCGAGAAATCCACTACACACCTGAAAAGCATAGCAGTTTACTGACCGAGCAGTCATTCTTTCCGGTATGTCAAAGATGGCCAGTATGACCGGTTGGAGATTGGGATGGGCCTGCGGGCCTCATGACATTATTGAGAAGACAACTATCATGCACCAGTACACTTCCACATGTGCTTCTGTCCTAGCCCAAAGAGCTGCTTTGAAAATATTCACTGAATCAGGAAGAGAGTCTGTTGAGCAGCAAAGGAAAACTTTGGAGGAGAATTGTTATTGTATTTGTTCTTGGATAGATCGAGAATTTGATCAGTTTTATGTAAGGCCTCAGGGAGCTTT
>CAZASS010000114.1:5487-5947 GCA_964487835.1 uncultured Acidobacteriota bacterium | reverse complement strand
CTACAAGTCTGGAACTGCTCAAAGAAAGAGTAGCAACTATTCCTGGTGCTGCTTTTGGAAGCCAGGGAGAAGGATTTTTACGTCTCTCTTTTGCTAGTTGTCGGGATACTTTGGAGGAAGGTTTGGAACGCCTCAAAAAAGGATTTAAACGTCTATCTAATGCTAGTTGAAAATTTAATTTTTCATTCGAGATTTACCTTTTTTTCTGTCTTGGTTGTGTGGAACTAATGTCGGAGGTGAAAAAGTGAGACAGATAATTACCCTAACTACTGATTTTGGGGAGAGCTATTATGTTGGGGCTATGAAAGGAGCTATTCTAAATATTTGTCCACAAGCTTGTATTGTAGATATTACTCACCAGATTACTCCACACAATATACTGGAAGCATCTTTTTCTCTTCCCGTCGGTGTCAAAAATTATGTACACCTAATCGCACATGCAACTGATAGTTCAGGTGCA
>CAZASS010000114.1:0-5477 GCA_964487835.1 uncultured Acidobacteriota bacterium | reverse complement strand
TTTTCTCTTCGTTGTTTTTATTCCTACTACCCGTCCCAGACTATACACCTTGTAGTTGTTGATCCAGAAGTTGGTTCGGAACGACGGGGAATTATTGTTTCTGCTGGCCGTCAAACATTTATAGGTCCTGATAACGGAGTTTTTTCTTTAGTTTATAGTCAGGAAGAAGTAGATAAGGTGATTTGTATCGACGCAAAACAGGATTTTGGTATGCCTGTTACTCCCACGTTTCATGGTCGAGATATCTTTGGGCCAGTAGCTGCTTGGCTGGCAAAGGGAAGACCCATGGAGTCTTTTGGGGAAAAAATTGAGGATTATATTGTGGAACCCCTTTTGTCTATTCAAAAAGTGGGTGAGAATCTTTTGGAAGGAACAGTCATTCATGTAGATAGATTTGGTAATGTGATTACCAGCTTTTCTCCAGAAGATGTGTCAAATTTGTTGGGTCAGACGGGCACTCCAAAAATTTTCATTAATGGCAAAGAGGTTAGTCAGCAATATCAGTTCTATGCCGAAGCAAAACCAGGGGAAGTATTCTTTTTAATAGGAAGTAGTGGTTATTATGAGATAGCTGCATACGGAGAGAACGCTTCCGCTATTCTTGGTGTGGATTGTGGTGAAAAGATTGTACTGGAGTTTTCTAAATCTCAGGATAGTTGACTTTAATCCCGATTGATTGCAGATAGTTGACGCATTCGTTCGATTGTAGTTGGCAGAATCTGTAGGACGCAATCAATATCTTTTTCGTTATTCATACGGCTCAGACTAAAACGAATTGCCGAGTCGCACCGCGCGGGACGACATCCCAGAGCTTGCAAGACGTGTGAGGGTTCCACTGTACCGGAGGAACAGGCGGAGCCAGTGGAAACTGCAACTCCTTGCATATCGAGTGCAATTAAGAGAGCTTCTCCCTCCACATTAGGGAAACTGATATTAGTGAGGTGTGGTGCACGTTGATTTCTGGAGCCGTTTACCACGGTTTTTGGAATTTTTTGAAGTATGGTTTTCTCTAAGTGATCACGGAGCTTTCTAACTCGAGTGTCAAAATCTTCGAGAGATTGCTGTGCTATCTCACATGCTTTACCCAGTCCAACAATACCTGGTACGTTTAGTGTTCCAGCTCGCCGACTTCGTTCGTGAGAACCTCCTAAAAGTAAAGGATCCAACTGTATTCCTTTTCTCATATAAAGTGCTCCTACACCCTTGGGTCCATGTATTTTGTGAGCTGAGAGCGACAGTAAGTCGACACCTAATTGTTCCACATCCATTGCTATTTTCCCTACTGTTTGGACTGCATCAGTGTGGAATGGGATCTGATGTTGGCGGGCCAAGGTTGCAATTTCTTGTATGGGTTGGATTACTCCAATTTCGTTGTTAGAGTGCATAATTGAAATCAGAATAGTGGAGTCTTCAATTGCTTCTGCAAGAGTGCTTAGTTGAACAATTCCTTGAGAGTCGACGGGGATGTAGCTGACTCGAAAACCTTCTTTAGATAGCTGTTCGGTACTTTGGAGAACAGCTGAGTGTTCGATCGTGGTGGTTATGATGTGGTCTCCCTTAGGACGGTGTCGACGGGCTATTCCCAGAAGAGCTGTATTGTCTGATTCTGTCCCGCTGCCAGTGAACACAATCTCGGTTGCTTTAGCTCCAATTAGTTTCGCTACTTGGGAACGAGCGTCTTCTGTTGCCGAACGCACTTTTTGACCAACACTGTGAATAGAGGAAGTATTTCCGAAATATTCTTCGTAATAAGGTTTCATGGCCTCAAGGACCAGAGAGTCCATGGGGGTAGTGGCGTTGTTGTCGAGGTAGATTTCCTGCATTGGCCTTCAATAATAACATCGCCAAACTAGGTGGAACAACTGTCCTTATTGAAGTCTGTTTTTTAGAATAATAGTGCTAAAATTTGAATATTCTTGACATGTAAAATTGACCATCTTATATAAAGGTAGTGGCTGATTTTATTTTTCTAAATATTTTAAAATCAGTATTTTACACTTGACTTAGGATAGACCGGATCTTATCTAAGTAGAGAGGGTCGTTACCCAATATAGGTTTTCGACTACTCTGAAATTTAGGAGGTTTAAATACTATGAGTTTAATAACATTAAGACCCGTACGAGAAGTAGGGAATTTTCAATCTGCATTTGATCAATTTTTTAATGATCGTTTCTTTTCCTCTTTATTTAGGGATACAGAGAGGAGCCTTGATTATGAAGGTTGGTCTCTGGCAGCAGACATCTATGAAACTTCGGATGAGTTGGCTTATACAGTTGAGTTGCCAGGTTTTGAGAAGGATCAAATTGAAATTTCTGTTAATGATGGACGATTGACTGTCAGTGGAGAGCGAAAGTTCAAAGAAGATGAGGATACTAAATATCATCAAATCAATCGGTCCTATGGCAGCTTTTGTCATAGTTTTCGCCTGCCCAATTCAGTCGACAGTGGGAAAATTTCTGCTAATCTGGAAAGTGGTGTGCTCACGTTGAAACTTCCCAAAAAGACAGAAGCAAAGCCGCGCCAAATTAAGGTTTCGGTTAATTAATTGAGAAACCTTGTTCCCCAAGACTATCTTGGGGTTTTTCATAGACCGAAAGGTGGGGCCCCCCCACCTTTTTTTATGAGAGTTTTTTTAGAAAAGCAAGTTTGTAGAAGCCTATCCTAATGCGATCATGTCAATTTCAACATTGACTCCCTTAGCTAGACTAGAAACCTCGACTGTAGTTCTAGTTGGAGGAATATCACTTGGGAAGTAAGTGGCATATACCTCATTCATGGATTGAAAATCCTGAAAATTTCTTAGATAGACAGTGCATTTAAGAGCGTTATCCATAGTGGAACCTGCTGCTTCCATTACAACTTTAATGTTTTCTAGAGTTTGGCGCACTTCGTCCTGAATAGAATCGGTAACTAGTGTTCCAGTTTCTGGGTTAAGGGGGATTTGCCCTGAAATGAAAAGTAACCCATTGGCGCGTATAGCTGGCGAGTAAGGACCTCCTGGGGGAGCCCCATTTTCTACGATAATTTTTTCTTTCATAACAACTTCATTTCCTTTCAAGAATAGAGATCTAAAATTTTGAACTGCCAGAATAACGGAGTGATTAGATGCTGACAAGAGGGAGCGAATGTGACTGTCTATTTTTAACAGCTTGGATATTATAACGGAATCTGATATGTATTTTGGAAACTGTTCTCAGAGGTTTATAGTCCTATTTTTTACAGTCTAGCAACCCTCTTGAACCGTTTATGTTTTCTGGTAAAATACAGGCCTCCTTTGTTTGCCGGGGTAGCTCAGTCGGTAGAGCAGCGGACTGAAAATCCGCGTGTCGGCGGTTCGATTCCGCCCCCCGGCATTCCCAGTTGTTGCTTTTCAATAGTTTCTAATTAACATCTATTAGTATTGTTAGAGATTTTTGATAGATATTGGGGTCAAGCAATGTGCATTATATGATTGAGCAGTCAGGAGAAAGTAATGGTGGATAGGTCGGGCCTGAAGGCGGGACAAATAAAGCCCGACCCGCAGACCCTGGCCACCTCAACCTGATTGATCCTGGAGGTTGTGGCGGTTAACCGCAATCTAACATGCTTACAATTATTTCAACTAGTAAACTTGTTCGATGCAGGGTATGTGGTAAATGTAAAACGACCAATCTGAAGTGTTATCCATTGGACAACTCTGAAGGTCGTTGGACAACTCTGAAGGTCGATAATGTAGAGTTTTAATGTGCAGAGGGTAGAATTATCTAACTGGAAGCGAGAGACGGAAGAGTTGGCTGTGTTTCTACTTGTATTAGAAAACGACGCTGATGAAGTCTAATTTTGTCGTCTGGCCATTTAACTTCAACAGCCTGCCCACGACAGACAGTTACGATGCCTACTAGATCTGTAGTTGGTAGCTTAACCAGTGACCCTACCCCAATTTCTCCCGATGTGCTAGCCTTCTTCCCACGTAATTCCACGTAGCCATTCTCTCATGGAGACCCGACAGGAATTTCCCGTAGTGTAAAGGAGTGTTGGTGAAGTTGGTTATTTCTCGAAATGGGTAGTAAGCAGTGTATTCCCATGATAGAAATGTGGAATAGTCTGATGGCTCGGATTGTCTATTTCTGGGCGAGAGAGAGTGCGTATGATGAAGATTGTTGAAGCTGAGGTTTATTCGACAAAAATTGCTGTTGAGCGGCCTCACGAAATGGCGATCGGTACTACCCATAATCAGGAAAATGTAATTCTAAAGCTTTATGCCGACGACGGCACCTTTGGTTTTGGGGAAGCTCCTCATATGGTGGGACACTCTCAGTTGGGTGAGACTCCACAAACTGTTCGTGTAATACTGCGAGATAAAATTATCCCTGCCATTCTTGGCTGTAATGTAGAAGAGCCAGAACATTTGATGAGGATTATGGGTCAGGCTGTTCCAGGAAACCCACGTGCTAAGGGCGCTGTAGTAATGGCGGCTTATGACTTGACAGGTAAAATTCTGGGGGTTCCAGTCCATGCTCTGTTGGGGGGGCAAGTGCGTCACAGGATTCCATTAAGTTGGTCTCTCCCAATTGTGAAAATTGAAACAGCGGTTGAGGAAGGATTGAGGATGGTGGAACGAGGTTTTCGAATTCTTAAAGTGAAAGTAGGGAGGCCCGATCCTCTAGAAGATGTGGAAATGGTGACCGCTTTGCGGCAGGCAGTGGGAAGTGAAATCAGTTTACGGGTTGATGCTAATCAGGCCTATGACACAAAAACAGCTTTGTCGGTCATTCGAGGAATAGAGTCTTTAAATATCGATTATTTTGAGCAGCCTGTTCATTTACAGGATTTAGAGGGTATGTCAGAGGTGACTTATTATTCAAGTATTCCTATTATGGCGGACGAATCGGCTAAATCTCCGACTGATATGACCCGTATCGTAAAGTTTCGAGCAGCCGATTGTGTGAGTATTTATGTGATTGGTACGGGTGGGCTACTAAATTCGAAGAAGATGGCCATTTTGGCAGAAACGTATCGCATGCGAGCCTATGTGGGAGGTGCCCTAGAAAGCATTATTGGAGCTTCGGCGGGTCTTCACTTGGCTGCATCCAGTTCTGCTATTGATTTAGGTTGTGAAATGTATGGGCAATATATGCTGAAGGACGATTTTGGCCTTCAACCGTTGGTGATGGAGGAAGGAGCCCTAATGGTCCCGACGGCACCTGGCTAGGGATTTGAACTTGATGAATCAAAGTTAGAAAAGTATAGACAAGATTCAATGGAGCGATTTACTTGGAAGCAATAGGTTTAACTATTATTCTTAATTTCAAGGCTTTAGACGTATGTCGTTAACAATTAAACGTGTGGCTGTTTTGGGTGCAGGTCCCGGAGGATTGTCTGAAGCTGCCTTGTTGTCCAAGCAAGGCTACGATGTACATTTGTTTAATAGCTCTTCTAATCGTATTGAGGCAATTTCTAAGGTGGGTGGAGTTACCATTGAGGGAGATTTTGGGGAA
>CAZASS010000113.1:1417-6966 GCA_964487835.1 uncultured Acidobacteriota bacterium | reverse complement strand
GTCTTTAGAAGCTTCTGAAATGGCGGCTGCAGGAGAAACTGTAGCAGGTGCCGAAGCAGTGATGGGGACGGGCGGAGATCTCATTGTTGCGCAGGCCAAAGCTGCGGGCACGGAATATTTGTTTACTAATCCGGGTTCATTTGAAGTCGGGTTGTTTGATGCCTTTCTCGACACGCCTGGAATGCAACTAATCATGGGTCTTCACGAGGGTATTGTAT
Organism: uncultured Acidobacteriota bacterium; assembly: GCA_964487835.1. Classification (GTDB taxonomy): domain Bacteria; phylum Acidobacteriota; class UBA6911; order RPQK01; family JADFOI01; genus JAUXKG01. The sequence goes on along the minus strand of CAZASS010000113.1, from coordinate 6,748 downwards.
TGTCTATGGCCGATGGTTACCATCGGGTTAGTCAGAAGCCCGCCTTTGTCAATGTCCATGTTGTTGCTGGTACAGCCCAGATGGCAGGGCAGCTTTACAATGCTAGTCGAGATGGTTCAGCAATCGTTATCACTGCTGGTTTGAACGACAATGAGGTCTGGAGCGACGACGCCCTCCTTGCCCCAAGGCCCGGATTTAATCAAAAGGATATTAATCGACAGTTTACTAAGATTTCCTGGGAGGCTCGCCGGCCAGAGAGCCTTGCGCTGATGCTAAGGAGAGCTTATAAGGTGGCGACAACCAGCCCCGGAGGACCTGTCTATCTGGCGCTGGCCGATTATGCGTTGGAAGCGAAGGGTGTAAAAGCTAATATTTTGCCTCCTCATCGATTTATGATCCCCACCCGAGTTCGCCCTGAAGTAGCGGCAGTAGAACGAGCCACTCGAATGCTTCTTGAAGCTAAAAGACCGTTGGTGGTAGTAGGGGATGAAGTGTGGAAGTCGGGAGCCCAAGCCGAATTAGTCAGCCTTAGCGAACAGTTAGGCCTTGCAGTGGCAGCAGGCACTCAGGGCTTTTGCAATTTTCCGGTCAAACACCCGCATTATTTGGGAGAGTTTGAGAAAAATTATAAATTTGTTGATATGGGAGTAGACCTTATTTTATGTGTAGGGGCCCCTGATTTTGGAGGGAGGACCATTCCCCAATCGCCTGAAGTTCCACCATCTGCCCGTATTGTGCGTATAGGCATGGACACCTCCTCAATGGGGCGAAATTATCCTACTGACGTGGCCCTTGTAGGCGATGTTCGGGAAACTCTAAAGGATTTGAAGGCATCAGTGGAGGGAGCGGCAACCAAAGAGCGGATAAAAAAGATTTCAAAAAATCGGTCCGAGGAGGTTCAATTGGTTGTATCTCAACAATGGGCTCGAACAAAAGCGATCGCACAAGCTAATTTTGGCAAGGGGCCTATTCATCCAGACGAGCTAGGAGAAAAATTAGCTCGTTTAATTGATTCGGACGCTATTGTTGTTAGCGAGAATCTAACAGGGAAAGAAGATTTCTTTAACTTTGGATTTCGTGACGATGAGCAGATGCGTGTGGGCAATACTGGAGCCTCGTTGGGGTGGGGAGTGGGTGCTGCGACTGGAGCCAAGCTAGCCTCTCCAGATCGACAGGTTGTATGTTCAATTGGTGATGGGTCTGTTATGTACAGCGCTGCCGGCTTTTGGACCCAAGCGCGCTACGGTGTGCCGGTGCTTACAGTTGTTTGGAACAATCATAATTACCAGACAGTCCGGCTTGCTTATGACCGCTATCGGGGCAAGATGGCAGATACGAGTCGCTATATGGGAATGTATTTGGGGGATCCAGATATTGATTTTGTAAGATTGGCTGAGAGCCAGGGTGTGACCGGTGAAAAGGTCGAGAGAGGGGATCAAATTGAGGGGGCTCTTGAGAGAGGCATTAAGGTGACTCGGGATGGAAAACCATATGTTGTCGAAGTTGACATAGCTCGCTATGGAGGCGGTAAGGATTCAACCTGGCATCAACGATTTAATCTTGCCGAACAAAGAAAGCGAAAGGCGTAACCCCAAGCTGGTTGTTGTAAGGGGCCAAGAGGTGTTTTTGAGGGAGGTTTGGTGATATGAGACAAGTGGTTCGAGATGCCCAAATTTTTGTAGACCCAAGGCTGGCAGAGTTTGACGATAGCTGGGAGGAAGCTGCCAAGCGGTTGGGTGATTTAGTAAAAGCCTACTCTCAAGCTGCGGAATACTGTGTTAATGTGAGGCTCACGACTTTGCAAGAATGGGATGACCTTTTTGGTTTGGGAGCTTGGATTCAGAGTTCTGGATACTACAAAAACATGGTGGCTTGTTGTGTTGTTCCTGATCCTCCTGTAGTGGATTTTATATTTACCCAACAGGCCTTTCGGCAGAAGCCTGAGACATTTGCCGATAAGGTTTTCGCTTCTTTTGAAATGATTTTAGGACGATATCCTGATTTAAAAACACAAGGAAGTGTTGTTTTTACTCTTCGGTGAAACTGAATGCTTACAGATGCCTATTGGAATTTTTGTTGGTCCCCAGACTAGGATTTAGAGGCGGTGATGAAAAATTGGCAGAATTGGTGAATGACTCGGCGTGTCAAGGGTTGGCACTGGTGGAAAATAATTCTTCTTTGGATTACGGCGCTGTTTACTTCCGCACTGATTTTTGCGTACACAGGGGATCAAATGAGTGCATGGATTCAGTGGTCTTTATCTTGGGTGCCTATTTTTTGGTTGTCGATTATTACGATATGGAAGCTAGTCAGCCGGTATGAGTGATGAATATCCTGTTGATCAGAAACAAAACTTTTTCGAACCGAAATACGACGAAAGCGTAGATACTGGGTGCGGTACAGGTTGTTTTATTTGCTCTCTTCTTCCGGTCGTGGTTGGTCTCTACTTTGTGTGGCTGTTTCTTTCAGGGTTGAGCTGGTTTCAGATTGTTGTAATTGTTTTGTTGGTGCTGATTCTTGTAGCTATTTCTAAGGCAGGGAAACGATGATTGGTGCCTTTTGCATTCAGATCTAAGACCTTAGTGCCCTTCTGGGTGAGCTGGATGAGTGCAGGGGATAGGATCTCCGTTTTTATGAGTGGGGTGTTTGCAAGGAACAAGGTCTCCTTTCGGATGACACGGTCCAGATCGAGAATATCCCCCTCCAAAAAAACAAGAGTGTCGACAGCGTCGTCGGTCCCCGCCTGGGTGTAGTTGGTGTTCGCAATCTACAGTATGGCCTGTTGGGTGCAATGCGTGCTTGCATGCCTTTCTCGGACTCCATTTGTGGGCTAGACGCTGGGCTGTGGCTATTTGTTCTTTGGTCATGTGCTTGGCTATGACGTTTCTCACTGAAATTGCAAGATCTTGTTTTTCTCCAGTCATCTGTGCAATGGCTAAACTGGTCCACATATATGCCTTAATGTAATCTTGAGACACCCCCAATCCATCGCCATATAGTATTCCGAGGGTGTATTGGGCATTTGCATCTCCCCAGTGAGCTTTTTCCAAATGTTTTTTCGCACTTTTGTCTTGTCCCAAAATAGACGAGACGAACATCCACAGAAGAATTATTATGGAAGCACTTATTGTTTGGCGGTTGTTTGAAACCATTGAAGAGGTTGGTGGAGTTGAAGGAAGTAAAGCCCTCGACTCCCCTGAATGCCATTTGACCCAGAACAACACACTCTAGGCCTTGTGGCAACAAGACTTTCCGGCTATAAGCCTATTGTTTGCTAGACCTTCGATCTATCCGCTAATTACATCATTTAGATTGTTGTCAGTCAATGTCGCGCCTGTATGGTGGTGGAACAATGGGAGCTGGATGGATTGTTTTTCGAATGGGTTGGGAGTAGGATTTAGGCATGAAAAATATAGGCGCTAATCATTTAAAAGCTTTAATGGGTTTGTTGTGGGTGCTAACGTTTTCCATGGCTTTGGATGCCAACAAGAAACTGGATCAAGTAGTGGAGAAGCAAAAGTACTTAGAATACATAATGCCCTCCATGGAAAATCCTGAAGGCATCTTAAGTACAATGGAGATGGATATCGCAGATTTAACCCTAAAGGTGTTTTTGCTAGAGCAGAGAACGCGGGACATCCAGCCGTAGACTCTGCCTGTTTTCAAATGAAATCACTGCAATGAAACCTATAGGGATCATAGACCCCAAGTGTGAGCATGATTGGAAGGTTTACATGATCAAGCCTGCCGGTGAAGGAAGAGGAGCAACGAAAAGCCAGAAAATCCGTTGGCATGAGTGTTCTAAATGTGGCTCTACTCGAAAGATTATTACCCGTCCTGGTAAGGATTTGTTAAAAGGTGATGTTTAATTCGCACGTATCGCTGTATTCAGTTCAAAATGCTCCTTGCTTAATGGCAAGCGTGGTAGTGTTCCCTGGATTGTTTTTCGAATGGGTTGGGAGTAGGATTTAGGTATGAAGCAACTAATACTCACGTTTATTCTAGTAATACTGTCCACCCCTACTTGTCTGGGTGAGTGGACAAAAGTGGCGGAAGGTGAAGGCGGAAACACTTACTATGTAGATTTTGAGAGAATCAAAGAGCGTGGCGGATATACTTATTATTGGCACCTAGGGAACTTTCCTAAGAGTCTAATGCCTGGCCGCAATTCTGAAATTTTATCTTTTGAAAGCTATATACAAGGGGATTGCGAGCAGTTCCGCTATAAAGTGTTAGCCGGGAATAGCTATTCACAACCAATGGGAGAAGGAGCCGCGCTTCAAAGTAGTGATGAGCCCGATGAAAACTGGACTTATCCTAGTCCTGTGCTAGACCCTCCTACGGGGCAAGACATACTAAAAGCAGTCTGTGGCTATGTGGAAAATAAGTAGGCGAAAACGATGGTAGTCAGAAATTCAGGAAACCGTCAATTTTTGTAAGTTGTTGAAAAGATTGGTGGAGCTGAAGGGATTCGAACCCTCGACCCCCTGAATGCCATTCAGGTACTCTTCCAACTGAGCTACAGCCCCACTTGTGATAATTTTACGGCCTGCCCCTGTCTCCTTAGTGGTTATGGCCTGTGTGGTCAACAGGACCACCTAAGCCGGTTACGGCGTCTACCACATCCTGATTGATTTGTATTTGTTCTTCCTCGTGGAGTCGATCTGTCAAGTTTTTGAGCCAGTTGTCGAAGAATTCAACACGTTGCCTGCTAGTTAATTCTTCTCTGATTTGTTTTTTTTCTTGTTCAAATTGCTTTTCATCTACCGAGCCTTTTTCCATCAGTTGGAATATTATATATGTGTCAGAAATTGGCAGGACTGCACTGATCTCCCCTGGATGCATTTGAAAAGCTCGTTTGTGGAGTACATCAGAGGGGCCCAGTTCCGGGTCAATCGCATCCCCCCTTTTGAAGAAATCAGTAGAGACAAATTTCTTTCCATGGGCTCGTGCTGCCTCGGCAACACTTTTTTTCTGGCGTGCGGTGGCTGCCAAATCAAAGGCCTGTTCTCTTGCTTGCTGTTCAGCTAAGGTCGAGTGAAGGTCTTCAGTGACTCCCTCTTTCGCTTCTTCAAAGGTCATGGGTTGGGCGGACTGTATTTCTTGCAGTTCTGCCACTAGATAGGTTTCTCCGCTTTCATATGGCTTGTCTATAATTTGTCCATCAAGCAAAGTAAATATTTGTTGATTAAAGTCGCTGCGGACTTGAAGGTCGGGAATAATATCACCAAGCCCAAAAAAGGAAGTTTCCTTTACCTCTAGTTCGTATTTTTTTGCAATGTCGATCAGGCTCGAATCTTTTTTTGCTTGATAAATTATTTTGGTGGCAAG
>CAZASS010000113.1:0-1278 GCA_964487835.1 uncultured Acidobacteriota bacterium | reverse complement strand
CTCCGGGCTCCAAGGAAAAAGCCACTTGTTCAAATTCTGGCAGCATTTGTCCGCGTTCAAAGAATCCCAAGTCGCCTCCACGGTCTTTGGATCCCGGATCATCCGAATATCGCTTGGCCAACTGAGCAAAGTCAGCTCCATCTCGAACTAAATTTAGAATATGGCCCGCTCTTTTTTGGGCTTCTTCATCAGGGTCGGGAGGCATTTTTTCAGCTGAATCCTTTTCCGGATCTTTCGGGGCAACCATAATATGACTAGCCCTAACACGCTCCGATTCGTTGAGGTTTGCCATGCGCATTTGAATGTCTTCTTCTCGAATTCCGACTTCGTAAGTTTTGACGGATATCTTCACGAATGCAATTTTTCTCTTTTCTTCTATTTTGTACTCATTTTGGTGTTCTGAAAAATGAGCTTGCAGGTCTTCCTTGGTGACTTGACTGGGTTTAATTTTGTTGGGATCGATAGCAAGATAATGCAGTTGGACTTTTTGATTGCGACTTACAAATTCTTGATAAGCCTCCTCAAGTGTTGGCATGATTCCGTCAGTTAAAAGGTTCTGAAGTTTTTGTGCCAGAATATCCATTTGAACGCTCTGTTCATATTCTGTTGTCGATAAATTGCTGTGCTGGAGAAGGAGTTTGTAATTTTCAATTCCGATAAACTTCCCATTTTCCTGAAAAATTGGATTTGTGGCGATGTGATCAACCGTTTCCTGTGGGCTTACCGAAAGCCCTAACCGCGTTGCCTCGTAGCTAATAGCATGGCGGTTGATTAGCCCATCTAAAGCCTGCTTGGGGAGTCCCAGCTGGTTGAGCACAGCCGGATCGCTTGAAAACAGTCTGTAATTTTGACTATATACGTCGTAAAGACGTCCGAAAGCACGCTGATACTCGGCTACGGTAACTCGCTTCCCAGCTACCACGGCAACATCAAGGTTTCCGGGAGTAACGCCAACCCCTGTGGGAACGTCAACAAAAAGCAGCAGCATGCCCCCGCTTAGAGCGAGAATTACAATCCACAAAATCCATTTTAGGCCACTTTTTTTTCTTCGAAATAGATCTAGCATCGGTATTGTCCCTGTCCTTGGAAGAATCAGTATAGCACAGGGGGAATGCAGGTAATGAAGGAGATTTGCCTTGCTTCTCTGAGAGTTAGCCCTTATTTCTAATAAGCTTTATGCCTTGAATGAAAAGGGCTCTTGGGGTCTTGAATAAGACTGATTGAGGAAAGCCAAGAAAGATTTCGACCAGAGGAGTTCCGGGTTTGCCCAAGCTTGAA
>CAZASS010000112.1:6468-7006 GCA_964487835.1 uncultured Acidobacteriota bacterium | reverse complement strand
CAACCGGTAAAATTTGATTTGTACCTCTTTCAAACATGGAAAATTCTACCTTTGCCTGCTCTCCGTAGTGCTGAATTGTACCTGAAAAAACATGACCGCTGACCCGAACTCCATCACCAGAAATTTCAGAGGACTTATCTAACATCTCTGGCACAGTGTAGTAGTACACCATGGAGTCGTTGACTCCACTAAACATTAGATACGAAACAGCTCCCACAATAAAAATTCCTACAACAATGAATTTTAAATGAGGCATTATTGTCCTCCCTTCACTTTAACCCTTATTAGAGACCAGTTTATCAAAGTAGAAACTAGTCGGAAAAGGGATGGTCACTAATTATAATCAAAGACCATACTAGGTGGAGACATTTTAAACAGCTCACCTATCAAAATTTTACTATTTGCAAAGGACACTGACTGAAATAAAAATCAGATATATTTGAGCACAAAGAGTTAAAACAAAAACTATTACAACCTTTGCGATCCTATCTCTTTTAAAGATTCTTCAATCAGGGTTTGGCTGTCTTCTGAAGTAATA
>CAZASS010000112.1:0-6458 GCA_964487835.1 uncultured Acidobacteriota bacterium | reverse complement strand
CCGTCTGAAGGACGAGTCCGTCGGACAAGCTTCGAAGCTAGACTCAAGGAAAGTACAACCACTTCACCTCGAATCTCGGCAATAGCCTTCTTCTTTTCCGCTTGAATTTGTTCTTCTGCATTCTTAATAATTAGACTGGCCTTACCTTTTGCATCCTGTAGAATCTCATCCTTAATTTTCTCAGCCTGACTTTTACTTTCCGTAATAATGGATTGAGCTTCTGTTCTAGCCTTGGTTGTAATCTGCTTTGATTTTTCCTGAAGTTGTTCAAATTCCTTAGTTGCGTTTTCAGCATCCTGAAGAGCCGTTCGAATCATATTTTCACGGTTCTCCAACATTGCCAGTAGGGGTCTCCAAGCGAACTTCGCCAATAACCCCAAAAGCACTAAAAATGTGAAAATGGTCCATAAAAACAGACCAGGATCTGGTTGAACCAGAGGATTATCCACAAGTCACTCCTCTTTACTTCATTAATACAATCAAAAGCACAAAAACTTCAGCTAAAATAGCCACTCCCTCAAGAAGAAATAGTGGCAAATTAACTGCACCTGTGATCTTGTCAGCAGCTGACGGTTGACGGGCAATACTTTCTGCTGCTGCTGCTGCAAACCGACCGATACCAAGACCTGCTCCAATTACAATAAGACCCAAACCAAGGGCCGCTCCAAAATAGTGAAGAACTTCCATTACAAATAACCTCCATTCAATTCGCTAATGGTGAACATTAATAGCCATTCCAATAAAAACAGCCGTTAGTAGAGTAAAAACATAAGCCTGTACCAATACTACAATAATTTCTAATGCCGATATTCCTACAGCTAATGGGACAGACACAAAAAAGCCCACAGCCATTCCGGCTGCAGCACTTTCAAACAAAGATTCAAATATAAATACAAAAGAGAGAATTGCTAAGATAGAAATATGCCCCCCAGTCATATTGGCCGCTAACCGCATGGTAAGAGCAAATGGTTTGACCAACATACCCATAATTTCGATGGGAATTAGAATGATATAAAGAGGCCATGCTAATCCAGGAGGGGCCAAGTTTTTCCAATGCTGAAAAAATCCATGAGCCTTAGTCCCAGCAATAATAATAGCCAAAAAAGTAATAACGGCTAAAGCCGCAGTTACATTGTAGTTGGCCGTTGCCGTAGTTCCCCCATGAAGAATTGTATTCACAAGAGAATGATTACTGGTATGCAGAACAAAGCGATCCAAAACTCCCAAGAAATCAAACATAGGAATAAGCCCAATGGCATTCGCAGTCAGAATAAAGAAAAAGAAAGTCAAAACTAGGGGAGTCCAAGTATTCACAAATTTCTTTCCCACATTAGGTAAGACAATGGAGTCCCTAATATACGTAACAACCGCCTCCACAGCATTCATAAATCCGGTTGGAATAGGCTGATCTTGTCTTAAATACCTACGAGTGAAAAAAGTAATTATTCCAAACACAGAAACTGCAACAATCCAAAGCATTAAGACATGTTTAGTTACAGAAAGATCTACACCAAAAAAATGAGGCAAGTGGATAATAGGATGATCTACAGAAGTATTGGACACATGACCTATTATTACCTCGGTAGCATCAAATTCACCTGTTTTTTCAACAATTTCAACTGCTGCCACTCCGCTTTTCACAGTTTCACCTCATCTGTTCTTTCCTTGAAAAGGTAACAAAAATAAAAAGCTTCCATAATATGAAACGTCACAAAATAACCTGTAAAACTAACAACAAAAGGTATGGCCTGTAATGAATACCAGCCCAAAATAAATGAAAAGTACACTCCGTACAATACCATCTTACCCCAAAAAGCTTTCGCCATAAAAGAAGTCAGCTTTTCTGGTTCTTTTCGATAAATTTTCTCTACTAAAATCAAATTGCTAATTCCAATTAATAATGGTGAAATCATCCCGAGAAAAATCTCTAGAGACGCTGTAGAAACCATCACCCAATCAATTAAAAACCAAGAAATCATCGATAAAAAAACAATACTCACAATCACAGTCATTTTTTCCACACAGTCTTGGCTAATTCATAAAAACCAACCACTACCCCTAACAAAAGACCTCCCAACAAAAACCACGGAGAAGTACTATATTTTAGATCAACCAGGTAGCCAATGGCACCTAACAACAAAACGGCCCCTATCAGGGTATAACTGGCTGCAGCAGCCGGCCCTGATTTCCGAATAGTCTCTTGAAAATAGCGAAAAGACTTTGACAAGAAATCACCGCTTTTATATTACTCGATACAAAAAAACCTAAAACAGAACCCACTTCCTTGATCTATTAGAAACATTATACCTACGAACTAAGCCTGAAAAATCCGGATCATAACAGACCAAATTGGGAAGATCAATATGGGCTGACACCCTCACCATTACCTAATGGTAAAAATCTGAATTTTATCAAATCAGAGGTAAGCCTACAGCTTGAACAAGATTAATAAAGGGCTGCGGATAAACCCCCATTAATAGGGTTATAAGTCCTGTAATTACCAAAGTTGCCACTAAACCAACAGAAAAATTTAGAGGCACAGGAACCTGATCCTTCTTCAAAAACATAGCAACTACAAATCGAAAATAGTAGTACAAAGAAATTACAGCATTCAACGCCCCTACCACAGCCAACCATATCATTAGGGAGGAATATGGCTCGCCAGGATTTAGAGCAACTTCTATCACCGCTGCAAAAACAAAATACTTGGCAATAAACCCAGACAAAGGAGGAATTCCCGCCAAAGAAAGAAAAAACAACAGCATTAAAACTGCTATTACTGGTTGCTTGAAAAACAGACCATCAAAATCTTCAAGGTTTTCCCCAGGAATATCCTGACGCCGAAGCAGAATGACTACTGCCCAAACTCCTAAATTCATGAAGGTATATGCCAGTAAATAAATGGCTGCTGCTCTTACTCCTAGATCAGTACCTGCAATCAAACCCATCAAAACATATCCAGCATGAGAAATACTGGAATATGCTAACAATCGCTTTACATTTTGTTGACTCAACGCCGCTAAATTACCCCAAGTCATTGTCAACATGGCAATCAAGACCATAGTAAATATGTAAATATCTCTCCAATCTCCAAAAACAACATGAAAAATCCGAAGAAAAACAGCAAAAGCTGCTGCTTTAACTGCTACAGACATGAATGCAGTAATAGAAGAGGGAGCACCTTCATAGGCATCTGGAGCCCACATATGGAAAGGTACTGCAGCAATCTTAAAGCCATGACCAGCTATCATCATAAAAATTGATAATGACAAGAGAGTCGGATCTTCTAGATGATTCAGCTGATCAGCAATAACACTCAGGCGAGTACTTCCGGTCAAGCCATAAAGAAGTGACATTCCATAGAGTATGATTCCTGTAGAAAAGGCTCCCATTAAAAAATACTTCATTGAAGCTTCGTTAGAGCGCTTTTGTCGCCTCAAAAAACCCACCAAAATATAGGTTGAAACAGACATTAGTTCCAAGCCAACAAAAAGGCTTACTAAATCAATCGCACCTGCCATAAACATCATTCCAGAAGTCGCAAAAAGAATCAGAGCGTAATATTCGCTACGCTGCTCCTCTTCAACCTCCAGATATTGATAGGACATTGCGATTGCCAAAGCAGCAGATGATAAAAACAAGAGGTTGAAAAAGAAGGAAAAAGAATCCACCGCAACCATGTCATAAAAGGCGAACATAGAACTGCGCCCCCACATCGAATATAGTTGCATAGAAGCCATCAAAACACTGACTAGTGAAAGCCCAGCAAATAGCCTCCTATTAGACTTCGGCACCAGAAAATCAAGACATAAAATGGCCAATCCCCAAAAGATCAGGTGTAACTGTGGACCAATAGCCGCAGCATTTTCCCACAAAAAATCAACTACATTATTTGGAATTTCAGGCATCGACTACTCCCTTAAAGCCGTCTGTGCGGGAAGTGGACTAAACTCGCCAGGTCGTACTTTTTCAACAATCTGATTAACGGGATCATGGAGATAATCTAAAAAAGTCTTTGGATAGAGCCCTATCCAAAAAGCCAAGATAATCAGAGGAACAAAGGTCATAATCTCACGTAAGTTTAGATCAGGCAATGTGCGATTCTCTTCCTGTTCTATCTCGCCAAACATCACCCTTTGATAAAGCCACAACATGTATGCAGCTCCCAAAACAATACCCAAAGCACCCCAAACTGCCCATAATCTGTAAGTAGGATCAGCAAACACACCTTGCAACACCATAAATTCGCCAATAAATCCGTTGAGCGTTGGCATACCTATCGAAGACATTGTCATGATCAAAAAAACAGTTGCATACACAGGCATGACATGGGATAAACCGCTGAAATCAGAGATCATACGAGTATGACGTCGTTCGTAAATTATCCCTACAATTAAAAATAAAGCTCCGGTTGAAATACCATGATTGATCATCTGAAGGATGCCACCTTCTAAGGCTACGGGGGTCACAATGAAAACACCCAACATACAAAAACCAAGGTGACTCACTGAGGAATAAGCCACCAGTTTCTTCATATCTTTTTGCATCATCGCAACTAGTGCCCCATAAATAATTCCTATAACTGAACGCCCTAACAAGTAAGGTAAAAATTGCAAGGTAGCTTCAGGTAAGATTGGAAGACTGAGGCGAACGAACCCATAGGTTCCCATCTTCAACAAAATAGCAGCCAAAATCACAGATCCAGCAGTAGGCGCTTCCACATGAGCGTCGGGAAGCCAAGTATGAAAAGGAAACATCGGAACCTTGATAGCAAACCCAACAAAGAACGCAAGAAAAATCCAAATCTGCAAATGGATAGGAATACTCAATTCTTGAAAGCTCAGGATATCAAATGACCATATTCCAGTAACGCTGTGCTGATAAAAATAAAGAGCTAAAATACCTAGTAACAAGAGGACAGAACCGGCTAGGGTGTACAGAAAGAATTTAATCGCAGCATAAAGTTTTCGTGGTCCTCCCCAAACTCCAATAATGAAATACATGGGAACCAACATAACTTCCCAGAAAACATAGAAGAGAAAGAAATCAAGGGCCATGAAAACACCCAACAATACCACTTGAAGAAGTAGGAAATAGCAATAATACTCCCTGAGTCGCTCTGTAATTGCACTCCAAGAAGACAAAATGGATATAAATCCCATCAATGTGGTTAAAAGAATTAATAGCAAGCTAATACCATCAATTCCAAAGGAATACTGGGCTCCAATAGTAGAGATCCAGTCTTTACGAACAACAAATCTCATTCCAGTCGAATCCATATAAATAGGATTATTAAACTGTGTAATCAGAGGAAGAGAAATTATGAATCCCAAAAAAGAGACAATATTGGCAATCCACTTGACAGCGCTATCACTCCCATCTCCTCTTGGCCAAAGTAGAATAAGTGCTACCCCTACAAGAGGGAAAAAACAAACAATGCTGAGGATGTTCTCCATAAAGAAACCCATTCGTCTAAACTCCTAAGTAGAGATAAAGGCTGATGATGCAAATAAGTCCAACAACAAAAGCCAGAGCAAATCTTTGAAACAGACCAGTATGCAACCAACGAAATACTGAACTCAACAATTGAGCAATTTCGGCTGTTAGATTGACTAAACGGTCCACAATATGTATATCGGCTTGTCCTGAAATCCAAGCTGAAATCCGAGTAATAGTAGCACTACCATTGACAGCCCCATCAATCACATTACTATCAAAGGCCGAAAGGAATCTTCCCCAGTTTTTGACACCAAAGAGTCGCCACACCCCTTTTCCTTCACCCACAAACAACAAATCATACGCTTCATCAACATGATACTTGTTAGAAATTACCGTATGGATACCACGAAATTTCTCTAGTAATAGAGCTGGTTTGTCCGTATTTTTCAGAAAAAAGTAATACGCCAAATAAATCCCAATACCAGCTAAAGACACAGAAATAACAGTAATTAAAATTTCCTCCGCATGTCCATGGTGTCCTTCAATTGGTGGATGGTAAGCAGTACGAAATACTGGTTCCAAAAAGTGCTCAAAGCGATTACTTCCTAACCAAGCAGGTAGCCCTAAATATCCTACAAAAGCTGAACCTATTGCTAATAAAATCAAGGGGAACGTCATAACTCGAGGGGATTCACTAACATGATGAGCCACTTCCTTAGACATTCTCTCTTTTCCATGAAAAGTCAAAAACATCATGCGCATCATATAAAACGCGGTCATTCCAGCTACAATAATTCCCACAAACCAAATGAGCACATGACCATTCGGATTACTGAACGACCTCCATAAAATTTCGTCTTTGGAGAAAAATCCAGACAGACCCGGTACCCCTGCAATAGCAAATGTAGCAATCCACATAGTGGAACAAGTGATTGGAAGATATGTTCTCAATCCTCCCATTTTTCTCATATCTTGTTCATGATGGAGCGCCATTATCACGCTTCCAGATCCCAAGAAAA
>CAZASS010000111.1:0-7011 GCA_964487835.1 uncultured Acidobacteriota bacterium | reverse complement strand
ATTTTTCCCTGAGCAATCTACGAGTTACGATGTCAAGGCTGTGGGGCCAGGAGGGTAGTCCCAAATTACGGTGATAGTTGAGGTGAAGAATGGTATAGATTCGGGGGTTCATGAGAAGGATTTGCCAGATAAATCCTTGGAAGAACTTTTTGAGTATTTTGTTAAGCCGGTCTTTTTTGACTATGACAGCTCGGAGTTAAGTGACGGGGCGATTCTTACTCTTGAAGGCAACCTTCATTGGTTGATACGTCCAGAAAATCTTAAGATCCGTTTTCTTGTTGAGGGCCATTGTGATGAGCGGGGAACAGAAGAATATAATTTAGCTCTTGGTGATCGGAGGGCGCAGATTGTTAAAACTTATCTGCTTCGAAATGGTGGTGATGCTTCTCGGGTTGATATTGTTTCTTTTGGCGAAGAACGTCCTTTTGAGTCTCAATCAACGGAGCAGGGATGGGCTCTCAATAGAAGAGCACATTTTTTATTAAGGGAGAATTAGATAAAAGTAGTAAAAATTTATATGTTAGTTGTTTGAATTCCAGACATGGTTGTTATTTTTTGATTGTTCCATTCTGTTCCTATTCATTTCTAAAGTAAGTTTTTGAGTATGTTTGAAGTTCGTAAATGGCCTCGTTCAACAAATTTTTGGAAGTCTTTGGTCATAGGGTTTTTAGTGGTGGCTGTAGTGGTGATAGGGCTAATTACTTTGTCTATGTCTGGGGACAACGAGACGGCTGAATTAGCTGGTGTTATTAGGGCTGGAGATCCCATGTTTGATTGGTACCGTGGATATTTGAAGTTGGAGAACCCAAAAATTCAAATAGGCAAGAATTTTACAGGCAGTCGCATGGTGATGTTTTCGGCAATTATTCGGAACGGTGGAGAGAAAATGGTGGATGTGGTGGAAGTACAGCTAAGCTTATTCAATTATGACCAACTGGTTTGGAAAACTATCCGAACTCCGATTCGACCTGAAAGAAGCAACTATACTCCCGAGATTGAGCCCCTCGAGGGGAGAGGTTTCACTTTGTATATGGAAGAGATTCCTGAAAAATGGCACGCTACTAATGCTGAAATTGATCTCTACGGTTTTCGTTTCAAGCCTTCGGAATCTAGATAATAATGATTTTTCAGTTCATAGCAGGAAGTGTCTGCTAATTGAACTCTCTTATTTTTGTGTTTGTTGACGGCTTGGGGATAGGGATTAAAGATCCTAAAATTAATCCTCTGGCAGCTTTTCGACCTCTTGTACTCAATACCTATAAGGAAAGTTTCGGACCTTTTCCACGATCTGGTCGGTGTTTGGCTACCGATGTTCAACTAGGTGTAGATGGCCTGCCACAGAGTGCTACTGGACAGACTTCATTGCTTACTGGAGTTAATGCTCCTTTGCTTTTAGGGCATCATCTTCCAGGGTTTCCTAGTCCAACCTTGAGAAAAATTATAGAAGAAAAATCTATATTCAAGCGTTTGAAGAAAGCGGATCGCACAGTTACTTTTGCTAATAGTTTTACTCCCGAGTTTTTTAGCAAGAGACCGCGATGGGTTTCTGTTACAACCGTCATGTGTGAAACAGCTGGAATTAAATTGTGGAAATTAGATGATTTGCTAGCCGGACGTTCTCTATTCATGGATTTTACTAACCGCACGTTAAAAAATCGTGGGTACGAAGTTCCGGTACGGACGCCACAGCAGGCAGCCAGTATTTTACTTAGATTGTCTAGCCAATATCACTTGTGTTTTTACGAGTACTTTTTAACTGATCTTGTAGGCCATCGTGGAAATTTTTGTGAAGCGGTAGAACTTCTTACCGAACTTGATCAGTTTCTTTTTGAGTTAGTGAAAAATGCAAATCTAAATCATACTTCGATCGTAATCACCAGCGATCATGGCAATATAGAGCAGATGGACCAGAAGCAACATACTTCCAATTTAGTACCCACAATGCTGTGGGGGCCTATTGGGAACCAAGTGGGTGCTACAGAACAAGAATTTTCCCTGATCGAGATAGCACCACTGATTGAAAAATTTCTTATCTAAGTGACACAAGGGGCTGAGTAATGCGCTGTCCAAGTTTTTTCTCATGGGGTGGGAGTTCTTGAAAAACCTTTGTCCAAACATCATGAGTTTCCATGCAGGTATAAACGGTAGTGTGCGGTGCTCTAGCTTGAATCCAGCCTAAAACCTTCTGGAACATTAGAACGCGGATCGGTTTGAAATAACGTAATTTGCCATCTTCACAGGGAACTAATTCTCCCAAGGGCAGAAAACTTTTTCCGAATCGTTGGCGCATAATTTCTTTTAGTTGGGGAGTAACTCTGAGGGAGCCGATAGAGATCCATGGGATTGATTTGGCTGGAATTCTGTCAAAAATTTCTTGGATTAAGGCAGAATAATCAGTTTCCCAGTTGGGATAAAAGATCAGTGGATCAAAGTGAAAAGCTATTGGATAACCTGCCTGCACGCACTGTTCAGCTGCCTTAAGCCGTTCATTGAGAGTAGCTGTCTTGTGTTCCTCTTTTTGTTGTATGGTTTGAGGGCTAATAGACCATGAGACAACTGTTTTTGATTGATGGTCGAGGGATAAAATATTTTCAACACAATTAGATTTGGTTTTGAATTCAAGTATTCCTTTTTCTTGGTGGGCAAAGAATTCTACAAGGGGGATGCTGTAAGAGGTTAGATGGTCGAGGGCCAGACTGTCAGCTAGTTCTCCTGTGCCAATCCGAAGATGCTTTTCTGGTTGTTGGCTCAGAATTAGTTCTAATTCTGATAGAAGGTCATCGTTATTGGCATAGATAACCATATGTGGAAAGTTTAGATAGGATTGCAGGTAACAATAACTGCATTCCATGTGGCAATTACTTGCATAATTAGCTACAATATAGTTGCAACAGACATTACTCACTCCTGTTTTTATCTGACCAGCTGGACAGGCTTTAAAAAAATTACCTTTTTGTCGGGTGAGAATTAAAGATTTTTTGGCAACAGGGATGGAGGGATTCCATTGTTGTGATTCTTTTAACAAGTTTTCGGTAGAATTAATGTGTTTTACTGGGATTTCGGGTAGTTGTTTGAGGACATTTTGGGTAATAGCAGATTCAGAGACAGAGTGTTCCACAAATATTTGGTCGGGTTTGTAAGGTGTCATGATGATTCAGTAGCGATAAGTTTACAACAGGTCGAATATTTTTTTCAGTTCACTTGTTTGGGTAATATCATTTAACTGTTCGGTCAAGACTAGCAATTCCTCCCAATTCTTTGCTGATAAAGAGATGTTGATTTGATTTCCTTCAAAATTAGGAGGCAGATTAAGTTGGATTTGAGGTGGTAATTTTAGGGAGGTTTTTAGTTCGGAGTATTGGCTTTCGTGTTGAGAAAGGTGTGGAAATCGGATTTGGCGTAGTTTTTTGATTGCTTGTTCAAAACGTCTTTGAGGAGAGAGGTGCGCTTCTTTTTCCTTTTCGGCTGCGCCACTTTGTTGCCAGATTGTTTGGACTGAAGCTGGTCTCGAATTTTCTGGAGAGTTGGCTGAATTTTGTAGTTTAGTAGCTTGGATTTCGTCTAATAGTGTAAACAAATTTTTTTGTTTGTTTTTGCCCAGTTGGAATTTTGAAATGAGGTGAATAAAGAATTTTTGTTCTTCTGTTTTCCATCGTGAAATTTTAAGCGCCATTTCCGTTTCCAAAAGGTTGCCTATGGCCTGTTGTAAATACAAGGGAAGGGAAGCTAGATCAAGTTGTTGTTGAAGATGAAACCGGTCTGCACGAATATCCAAAAGGGGCAGGTACTCATCGAGTAAATCCTGATGACTAACTTCAAAATCGCGATGGAGTTTTAAAATAGTTCGAGCTTTTTCCATTAAATGAAGTGAGCGCTTTGTCAGGTTATCTTCCAAAGCCTGTGTGAATAATGCAAGAGGTTTTTGCTCGTGCCGGATTAAGCAGGGGACAATTTTTATGTCCAAATTTTTAATGGCTTGGTAGCGTCGAAATCCCATAATAATACGGAACTGAGTATCAGTTTTCTTCTGAAGGTGGAGAGGGGACCAAAGTCCGTTTTGATGGATGGATTGAGTTAATCGATTTAGGGGTAGCCATGGTAGAGAAATCGAAAACAGGCAATCTTGTGGATCAATACGATCGATAGAGATGTTTTCCAAATGGTAGGCAAGATTTTCAGTCATTTGGAAAATCCTTTAAATTGCGGGAAATATTCAATCGTGAGTTCATCTTGATCTCTTGATTGATAGTGTTTGCAAAAATGTGGTAAATGTAGCAGGGTTCGCCTGCAGACTGTTATACTTGGCAACGTCGTTAGTGGAGGCAATTGCTGTTATGAATGTTAATTTTTTTTCGAAACGCCTTTTTTTCGTACCCATTTTGACTTGTGCGGTCTTCTCTCTCCTAGTTTTGAAGGGAGCAACCCAATACTCTCCGGAAGAGTACGAGGTTTACCAAAGTGCTGTCAATGCACCTCCAGAAGAAAGGGAAGATGCGATCATTCAGTTTGTTGGAGAGAATCCAAAATCAGCATTAGTTGAATATGCTGCCTCCGAATATGTAAAGCTAATGCAGTCCTATCAGGGGCAGGGTGGGTTTGGAAAGGCAGTGGATGCGGGTAAAAGAATGCTCGAACTGTTGCCGGAAGATTTAGACATACTATCTGCATTACTTCATGTGACATCGGAGTCGGCCCTCCAGGCACAGCGTTTTCAAGAAGCAATTTTATATGGTGAAAAGCTCTATTCCGTTAAGCCCAGTCCCAGCGTAGCTTATATTTTGGCCTATTCTTATAGACCCCTTGAAGATTATGAGAAATATGCTGAATATGGCCAAATTGCTTGTCAAAGCCTCGAGGCACTTAATTGCCACGCTATTGCTTTAGATCTAACGAAACGGCTTGCTAATCAGCAGGAATTTGGCAAGGCAGCTAAGTACGCGCAGCAGGCAATAGATGGTTTAGATCCTTCTGATAGTGAAAACATAGTTGAAGTTTACAGGGTTCTAGGTCGTAGCGCGTTTGAAGAGGAGGCTTGGAGCGTTAGTATTGCAAATTACCAGAAAGTTGTGGACGCGAGTTCAGATAAAACTACACAAGCCGAGGCTTATTATCGCATGGGGATGAGTCAGTGGAAGCTGAAAGATTTGGATGCTACGCAGGAGTCTTTTGCTAAGGGTTCTGCAAATCAGACTCAATGGCAAAAGCATTGTCGTCAGCAGTTAGAGTTCATATACAAGTCGACCCACAATGGCTCACTTGCTGGTCTTGATGAGTTTGTGGAGCGCGTAACTCGTTAGTAGTAGTAAGTTTTTAGTGACTTATTTTTTAATCCAGTCCAGCCTATCGTCAGGTAATTTCCTATGTGCTAATCTAGGTTGTCCTTGATTGAATGACCTTCTAGAGTGCTGTGTTAGGCATTGATTTAGGTTGTTATAATCCTCGAAATACCTAGGGCTATCTCTGTTTTTGGGTGTCGTCTTTTCATGGTATCTTGGGGCTTTTCCGACCATTGTTGTAAAGGTGAAAATGAGCGGTTCCTCAAACGATTATTTACAGCAACTCAATGAAAAACAGAGATCTGCTGTAACCCGCACTGAAGGTCCTACTTTAGTTCTTGCCGGGGCTGGAAGTGGTAAAACCCGGACCATCACTTATAAAATTGCTCATTTGATCGAGCAGGGGATTTCTAAGCCTGAGCAAATTTTAGCAGTTACCTTCACCAACAAAGCGGCTAACGAGATGAGGAGCAGAGTCGAACAACTTTCAGCTCAATTTATCACCACTCCGTTGGTATGTACCTTCCATTCTTTTGCGGTGCGAGTCTTACGCCGCCATGCGGACATGTTGGGTTATCAAAAGAACTTTATGATTTGTGATAGAGAAGATCAAAAAAGGGTTTTAAAGACGGTTTATAAGGAGCTGCAATTGACTAATAGCCAGATGCCACCTAACAAGTCTCTTGCTGCTATTAGCCATGCTAAAAACAATAGCCATTCCCCAGAGGATTATTTAGAACATTCACAGAGTTTCGAGGCTGAAGAGATTTTTCGAATTTATGAGGGCTACCAGCGTTTTTTAAAGCAATCAAATGCTATGGATTTTGATGATCTGATTTTGCTCACAGTAAATTTATTTAGCAAAAATCAGGATGTTAAAGAGAGTTATGGTGATCGGTATAAATATCTTTTGATTGATGAATATCAGGATACTAATCGTCCCCAATATGAATTAATCAAGCATTTAACCTGTTTGCACCAAAACCTCACAGCCGTGGGGGATGAAGATCAATCTATTTATGCTTTTCGTGGGGCTGATATCGGAAATATTCTCCGTTTTGAAACCGATTACCCTGGATCTCATATCATCAAGTTAGAGCAGAATTATCGATCGACCCAAAATATTTTGGATGCTGCAATAGGAGTTGTTGAAAACAATGTTGATCGAAAAGGGAAAACACTATGGACCGATGTTGATGAGGGTGAATTAATTGATCTTTATGTGGCTTCGAATGCCAAATTAGAAGCTATGTATGTTTCTGAAAAATGTTATGAGCATCTGCAGCGTGAAGAACACGGGCTGGCCATTTTGTATCGGACAAATTTTCAGTCTAGACAATTTGAGGAGGCCCTTAGGAGATTGAAAGTACCCTACAATATTATCGGGGGAGTGAGTTTCTATCATCGTAAAGAAATTAAAGACTCTTTGGCATATCTCCGTCTGGCACAGAATCCTGAAGACAATGTATCGCTTCTAAGGGTAATTAATCAGCCTCCCCGGGGTATTGGGCAAGTGACTCTTGATCGTCTGCAGAAGTTTGCTCAAAAAGAAGGAGTGAGTTTGTGGGTTGCTTTGCAGAGGGGTTTACAGGAAAACAGTTTTCCGGGCAGAACTCATATGGCGCTGGATCGTTTTTATGGTTTGTTGCAAGAATTATGCCAATTTATGGATCTGCCGTTCCATTTGGCTTTGGAAAAAATTTTAGAAAAAAGTGGATATGTCCAAGCGCTTCGT
>CAZASS010000110.1:0-7025 GCA_964487835.1 uncultured Acidobacteriota bacterium | reverse complement strand
CCAAAATCTGAGTTTATTGTAATCTCATTTTCTGAAATTTGCTTTAAAATTTGGCGTGTAGAATGATTTTTAGGATCACCTACGATAGCAATTTGTCCTCCATATTCCAGTACCGTTTTTCGTTCCGGAACAGTTGCCTTAGTATAGTCAGTACCTTTGGCATGGAAGTCAGGTCTAAGAGTACGGAGAACTTTATCTGCAGTTAAATCGTCAAAAATGACAATGTAATCAACCCATCGAAGAGCAGAGAGAATTGCAGCACGTTCCTGTTGATTCATTAATGGACGCTGTGGACCTTTTAATTTTCTTACTGATTTGTCTCCTTTTAATCCTACCACCAGAATATCTACTAAATTGCGGGCCGCTTGCAAATAGCGAGTATGTCCTACATGTAATAAATCAAAGCAGCCATTAACAAAAACTATGGAGGTGTCTTTTTTTCGCAGATGTTCTAGGAGTTTACTCATTTCAGTCAGTGTTTTAATTTTTTTCTTCATAAATTTTTGAAAATATTCTCCGTTCCTATTAGTGACTGACAGATGGAGTAATTTTGGCAGTGAACCATTCTAATTATATCGAATTTTGTTTTTTACCACTCAGATTGAACCGCGCGTATTAATTCCGATTGCGAGATAGTGGCTGTCCCTTTTTTCATAACGACTAAACCAGCAGCATGATTTGCTAGCCGGGCAGCTTCATTGTGAGAGGCTCCAGAGGCTAGAGCCATGGTGTAAGTGGCAATGACAGTGTCACCAGCTCCGGTAACATCCGCCACTTCGTCGGTTCCAAAAACTGGAATATGAGTGATTTGATCTTCGGTAAAGAGAGACATGCCAAGTTTTCCCCTAGTTATAAGTAATGCCTCTAAATGCCATTTTTTTAAGAGATTTGAAGCTATAGATTCTAAATGAGATAGATCTGAGCCAATCTGAATAGATAGGGATTTTTCGATTTCTGTAATATTAGGAGTTATGGAGGTCGCACCAGAGAATAGATGTGGATTATCCCTTGAATCTGCCACTACCACCTTATTTTGGTCTGCAGCTAATTTTATCGCTATTTTTATTACTCGTGGAGTCAAATTTCCTAAGCTATAGTCAGATAGGATAAGAGCATCCACCTTTGGAAGAAGTTGGACCAAAGATTCTATTAGACGTTCCTCATGTTTTTCTTTTAGTTGGTGTTGATATTCATGATCGATTCGGACTAGTTGTTGGCGAAAGGAGTGAAAGGAGCCTGCTAAAATACGGGTTTTTTTAGTAGTGTGAAAGTCCGATTCTTTGAATACGTGATCTTTTGAGATTCTATCGGACCAAGCGGATATTATGTGTTGAGCTGTTTCATCATTTCCTACAAACCCAACAGGGATGACTTGTCCTCCTAGTCTTTCCACATTGGCTGCCGCGTTAGCACCTCCCCCAGGAATGGTCTTATTCTCTTGATATTTGAGAATTAGAACAGGGGCTTCACGGGAGACCCGAGAAATCTCTCCGAAGATGAATTCGTCGAGTATGAAATCGCCGAGTACCAAAATATTAATGTCGGTAAACTGATCAATGATTTTTAAGATGCTCTTCAAAGCGATGCTCCAAAATACATTTCACCCCCTCCAGAATATTTTTAGAAATGTAGGCAGGTTGACATAGAGGATCGGATGATTCTTTGTTATACAAGGACGCTGCCTTATTTCCATAGCCTGTTTTTACCAAAATGGACTGGCATCCAGCTCGATGTCCAGTTTCTACATCGTCGAGTTTATCTCCTAACATGTAGCTTTTTTTTAATTTGATGTCGAGTTCATGAGCGGCACGTAGTAGCATTCCCGGTTTTGGTTTTCGACAGTCACAGATTTGGGTGTAGGGTCCATTTCCAGCTTCTGGATGGTGAGGGCAGTAATAGAATGCATCTATGTGAGCGCCATGTTTTTGGAACTCTAGGTTGATTAGAGAGTGAATTTTTTCTAAGTCCTTCTCGCTTAAAAGTCCCCGAGCCACTGCTGATTGATTAGTTACAACTACTGCTAAAGATCCGCTTTGGTTTATTTGAGATACTGCTCTGAGAGCTTCTGGATAAATTTTCACCTGATCAAAATGATTTAGATATGTCATTTCCTCAATTAATGTTCCGTCTCGATCCATAAATATTGCTCGTTTTGACACAGGCCTTATCCACTAAGCTATCTATAATTTAGGACTATCTACAATCAACTTTATCCAGAGAAAATTGGGAAGCGTCAATTGCTATCCAACTTCGTGATGACAGCTTCATATACTTCATCCACTTCTATGTATGAAAAGCAGCGTAAATCAATAGGGCATTTTCGCAAAAGGCAGGGACTGCATTCAACACCTTTATAAATCACTTCAGCTTGTGGGCTTAAAGGACCTGTCGCAATTTTATCAGTTGATCCAAAGAGAGCAATTTGTGGAATATTTAAAGCAGCTGCCAGATGCATTGGTCCAGAATCATTGGTAATTAAGAGATCACAATGGGAAAAGAGTCCTAGCAAAGTGTTGAGGGTGGTAAGACCGGTAAGAATTGTAGGAGATTGTCTCATTAGATTTTCAATTTTTTGAGCAAGAAGAATTTCGTTAGGAGATCCGATGAAAACAACTTGTGCTTTTTTCTTTTCAATGAGTTGATCTGCTAATTCAGCATAGCGTTCTGGAAACCAACGTTTTACGGGACCGTAAGCAGATCCTGGACTAATAGCAATTAGTGGTTTGCTAGTGGATAGATTAAATTGATCAATGAGATGTTGTGCATGATGAAGACTTTCCGCAGTGGGGCGCAGACTGATATCTGGTTCAAAGTGAGGGTCATTAAGATAGTCATTTGAGGACAGCCCTGCTTGATGAAGAAGGTCTAGGTAGTAATAAACTTGATGTAGATGTCTTTTTTTAACTCTAGGATATGCTCGATTAGTTAATAAAAAATGTCTTCCATGTAGGCTATATCCAATTCTTTCTGGAATGCCTGCTAACCAAGGAACTAAGGCTGCTTCAAGGTGATTTTGGAACAAAATAGCTGTGTCAAAATGACGGATTCTATTTGGGAAACGGAAGAGGCGATTTAGTGTTGTTTGCTTATCTTTTAGAGTAATAATCTCGTCAACAATGTCTTGACCTTGTAATAGGTTAGCAATGGGAGGTTTTACAAATAATGCTAGATGATGGTCAGGAAATTGCTTTCGGAGTTCCCGGAGTGCGGCCAGTGACATTACTGAATCACCAATCCAGTTTGTCCCTCTAATTAGGATGTGATGGATAGCGTTATTGATCATTTTTTTCACACAGAAATTTAATTTCTTCCAGAAAATTTTTCTTATAGGTTTCCAAGTCTTGAGGTAGAAATTCTATTTGCAGAACATAAATATGCTTATCTACAAAATGAAGATTTTTTAATCGCACAGCATCTTTCTCTGTTGTGATAACTGCATGGACCTTTTTCTGTTTTAGAGGTTCCAATACTCGGTCTAGTTCGACCTGTGTTAAAGAATGATGGTCGCGAAACAAAAACCGTTCAACCACTTTCATTTGGTAATGGGCTAAATCGTGGAGAAAGACACTAGGATTGCCGATTGCTGCCAAAGCAGCAATTTTTTTTCCTAGAAAGTCCCGGGGAGTAAGTTGTCTTTGATGATTTCTAGCATCAAATAATCCGATGACGTCATGGTGGAAGTAGGAAATTGGGACGGATTGATTCCATTTGCGAATTTGGGTTTCAATCAGATCAATATCAGAGGAAATGTGGGAGCGACTAATTACTATTGTATCGGCTCTTTGTAGTGCTTGAAGGGGTTCTCTTAGGCGTCCAAACGGGAGCAGGTGGGTTTTGTTTAAGGGATCGGTAGCATCCAGAACAAGGATATTGAGATCACGATGTAATTTTAAATGCTGGTACCCATCATCTAATAGGTGTACTACATTTTGATAGCGATCTTCGATAGATCGGCCACCCATATAGCGATTTTTGGAGACGACAATTGGGATTTCTTCCAGTGTTTGACCCAATAGATAGGCTTCATCACCACATTCTTCAGGTGTGCAGAGAATTTTCCCCCCCTCACTTACCAGCAATACAGGAGATTTGCTCTTTCTTTTGTAGCCACGAGTTAGAATAATTGGTTGATAGCCAGCTTTTTTTAGTGTTTGTGCTAGAAAGATGACCAGAGGTGTTTTGCCGGTTCCTCCGACTGTTAAATTGCCTATACTAACAACGGGATTTTTAAGATGGTGGCAGCGAAAAACACCTTTTCGATAAAGAAAGACTCGGAAAACAGTAATCAGGGCATAAAGTTTTGTTAGTAGGTAGATCATGACGATGGTTTCTAGTTTGACCGATTAGGCTTGTTCTAGTTAGTTAGCAAGTCTTATTCTTTGCTTATCAATCTTAATTAGAATCCTCTCTTTTTATATATTTTTGCACAATCTTAATTGTTCGGTTGACTGCTCCTTGATTTTCTTTGACTACCTTTCTGGCGTTATGTCCCAAGAATTCTCGAGTAGCTGGATTTGAAATGAGATCTTGAAGTTGTAGGAGTAACTCAGTTTTCGATTTTACCTGTATGGCCGCATGCAAATTTTGAAAGCTAGTAGAAATTTCTTTGAAGTTGTCCATGTGAGGGCCAAATAGGATAGGTTTTCCAAAGTGAGCAGCTTCGATGATATTGTGCCCTCCAGTTGGGAAAAGGCTTCCTCCTACGAAAACTAAATCAGCAAGTTGGTACAGGTAGGATAATTCACCAATCGTGTCCAAAATTAGTATCTGGGGTGTAGAAGACAATTGTTTTAATAGTAGGGAACGTTTCAGGTAGGTGAATTTATATTGTTCAATTAGTTTGCAGATGTCTTGAGTGCGATGGGGATGTCGCGGAGCTAGAACAAGTTTTAGTGAGGAAGAACTTTCTGAAAGTGTTTTAAATATATCGAGAAGAATCTCTTCTTCTCCTTCCCGAGTACTGCCACAAACCCAAAGTAGTTCATTGTTGTTTGGTTTCATTGTTGTGCGAATTAGTTGTATCAGGTCCTTTTGTTGAGAGTTTTGAGTGGGTTGATAGTCGTATTTTAAGTTTCCGATTCGGTTAACTCGAGATGGGGCAGCACCGATAATTGTAATACGCCTTTTATCTTCTTGAGTTTGCATACAGCATTGAGTTATTTGATTTAGTAACGGTTTTGCCAAAAAGGGTATTAGCTTATATTTTTGAAAAGAACGATCAGATATCCTCCCGTTAATGATTAGAGTAGGAATTTTCAAGGAATGAGAAGCTGCAATAAAGCCGGGCCATAGCTCGCTTTCGGCTATGAGAATGACTTTAGGTTTGATGGCTGTAAGGTAGCGACGACAAATCCACTGCCAGTCTAGGGGTAAGTAAAAAATTTGGGCTTTATCACCAAAAAGATCAGAGGCCATTTTTTGCCCTGTTTGAGTAACTGTTGAGACAAGTAGGTGGTAATGTTCGGTTTTTAGAGTGTCAATTAGAGGTTTAATAGCTTTTACTTCTCCTACAGAAACAGCATGAATCCATATCCGGATAGCAGAATGTTCTTTTGAAGCATCATCTGGGATTTGGGGAGGTTTGCCGATTCTTTGCAGAAAACTACTTAATCTTTTGTCTTGGAAGAGTACACGATAGATGAACACCAATAGGTAAAGGGGGAGCAGCAAACTGTATAGAATTGAATAAAGCGACAAAAAAACACGGTACATTGCAAATTCCAATTGAGAGAGTTCACATCGTATACGTGTGTTCAAATAGCTGCAAGCAAATGCCTCATGAGTTAAACAGAATTAATCATTTCGACAGGAAGAATAGAGGGTGATTATCTTAAATTAAAAATGGGAGATAATTGGGAGATTAGTTCCTCTAGCAAGACGGGATAGAGAGGCACTTGAAAAACTTTGTGATTTTTCGGTAATGCTGGCAAGATAACGCTTTCCTTTGCTTGACAGCGGGAGGTGTGTAGGTCTAAACTTTGGGCCTGATTTGCTTGGACACTAAGGTGTGGAGAATGGTGCCTCGGCATCATTTTTTGTTTTTAGGGGAAAAATTTTTTTAGGAGTTAAAAGGATTGCCAACTTTAAGTCAGTTAGTTCGAAAAGGAAGAAGAAGGGTTAAGGGGAAGACAAAGAGTCCTGCCCTACAAGGGAGTCCCCAGAAAAGGGGAGTGTGTGTTCGTGTATACACACAGACACCCAAAAAGCCCAACTCGGCACTTCGCAAAGTGGCTCGTGTGCGTTTGACCAATGGGATTGAGGTTACCACTTATATCCCGGGGATTGGACATAATCTCCAGGAGCACTCAATTGTGCTGATTCGCGGTGGGCGAGTGAAAGATCTTCCTGGGGTTCGTTACCACATTATCAGAGGTACACTGGATGCCATTGGTGTGGAAGATCGCCACAATAGCCGTTCAAAATACGGTACCAAAAGGCCTAAAGCCTAAAGAACTGACTGTTTTACTAGCTGCATGGACGTTGCTCTTTGCAGCTTTTTTGTGTCTGGAGAAAATAAATGCCAAGACGTAGAGAAGTTCCTAAGCGTGATGTTCTTCCCGATGCTGTGTACAACAGCGAGTTGGCTAGTCGTCTGATTAATAAAATTATGCTGCAAGGAAAAAAGAGCACGGCAGAGCAAATTTTTTATCAAGCGATGAATCTAGTAGGGGAGCAAACAGGTGAAGATCCTATGACGATTTTAAGGAAGGCTTTAGAGAACATTAAGCCGATCGTGGAAACAAAATCTCGTAGAGTTGGTGGTTCCACATATCAAGTGCCAATTGAAGTGAGCCCGCGTCGACGCACCTCACTAGGTATTCGTTGGTTGGTGAGTTACGCCCGGGAAAGAGGAGAGAAAACAATGTTTGAAAGGCTGGCCAAGGAAGTTTTAGAAGCTTCTGATAATAGAGGTGCAGCCGTTAGAAAAAAAGAGGATGTTCATCGAATGGCGGAGTCCAACAAGGCTTTTGCTCATTACAGATGGTGAGGGTTTAGGGATCGTGAAGCAGTCACTTGCGTTAGAA